>JAZSNA010000029.1:0-14227 GCA_045536135.1 Alphaproteobacteria bacterium
ATAAATTATTATCTTGAATTTTATTTTGAATCGGGATAGGATTATATCCTTCGGGGATGTTGATATGATAAACAGAAAAAAAATAATCGCTTTGATTTTAATTGGGGTTTTATTAGGAAGTATTGGATACGTCGCATTAAGGGATAAAAAAACATTAATTTGTCAAAGTAATGCGGATTGTGATGCTTGTTCTGAAAAATGTGTGGATGGAAAATGTATGCCGTCTAAAAAGTATAATTTTAACGGAAAATGTTGTTATAAAATTCCGATCGGGGATCAAATGTATGATTATGACGGATTGATAAAGTTGTTTGCTCTTAAACACAGAAAGCCGAATATAAATGAACAAACCGGTTGTCCGGATGGAAATTATGTTTGTGCAGACGGATATTTTTCTTTTCAAGAAGATATGGTATGGAAATGTTGTCCGGGGTATAATTCTTTAAGAGAATGGGCAACGGCTCATAATTGTGCGGATATGCTGATTGTGGATAGTGAAAACGGATGTCCCGTCAGATGTTTACAAAAATAATTTATAAAAAATATTGACTTTGTCCCTAAAATAGGGTATAAATGCAGACATGTTAAATGTAAAAGGTTTATTGTTGCTGAACTTGGGACTTTTGGATGGTTTATCCAAAGGCGGGGTTGCGGTGTTATAAGTCTTTTAAACAGAAAACCAAATCCCCGGTGAAACGGGGATTTTTTTATGAAAGGATATAAGTATGTACAGAGAAGAAGAAGTTGTTTTAAAAGAAGCGGAAGAAACAATTAAACGGTTAGAGGAAGAACAACAAAAAAGGGTTGAAAAAATTACTCATCAAGGAAAAACCGTCCCCCAAAAAGAAGGACGAGTTCGTTCCTAATGCAGTAAAATAAAAATTATTTCTTTAATGCAGTCAAAATCTTTTCGCACAGAGTTAAATTTGATGCGATAATGCAATCGGATTTTAATAAATCCTTTAACTCTGTTTTGCCGTCTTTTGTCATAAATTGACCGCCGGATTCCTTGATAATCAGATACGGGGCACTGATATCCCATAATTTTTCATCTCCACCGGTCCAAATATCTATCTGACCGCCGGCAACCCCACAGAGTTCCAATGTTGTTGAACCCATTTTGCGGACACCCGAACACATTGGAAATTTCTGCTTTAATTTCATCGGAATACGGATTAAGCATTGTGCAAAATTTGTTCGTGCCGATACACGTAACCGTTTATTTCCGGTCGGCGACATTTTAAAAGCTCCGTTTCCTTTTTCGGCATAATATAAGTCCCGTGTAATTGGATTATAAATAACCGAAGCAATGATTTCATCATTTTTTCTTAATGCGACGACAACAGAAAAAATGTCAATGGCATGTAAATAGTTGTTTGTTCCGTCCAACGGGTCTATAATCCATGTGTATTCCGAACCGTTTTGAGGCTCTATAACTCCGCTTTCTTCACAAATAAAGCCATAATCCGGTCGTTCTTGCTTTAAAATATCAATCAGGATTTTTTCCGAATTAATATCGGCATTGGATACGAAATCGGTCGGGCCTTTTTTAGACACTTGCAATTCGCCGACTTCACGAAAATCATGAACCAAACTGGCACCGGCTTTTTGAACAGCCTTAATCATAATGTTTAAGTTCGGTGATAATTTCTTTAATCGTTGAACTTCACGACTTTCAATTTGAGCCAATCGTTCCCGTGTGGATATCCGTCTTTTTTCAACAACAGTCGGATTTTTTAAGGTAAAAGCCATTATTTTGCCCTTTCAACATAACTACCATCTTCGGTATTGACGACGATTTTCTCACCATTTCCGACAAACAACGGAATCATTGTTTTGATACCGTTATCCAAAATTGCTGGTTTGAAAGATGTGGTGACGGTTTGTCCTTTTATGGATGGTTCCGTTTCAACGATTGTTCTGACGACTTTTTGGGGAATAGTAACGGAAATCGGACGTCCCTCAATAAAGGCAATGTTAACTTCCATATTATCTTCCAGATATTTGGCTTTTTCACCCATTAAATCCATCGGAACTTCAATTTGGTCATAGTTATCCAGTTGCATGAAAATTAAATTGTTGCCTTCTTGATATAAATATTGGCAATCATGATCTTCCGATGTCAAACGTTCGACAGTATCGGCAGTCCGCCAGCGATCGTTTGTTTTGTTTCCGGTATCAATATCACGCATTTCAACTTGGATAAATGCACCGCCTTTTCCGGGGGTAATGATTTCAATTTTTGTGACTGAATATTGTTTGCCGTTTTGAGCAATAACCCAACCCGGACGAATTTGATTTGCTTGTGCTTTCATTTTATGCTATCCTTCTTTTATAGATTAATATGTCGGATTCTTATCATAATTTTAAAATAAAGGCAAGAGATATGATTGAAAATATTTTAAAAAAAAGAATTTTAATAATTCAAACTGTCCGTCGTTTTTTTGATGAACATGGATTTTTAGAGGTTCAAACACCAGTTTTACAAAAATGTCCGGGGATGGAAGTCCATTTATCCGCATTTGAAACTCGCTTGAACGAACCGGTTGGTATGGGGGCTCATCAAATGTTTTTACATACATCTCCGGAATTTGCGATGAAAAAGTTATTAGCCAAAGGTTGGAATAAAATATACCAGATTTGTCCGTGTTTTCGGAATGAAGAATATGGTTTAACTCACAGACCGGAATTTACAATGCTTGAATTTTATGAAAAAAATACGGATTACAGGCGGATGATGGAATTGACGGAAAGCTTGATGAAAACTTGTGGAAAGGCGGTTGGTTTTGATGTGCCAGATTTTGAAAAGATTTCGGTCCGAGAGGCTTTTCTTAAATATGCTTCGGTTGATTTAATCGAAACCTTGCCGGAGGGGTATGATTTAAATCCGAATCCGGAAAAAATTATAAAAATTGCACATGAATTAGGACTTCATCCCAGTGATAATGATACATGGGAGGATGCTTTTTTCAGAATTATGTTGGAATTGGTTGAACCTAAATTGGGCGTTGATAAGCCGACGATATTATATGATTATCCGGTCGCATTGGGGGCATTGGCTAAAACAAAGGATACGGATATTCGTTTTGCCGAACGTTTTGAAGTTTATGCTGGCGGTATGGAAATCGGAAATGCGTTTTCCGAATTAACGGATGCTACTGAACAACGAAATCGTTTCGTTCATGATATGAAACGGAAAAAAGAGCTGTATGGAATATCCTATCCGATTGATGAAGAATTTATGACGGCTTTGGATAAAATAGATAAAGCTTCCGGAATTGCTATCGGATTAGACCGTATGATTATGTATCTGACCGATCAAAAAGACATTGCCGATGTCTTATTTGTTGATGTATAAGTATTTTTTTCTTGTGTTTTTTATAAAAGCATTTATTATAGGTAAAAAAAAGGGGTTATATATGAAAAAAACTTTTTTATCGCTACTGTTTTTAATTATCATCGGGTGTAGTCCGCTTGATAAAGGTCAAACAATCTTTTATTGGGAAAATCCGCTTGCTGATGAAGAATGGTTTGTTAAGGATCATAATGATTGTATCGAACAAGCTGATTATTGGCCATGGACTTTACCGGCTTGGCCGTTGAATGCTCAAAAAGTTCCGTCTCGAAAATTTCAAAACGAATCCGATAATGGGGTTTGGGCTTCGTTTGTGCCGTATCCGGGGGCTCAACCGCTATATGTTAATACGGTTTGGGCGGATTGGTCTGTATCAACAGGTGCGTATCAGTCATGTATGCAGGATCGTGGATATAAAATGACACGGGAACCTGTGGTTCGTCGTCAACTTATTCCGGATGTGGAAAGATAAATGAAAAAAATAGTTATATGTCAAATTTTGCCGGCTTTGGAAACCGGTGGGGTAGAGCGTGGAACAATTGAAATTGCTCGTGCCTTATGTCAAAAAGGGTGGACTAATTATGTCATATCAAGTGGTGGACCGATGGTTAAAGAGCTGGAAAAATTGGGTGTTGAGCATATTCAATTACCTGTGCATTCCAAAAATCCGATTAAGATGTTTTTATCTGCCCGAAAACTGAAAAAAATTATCAAGGAAAAAGGAATTACACTGATTCATGCTCGTTCTCGTGCACCGGCTTGGGTGGCGTGGCTGGCTTTAAGAGGACAGAAAAAAGTTAAATTTTTAACCAGTTTTCATGGAACTTACGGATTAAAGCCTAGAATTTTTAAAACTTTTTATAATGCCGTGATGTTGAAATCCGAACGGGTTATTTGCGTTTCCGATTTTATTAAAAATCACATTCTGAAAAATTATGCTGTTAATCCGGAAAAATTGACGGTTGTTCATCGGGGGGCGGATGTTGAAACATTTAATCCGATAAAGGTCTCGCCGAAACAAAAAATATCCTTATCCAGATATTGGCATTTACCCTTTGGGAAAAAAGTAATTTTACTTCCGGGGCGATTAACTCATTGGAAAGGACATTTGGATTTGATAGAAGCCTTTTCTTTGATGAGGCATCGTGATTTCGTGGGTGTTTTTGTTGGGTCTGATCAAGGTCGGGTTGAATACAGCAATCAAATTCGTCAAAAAATTGCCGAAAAGAAATTAAAAGGTCGGGTTTTGATTAAAAAAAGATGTGATCAAATGCCGGTTGCATATTTTTGTTCGGATATTGTGGTGTGCCCATCTTTGGAGCCCGAGGCATTCGGACGAACCGTTCCGGAAGCACAAGCAATGGGTTGTTTAACGGTAGCTTATGCCCATGGTGGAGCCATGGAAACCATAAAAGATGGTCAAAACGGTTTTTTAATTAATGTGGGCGATATTAAAGCGTTGGCTCAAAAGTTGGATGAGTTGTTGGATTTGACCGAGGTACAAAAACAAAAAATTGCTCAACAGGCAATTAAAGGGGTTCGGGATAATTTTTCAATATCTAAAATGTGTGAAAAGACTTTGAAGATATATGAAGAAATGCATTCTTGAACAAATAAAGAAACATCAGGCAGATGCTTTTCTTGTTTTTCATCCCGGCGAATATGATGAAAAAAGATTAAGCTTGTGTCCGACTTTCTTTTCTGAATTGACTGGTTTCGGCGGTTCGTTTGGAATTTGTCTGATGACATCGAAAAAATCCTATTTGTTCGTTGATGGACGGTATATCGAATCGGCTCGGAAACAATCTTCAATGGAAGTTGTTTTGTTTAACGGATTGACGGATGTTTTTAAATTTATATCCGAACATCTGAATATTCAAAAGATATTGTATGATCCTTGGCAATTAAGTATTTATATGACGGAAAATATACAAAAAAAGTTTTCATCTTTTGTCTTTGGTGAAGCTGATTTAAATATTCCGACGATTGATAAAAAAGATGAAATTTTTGATTATTCATTAAAGTATGCCGGTCAAAGTACATTTGAAAAATTATCTAAAACGGATTTTGATTGTGATGTCTTTTTGATGACCGATCTGAATACGGTGTCTTGGCTTTTAAATCAAAGAAGTTTTGTATTGCCATATTCTCCCCTTGTTTTAAAAAGGTTATTGATTTTTCACAATAAGACATATTCTTTCTTTTCCAAAGAGACTTTATCGGGTTTAAATGGGAAAAAGGTCGGGCTTGATTTTAATCACGCCTCAAAAGGGCTTTATAATCAATTGATTGAAAATGGGGCGGATGTTATTCATATAAAAAATCCGTTTATTATGGATCAAGTTTGTAAAAATGAAACGGAGTTGGAAAATATAACTCAAATAGCCCTAAAAGAAAGTGCCGTTATTTGTGATTTTTTGTGTTGGTTAGAGAAAAATTATTCAAATCATACCGAAAAAAGTGCGGTGGATTATTTAATCCGATTACGGGAAAAAAATGAATTATATCAATCCGAATCTTTTCCGGCAATATCGGCAATTTCATCACATACCAGTATGCCTCATTATGAAACATCGGATGCCGAATTTGGCAATGGGGGGATTTATTTAATTGATACCGGAGCTCAATATCTGGGTGGAACAACGGACATGACAAGGACGATTGTTTTGGGAGATGAAATTTATTCGGAATGGACGGAAAAATATACTCGTGTTTTAAAGGCTCATATTGCATTGGCTCGGGCAACTTTTACGAAAGATACAAAAACAGGTGAATTGGACCGAATAACTCGTGCATATGTGACTTATAATCACGCCAGCGGTCATGGTATCGGTGCATTTTTATCCGTTCACGAAACGCCACCGACTTTATCTCCCAATTCACAAGATACTTTAAAGCCAGGAATGGTTTTGTCGAATGAGCCGGGTTTTTATCAGGAAGGTAATTTTGGAATACGAATAGAAAATATGATGAAAGTTGTGGAAAATCAAAATAACTTTTCCTTTGAAATGTTGACTTATATCCCGATGTGTGATAAATTGATTGATTATAAATTATTGGATGAAGATGAAAAGATGTGGTTGGAAAAATATCGCCAAGATATGATTTCAAAAATATCTCATCTTGTGGAAGCGGAAACCTTATTATGGCTGGAAAAGTAAAAAATTATATTCAAACGGGAACAATATCTCAAAATCGAAAAGCTCATTTTAATTATTCGATTTTACAAACATTGGAAGCCGGAATTGCTTTAATCGGAAGTGAAATAAAATCCTTGCGTTTGGGACGGGCTAATTTGGGCGATAGTTATGCGACTTTTGAAAACGATACACCGGTACTGTTGAATTTAAACATTACGCCATACAATGAGGCCGGTTATTTCGGTCATAAGGCAACTCGTCCCCGAACTTTATTACTTCATAAAAAAGAAGCTCAAAAAATCAGGGGACAGATTAACCAAAAGGGATATACTCTGATACCGCTTGAATTGTATTTCAATAATAGGGGAATCGCAAAGGTTAAATTGGGATTAGCTGTTGGTAAGAATACGGTGGATAAACGGGAAACAATCAAACAGCGGGATTGGAATCGCCAAAAACATCGTATACTTAAAAATTATACTTGAAAAAATGTAAAAAATCATATATAATCCCAATAGATTTTAAAGGGGTTAAATATGAAAAAAATCCGTTTTTTTATAGTACTGATTTTAATGATGATTTCGGCCAATTCTTGGGCGGCTAAGGAAATTTCGCTTTGTCAAAATGATCGGGATTGTCTGGTAGGGCAAAGGTGTATAAATAATCTTTGCCAAATTTTTGTGTCGCAAAATACAATTCAAAAAAGTACAAATAAAATATCGGCGGGGACAAAAGAGACTGATGTTGATATCAAGGCGGTTAATGCAAAAACTTGTGAAGAATGTCGGGAGTTAAAGACGTGGTCATGTATGTCTTGTTCAACGGATAAAAAAGAGAAAACGGCACTTTGTGAATTTAATCCTTCTGTGACACGAGAAAGAAAAAAATACGTTTATAAAGGAAATTGTTGTCCGGTGGTTTTATTGGGCGATCAATATTATTCTTATGACGGAACGGACGGTATTACCGATGAAATTGTTTATAAAAGCTTTCGGGACTATTTAAAAGGACGTGGTGCAGTCCCGACGGAAACGGATGGTTGTTTGGACGGACAATATAAGGTTGAATGTCCCAATGAATTATTGGAGCTTAAATATTATGCGGATAATCGGTGGGAATGTGTTTGTAAAAATGGGGGACAAATTGTTCCGGCAGTTGATACCAATGGGAAACAAATTAGTGGGGAAATAGGATGTTGTTCCTATTCGACGGATGTATTTTACCAAAAAGAAGGGATTTGTTGTGATAAAGATGAATCGATGGAAAATGGTAAGTGTTTATGCGGGTTGATTTGTTCTGACGGTAAAGTTTTAGATCCGGAAAGTTGTTCTTGTTATTGTCCGGACGGACGATTGGAAAATTCGGATGGTAATTGTGGTTGTCCGGCTTGCCCGATTGCGGGACAGATAGCGGATGAAAACTGTCAATGTTCTTGTCCGATGGGAAAAGTTTTAAATCCGATGGGAACGCTTTGTATTTGTGATACGATTTGCCCATATGAAATGACTTTAAATGAAGAAAATTGTCAATGTTCTTGTCCGACCGGAAAAATTCCGAATGCGGAAGGGACAGAGTGCGTTTGTCCGACTTGTCCGATTGTCGGGCAAATAGCGGATGATAATTGTCAATGTTCTTGTCCGGATGGTCGAGTTTTAAATAAAGAGGGAACAGCTTGTGCTTGTGATAAAAATTGCCCGTATACCATGCAACTGGATTTAAACACCTGTTCTTGTATCTGTCCGGCGGGTAAAGTTCCAAATGCCGAAGGGGATGCGTGTGTATGTCCGACTGCTTGTGAGGATGGAGAAGTTCAAAATAAAGATTGTTCATGTTCTTGTCCGACGGGTAAAGTAAAGGATAAAGATGGAAATTGTGTTTGTGATGCTTGTGCGATATTCGGACAGATATCTGATGAAAATTGTACCTGTTCTTGTCCGGATGGTCGAGTTTTAAATAAAGAAGGAACGGCTTGTATTTGTGATAAAAATTGTCCGTATACTATGCAACTGGATTTAAACACCTGCTCTTGTATCTGTCCGGCGGGTAAAGTTCCAAATGCTGAGGGGAATGACTGTATTTGTCCGACTGCTTGTGAGGATGGAAAAGTTCAAAATAAAGATTGTTCATGTTCTTGTCCAGCGGGTAAAGAATTAAACGAAAATGGTGAGTGTGTATGTCCAGTTTGTCCGATTTTTGGACAGGAGGCTGATGATAATTGTCAATGTTCTTGCTCACAAAATCGAGTTTTAAATAAAGAAGGAACGGCTTGTATTTGTGATAAAAATTGTCCGTATACTATGCAATTAGATTTAAATACATGTTCTTGTATTTGTCCGGCGGGTAAAGTTCCAAATGCACAAGGGAATGCTTGTGTTTGTTCTAATACTTGTCCAGTTGGATATCGACAAAATACAGATTGTAGCTGTTCTTCTATTTGTCCCGAAGAAAAGGTTTACTCAAATGGTGAATGTGTTTGTCGTACAACATGTGGAGCTGGATATAATCAAAATGCGGATTGTTCTTGTTCGTCCATTTGCTCTGAAAACCAAATCTATGTTAATGGGAAATGTGTTAGTAAGTTATGTGAAAAAATGCCGACGTGTAATTCTGCAGAAGCTTCGGATAAATTCCCATGTTATTTCTCTCAAGGAGTGGGTAAAAATTTTGGTCGAGAATATGTTAAGGCTGCTCGAGCTCAATGTCAGGCAATTGGTCGAACCCTATTAAGCGCAGAACAGGTTAAAGCGTATCAAAATACTGGCTGTGCGTTAAAGGGTGGTGCAGGTTATCTAAATACTTGTGAAGGTACGCTTGCTTATATAGGCCCCTTCTCTTTGAGTCGGACAATAAAATATTACGGGAATTACACTCGGGTTATTTCATTTGTCAATCAAGGGTGTTCTGAAGGCCCTGAATGTGCGATTTTAAATAGTAAAGGGACATGGAGTTATCATACAGTGAATCCGGGGGATGGAACAGGTGATAGTTGGAAGCCATGGACTGGTGCTGTTTGTGGTCCTAAAATATAAAAATACCGTATTTTTATAAAAAAAATGTTGACTTGTTTATTCGTTTTCGGATATAAAGAATAAATAAACGAATGGAGTTGAAATGCTTAAAAAAATATCGTCTTTTTATAGTTCTGTTTTGATATTTATTGTTTATACGGTTTTTTTGCATTTATGCTTTGATTTTTTGTCTGATAAACAGGTGATGAGTTTTATTGCCGAGGGTGCTTTTACCGACGGATTAACCTTTGTCGGTTTCGGTGTCTTGTTGGCATGTCTGATTTTTTATCGTGATGATTTTGCGGATAAAAAAATGTCTTGGCGTGCTTTTATATTCTTGACAATTGCGGCGATTTTGCGGGAAATGGGTATCCAACATGCCTTAACAACTCATGATACAACGGCAATTAAATTGCGTTTTTTTACCAATCCGAATAATCCGTTATATGAAAAGATTATATCGGCTGTTTTGGTATTATCTGTTTTAATTACGATACTTTATCTGTTAATTAAGTACACGCCTTTTTTAATCAAGGGTATATTTAAGTTAAATCCGGTCGCTTGGACAATGTCGGTGTTTGCCTTTGGGGCAATTATATCTAAGGTCTTTGATCGGTTGCCGTCAATATTGCGTTTCGCCGGAATGGAAGTATGTTCGACAGAGCAAGCTTATTACAGCATTTTGGAAGAAGGAATCGAATCATTATTGCCAATGTTAATTGTATTGGCCTTATATCAATATCATCAATTAAAAACGCAAAAAATAAATAAAGGAAAGGGAAAATAATGAATAAAACTGAAATTGAAGAAAAAACAGCGGAAGTTGTAAAAAAATGGGTTGGAAAACGCGGCTCTTTGATTATGGCTTTGCATGAGGTTCAAGGTGCTTTCGGATATGTTCCGTGGGAAGCGATGGCGGTTGTCTCCGAAAAGATGGAAATTCCTGTGGCACAAATTTATGGTGTTTTAACATTTTATAATTTCTTTAAATTAAAGGCTCCGGGGAAAGTGATTATTTCGATGTGCGACGGAACAGCATGCCATATTAAAGGGGCTCCGGCCGTTATTTCCGAATTTGAAAAAGAGCTTAAAATCAAAGCCGGTGATTCAACGGATGACGGATTGTTCCATTTACAAGTTGTTCGTTGTTTGGGATGTTGTGGCTTGGCTCCGGTCGGTGTTGTGAATGGAAAGACTTATGGTCGGATGAAACCGGAAGATGTTCCTGCAATTATTCAAGAATGGCGTGAAAATATGAAAGAAGAGGCATAAGATGGCAGAATTAAATCAAGAACAAATTACGAAATTAAAAGAATTCGGTAAAACCCAAGCTCAAAAATTATTGGCTATGGGTGAAGAATTTAAAAAGGAATTGGAAACATACGAAGCCAGTATTTATACATGTAATGCAACCGGATGTCATTCCGGCGGTGCTTCAAATGTGATTGAGGCTTTTCAAGGGGCTTTGGAAAAAGCCGGTATTTCAGAAAAGGTTCGGATGGTATCAACGGGATGTATGGGACTTTGTGCTTGCGGACCGTTGGCTCGGGTTGAAATAAAAGGATGTGAACCGTTTTTATATCAACGGGTTGATGCTGAATTAGCGGAAAAGATTGTTGCCGAACATATTATTCCCGCATTAAATTCGGCTGATCGAAAAGTTGACTTGCCCGTGGAATTAAAAGAACGTGAATTATCAATGAAATTACCGTTTTTTACCAAACAAAAGAAAGTTGTTTTGGAACATTTGGGACATTCTGATCCGGATAATTTGGCAGAATATGTCGCCGGTGGCGGATATCAGGCATTGATGAAATGTTTAACCATGAAACCGGAAGAAGTCTTGGATATTATTAATAAGTCTGGATTACGGGGTCGTGGCGGTGCTGGTTTCCCCACAGGAAAAAAATGGGAAATGTTATCCAAATCACCCTTGAAAGATGGCGAAAAATTTATGGTTTGTAATGGGGACGAAGGTGACCCCGGAGCATACATGGATTCTTGTATTTTGGGTGGTGGAGCTCATGCCGTATTGGAAGGAATGATGATTGGGGCCTATGCCACAGGCGCAACGGCCGGTTTCTTTTACGTCCGTGCCGAGTATCCGTTGGCCGTTGCTCGTGTTGAACAAGCCATTAAACAAGCTAAAAAGGCGGGTATTTTAGGACGCTATATTTTTGGTTCTGATTTCTCATTTACCGCCGATTTACGGTTGGGAGCTGGTGCATTCGTTTGTGGTGAAGAAACAGCGTTGCTTGAATCTTTAGAAGGGAAACGGGGAACTCCGCATCCTAGACCGCCATTCCCAACAACTTCCGGTTTATTTGGAAAACCGACCGCAATTAATAATGTTGAAACATTGGCGAATGTCCCCAAAATTATTTTACGTGGAGCCGAATGGTTCTCTTCTATGGGAACGGCGACATCAAAGGGAACAAAGGTTTTCGCTTTGACTGGTAAAGTAAAGCATAGTGGATTGATTGAAGTTCCAATGGGAACAACTGTTAATGAAATGGTTAATGAAATTGGTGGCGGAACATCTTCCGGTAAACCTTTCAAGGCTGTTCAAACCGGTGGACCTTCCGGTGGTGTTATTCCGGCCAGTGAATTAAATATGCCACTTTGTTATGAAGAGCTTAAAAAGATTGGTTCCATGATGGGTTCCGGTGGTATGATTGTAATGGATGAAGACGATTCGATGGTGGAAATCGCTAAATTCTATTTATCCTTTACCGTCGATGAAAGTTGTGGTAAGTGTGCCCCTTGTCGTTTGGGCGGGTATCAAATGTTGGAACTTTTGAAGAAAGTATCCAAAGGACGTGGAACAATGGCTGATATTGAATCTATAAAGAAAATTGCCCATGCAATGCAAAAAGCTTCTTTATGTGGCTTGGGACAAACAGCCCCAAATCCGGTTTTGTCAACCTTGCGTTATTTTTGGCCGGAATATGAAGCTTTGTTAAAAGATGGTCCGTCAAACAATAAAGAATTTAAACCGACAACTTGTGATTCAAATTGTTCCGGATGTACGGTTAATTGCAAAAAATAAAGGGAGAAAAAGATGGTAAAATTGAAAATAGATGGTGTAGAAGTTGAAATTGAAGAAGGTAAAACAATTTTAGACGCAGCCAAAAAGTGCCAAGTCCAAATTCCGACATTGTGTCATCATCCGGACTTGGATCCGACGGCTTCTTGTGGTATTTGTGTGGTAAAAGTCGGCGGTCGGATGATGCGTTCTTGTTGTACGCCGGTTGCCGAAGGAATGGATGTTATCACACGTGATCCGGAAATTATTGATGCACGTCAAACTGTGTTGAAGTTGATTTTGTCCAGACATCCGAATGAATGTTTAACATGCTTACGGAATGAAAATTGTGAACTGCAAAAAATTGCCTCTGATTTTTGCTTGCCGATGAATGATATTAAAAACATTACACCTTCGGATAAAGAATTGCCAAAGGATTGTTCAACCGGTTCAATTTGCTTTGATCCCAGAAAATGTATTTTATGCGGACGTTGTGTAAATGTTTGTCAAAATGTTCAAAATGTATGGGCCTTATCTATGTTGAATCGGGGGATTGATTCTCGGGTTTCTCCTGCTGCCGGACTGCCTTTAAATCAATCGCCGTGTATTAAATGCGGACAATGTGTAGCACATTGCCCGACCGGTGCTTTATCCGAAGTGAATGAAACGGATAAAGTTTGGGGATATATCAAGGATGAAAATTTACATACGGTTGTCCAAATTGCACCGGCCGTTCGTGTGGCTATCGGTGAAGCTTTTGGTCTTGAACCGGGTGAATTAACAACCGGTCAATTATATACAGCCCTTCGTCGGTTGGGATTTGATGCGGTTTTTGATACTAATTTTGGTGCGGATGTGACCATTATGGAAGAGGGTAGTGAATTTATAGATCGCTTTACTAATCATCCGGAAAAATTACCGTTGATTACATCTTGTTGTCCGGCTTGGGTTGATTATTTGGAACATTATCATCATGATATGATTCCGCATTTTTCAACATGTAAATCTCCGCACGCGATTGTTGGAGCTTTAACAAAGACCTATTATGCGGATAAAAAAGGCATTGATTCTTGTCAGATTCGCGTTGTATCAATTATGCCGTGTACGGCAAAGAAATTTGAAATCCAACGCAGTAAGGAAATGTTCTCTTCCGGTTTCCAAGATGTTGATGTTTCATTAACAACACGTGAACTGGCCCGCATGATTAAACAAGCGGGTATAGACTTTAAGAATTTACCGTCCTCCGAGGCAGATTCTCCGCTGGGTGAATATACAGGGGCTGCAACGGTATTCGGCTTCACCGGTGGTGTGATGGAAGCTGCATTAAGAACGGTTTATGCTTTGGTGGAAGGGCGTGAAATGCCACAAGATGCATTAGAAGTCAAACCGATTTTGGGTATTGATGACGGTATTAAGACAATGACTTTAAACCTCAAAGGAAAAGAAGTTCGGATTGCTGTGGCTCATGGTGTCGGGAATGTCGATACTTTGTTAAAACAAGTCAAAGAAGCCAAAGAAAAGGGTGAAGAACCGTTGTATCACTTTATTGAAGTTATGGCCTGTCGTGGTGGTTGTGTCGGTGGTGGCGGACAACCTCGTGGCGTGACAGATAAAGTTCGGATTGAACGGTCTATGGGATTGACAAAGGATGATAAGGGTCATGCACTTCGTTGTTCTCATCAAAATCCGTCCATAAAGA
>JAZSNA010000036.1:0-9680 GCA_045536135.1 Alphaproteobacteria bacterium
CTTATCATATCTCTTTGGCATCTGTTTTTAAACTGAGTTCTAAATTGGGGAGGGATTTTTGGGATATTATTCCGGTATGCAAAGAGAAATTTTTAGTGTATATTTGTGATTTTTCTGGACATGGAACATCGTCAGCTATGAATACTTTTCGTCTTCATGCCTTAATCAGTCAAATGGATTTATCATTTTTATCGGATCCGGCGATGGCAATGACATTAATGAATGCTCAATTAGTTTCATTACTTCCTCGTGGTCAATTTGCAACATTCTTTTTAATGACGGTGGATTTGGTTGAAAATACATTGACTTATTGTGCTTCGGCCAGCCCTAAACCGATATTGATTAATCCGCATAAGGAACCGTTATATCTTGAAACTTCCGGTATGCCACTGGGTATCAGTCGGAATGCAATTTATGAAAATACAGTTCTTCCTTTTGAAAAAGGGGGCAGAATTTTACTTTATAGCGATGCCTTGATTGAAGCAATAGATAAAAAGGGTGTTCGAATTGGTGAAAAAAGATTTTCAGAATATTTCTTATCTCAAAAAAACAATTTATCATCGGAAACGGTTATGAAACGAATGATGGAAGCGTTCTTTAACGATACGACATATGAACCCGAAGACGATGTGACGGCAATTTTATTGAAAAGGAAATAAATGAGGCTGTATATACCGTTTGCTTTTGAAAAGGAAATTATTTTAACCGAAAAATTACATCATTATATTCATAACGTAATGCGGTGTAATGTCGGGGATACCGTGATTGTGTTTAATGAAAAGGTGGGGGAGTTTGGTGCCTTTATTAAGGAACAAAATAAGAAAAAAACAATATTGTCCGTGGGGGAACAAATCCGACAACCTCAACAAGAAAATATTTCCGATTCTATTTTATATGTGGCACCGATTAAACGGATGCAGATGGTTGTGGAAAAAGCAACAGAGCTTGGTATTCGTGAAATAACACCCGTGATAACGGATTATTCCAATGCTAAAACGGATTTGGAAAAGATGAAGGCTTGGGCAATTGAAGCCAGTGAGCAATGTGAACGTATATCTGTTCCTCAAGTCAATCCGCCTCAAAAATTGAAAAAAGTGCTTGATGAAATGGATCGTCGTCGGGTGGTTTATTTTGCAAATGAGCGGGTAGGGGAAGAAAAAGCAAGCATTATTTCAAATCAACCGGTTGGATTTCTTGTCGGACCGGAAGGCGGTTTTTCACAAGCTGAAAAGGATATGATACTTTCTTATCCAAATATAAAAAATATTACTTTGGGTTCGCTTATACTTCGGACGGAAACGGCTGTTATTGCCTTATTGTCAAAAGTTTTGATAAATTAAACCTTTTTAAATAAAATAGTTCCATTTGTTCCCCCAAATCCAAAGCCGTTGCTCATAGCAATATTGATTTTCTTATTGCGGGCTTTATTGGGAACTAAATCAATACCTTCGGCCTCATCAACAGGGTTATCCAAATTAATGGTTGGTGGTAAGATATTATTATTCATGGCTAAAATGGTGTATATGGCTTCCACGGCACCGGCGGCGCCCAACATGTGTCCGGTCATGGACTTTGTTGAAGACATAGATACATCAGTTCCCTTAAATAATAACTTAACGGCTTCTAACTCTACTAAATCACCTGTCGGTGTGGATGTCCCATGGGCATTGATATAATCAACTTGTTCCGGCTTAATATCGGCCATTTCCAACGCTTTTTTCATACAGCGATAAGCCCCGTTATTTCCGGGGGCTGTGATATGAAAAGCATCGCCGGACATACCATATCCGATGATTTCGGCATAGATTTTGGCTCCACGAGCCATAGCATGTTCATATTCTTCTAAAACCAATGCACCAGCTCCTTCGGCCATAACAAAACCGTCCCGATCTTTATCCCACGGGCGAGAAGCCTTTTCCGGTTCTTCATTGTATTTGGTGGATAGGGCGTGCATTTGAGCAAAACCAGCCATAGGTATTTGAGATACACAGGCTTCTGCACCGCCACAAACCATAACATCGGCTTCATCACATAAAATCATCCGGACCGCATCCGAAATGGCGTGAGTGCCAGAGGCACAGGCCGTTGAAACAGCATTATTTGGGCCTTGAAGTCCGTATTGGAGTGAAAGAAATCCGTCAACCATATTTATCAGACAGGATGGAATGGTAAACGGTCCTAATCTGGATGGACCTTGATTGTTTAAGATTGTGACTTTATCATAGATGGATGTAATACCGCCGATACCGGAAGCAAAAATAATTCCAGCACGATTTTTTTCTTCCTCGGTTTCAAAAGTTAAACCGGAATCTTTAATCGCATCTTGTCCGGCCGCAATCCCATAATGGATAAACGGATCAAACTGCCGAACTCGTTTAGCCTCCATGACTTGTGTGGCATCAAAGTCCGTATCTTTTATTTCGCCGGCAATTTTGGATTTATATTCAGATATATCAAATTTTGAAACTGTTCCAATTCCGGAAATACCGGATATGATTTTATTCCAGTTCACATCAACCCCACGACCCAATGGTGTCAAAAGGCCGATACCTGTCACAACAATACGTTTTTTCATGATTTTTATAATAAAAGAATCAAGCGTCGGCACATTCCCGACGCTTTGATTTAGTGAAGATTTATTGTTTTTCGATAAAATCGATCACATCTTGAACTGTTCTGATTTTTTCAGCAGCATCATCCGGAATAGAAACACCGAATTCTTCTTCAAATGCCATGACTAATTCAACAGTATCCAAGCTGTCGACACCTAAATCGTCGACGAAGCTGGCAGTTGGAACAACTTTTGCTTCTTCAACACCCAAGTGGTCAACAATGATTTTTTTTACCCGATCTGCAATATCACTCATTTTTTTTTCCTTTGTTAAGTTAAACTAAATGTACTATAACATTTGCATATTCTGTTAGAGTCGCAAAAATTTATAGCACACACGACAAGCCAAGTCAAGATTTAAATCATGACCATTCCTCCATTAATGTGAAGGGTTTGACCTGTTATATAGCCAGCTTCTTTACTGGCCAAGAAAAGGACACCGTTAGCAATATCTTCCGGCGTTCCTAATTTCTTCATTGGTATTCTGGATAATAGAGAATCTTTTACGGTTTGAGGCAAAACATCTGTCATCGGTGTTGCAATAAAACCGGGAGCAATACAGTTAATCGTAATCCCACGTCCGGCGACTTCCTGTGCAATGGCCTTACTCATGGCAATTAAACCGGCCTTGGAAGCACAGTAATTCGCTTGTCCCGGATTGCCGACAACTCCGACAATCGAAGCCATATTAATAATACGTCCCTGTTTTTGACGAATCATATACGGTAAAGCGGATCGAATTAAACGAAAACCGGCCGTTAAGTTAATATCCAATACTTTTTGCCACTGTTCATCATCCATTCGCATGGAAAGTCCATCTTTTGTAATCCCAGCATTATTAACCAAAATGTCGATTTTGCCAAAATCGTTAATAACATCTTTAACTAAATTATCCAAAGATTGACTGTCACATAAATCACAGCTGTATATACAGACTCTTTCGCCAATTTCATCTTTCAGAGCATTTAACCGTTCCAAAGATATATCCGTTAACGCCAGAACCGCCCCTTGTTGATGTAATTTAAGGGCAATTTGTTTTCCGATTCCGCCGGTTGCTCCAGTAATTAAAGCGACTTTTCCTGTTAAATCAAACATTATCTAAATCTCCTATTTTTGAAACTGATAATATTTTTATATCGGGATTAATTCGTTTTGTCAAGCCGGATAATACCTGACCCGGTCCAATTTCCACAAAAGTGTCAATTTTCTGTGACAAGAGGTATTGAACACTTTCCGTATAGCGAACGGTATTTGTAATCTGTTTAATTAATAAATCTTTGATTTTTAACGGGTCTGTTTCTCCAATAGCGGTCATATTCATAACGACGGGAACCGTAGGTGTTGCTATATTGCATCCGTTAATGTAATCCGCCATTTGCTCGCCGGCCAAAGACATCAAGGGCGAATGAAAAGCACCGGCGACATTTAAACGCAAAGCTCGTCTGGCTCCCATTTCTTTGGCTAAAATTTCGGCTTGCTCAATATGACTGACTCGACCGGAAATAACGGTTTGACCAATTGTATTGTCATTCGCAATAAAACAGCCGCTTTTTTGACATAATTCGCCAACTTGTTCTATTGAAAGCCCCAGAACAGCAGACATTGCCCCCGGATTAATCTGACAACAATTGTCCATGAAATATCCACGCTTTTCCAAAAGACGAGCCGTTTGAGATAAGGTTAGGGCATTAGCACCACATAAAGCACTATATTCCCCCAAAGAATGTCCGACTGTATAATCATACTGGATATTATTTTGGGTTTTTAAAACCGCCAAAATTGCCATAGATGTCGCCATAATTGCGGGTTGAGCAATATTTGTTTTTGTCAATTCTTCAATAGATTCGCCAAAAATAACATCTGTTAGTTTGAAAGACAGTGCATCATCAATTTCATCAAAAACTTCTTTTGCAATAGGAAAAGAATCATAAAAATCTTTTCCCATTTTTAAAGCTTGACTCCCTTGCCCGGGGAACATTAAGACACAAGACATTATGCGATTCTACTTTCAACTTCTTCGGCAATAGCTAATTCTTCATTTGTCGGTATGACATAGACTTTGATTTTTGAATCGGAAGCGGAAATCAAAGAGACATCGCTTTTGCGTCCGCTGTTGAGTTGAGGATCAATCTTGATACCAAATTCTTCCATACCGTCTAAAACTTTTGCGCGAACGAATTCATCATTTTCACCGATACCGGCAGTAAAGATAATCGCATCGGTATGACCGAGTTGAGCCATATAGTTGCCGATAAAGCCCTTGATACGATAACACAACATATTAAAGGCCAATTCTGCATCTTTATTTCCGTCTTTTATTGCAGCGTGAACATCTCGCATATCATTTAATCCGCAGATACCCAATAATCCGCTTTTCTTTGTGATTAAGGTATCGGCTTCTTCAACAGACAATCCGACATTGCGAATTAAATAAGTCACTGTCGCCGGATCAATGGAACCGGTTCTGGTTCCCATCATAACGCCATCCAACGGAGTTAATCCCATGGAAGTATCAATACAAACGCCACCTTTAACGGCTGTTAAACTGGACCCGTTCCCCAAGTGAGCAACGATGACATTGGCATTCGGATTTTTCAAAACTTCCAATGCTTTTTTTGAAACATAGCGATGAGAAGTTCCATGGAAACCGTATTTACGAATTTTATTGACTTCATAATATTCCTTTGGCAGCGGATACATAAATGCGTAATCCGGCATGGTTTGGTGGAATGCCGTATCAAATACGCAAATATGAGTAGCATGATTAAAAATTTCCTGTGCAACTTTTATGCCGATGATATGTGCCGGATTGTGTAAGGGAGCCAGACAGGAAATTTCTTCCAAATAATTAATTAATTCAGGGGTGACGACTTCGGGATGTGAATATGTTCCGCCATGAACGATACGATGCCCGACTCCTTTAATTTCATCGGTATTATGAATAACGGCAGTATCCCCGTTCATCATTAAATCAACGACCCTCATCATTCCTTCATGATGTGTTGGTAAATATTCTTCAATAACAGTTTTTTGAATGCCGTCCGGTGTTGTTTTTTTATGAGTGATAATTCCTTTCGCTTCACCGATTTTTTCCACCACACCGCTACATAAGACAGACTTATCCTCCATTTGTAAAAGTTGATATTTAATAGATGAGGACCCTGAATTGATAACTAAAATTTTCATTGTAATTTTTCCTTTTGATTATTCCATTAAAGCTGTTAATGCGACAGTATTGACAACATCCCGAACGGTACATCCGCGGGACAGGTCATTGACCGGTTTGTTCAAGCCTTGCAACAAAGGTCCCAAAGCCAAACAATCCGAAGATGCTTGTTGAACGGCTTTATAACAACAGTTTCCACAGTTTAAGTCCGGAAAAATAAAGACATTTGCACATCCGGCCACCGGTGATTGAGGTGCTTTGATTTTGGCAATTTCCGGATTGATTGTGGCATCAAATTGAAGCGGACCGTCTATGACTAAGGTTGGATCCAATTTTTCCGTTAATTCTTTTGCTTGACGAACCAAATCGATTGCCGGACCTTCGGCTGAATTTCCCGTGGCATAAGATAGGAAGGCAATTTTAGGCTCTAATCCCAAAGAAACGGCAGTTTTGGCACTTTCCGTTGCGATTCGGGATAATTGTTCCGGAGTCGGATTCGGATTAACGGCACAATCCGCAAAAACAAAAACACGACCGTTAAAACACATCACAAAAGAACCGGATATGGTTTGAATACCGGGTTTTGTTTTAATAAATTGTAAAGCCGGACGAATCGTGTGAGCGGTTGTATGTATTGCACCGGACACCATTCCGTCGGCCTTTCCTTTATAAACCATCATTGTTCCGAAGTATGATACATCAGTCATTAAATTTTTGGCATCATCTAATGTTAATCCTTTGGATTTTCTGAGCTCGTAAAGGGTTGAGGCATAATCTTCGAAATCCGGAGAAGTCAACGGATTGATAATTTGAATACCGTCTAAGTTAATATTGAGTTTTTGAGCATTTTTTTGAATTTCACTTTCGTTGCCTAACAAAATCAGATTTGCCACTTTTTTTTCTTTTAAAATTTGTGTAGCTTGTAAAATTCGTTCTTCTTCCCCTTCGGGTAAAACAATTGTCTTATTTAATTTTTTGGCTTTTTCAAGCAAATATTCTTCGAACAAAGCCGGTGTTATATCTTTTTCTAATTTATTCATTTTCTGTCCTTTTCTTTAACCATAAATTTTTCTTTTTGTGAAATTCAACATCAAAAACCTCATCAACCACCATATCGGGTGTCAATTCATAAACAAAATTATGATTTGATGTCTGAATTTCATTTTCCAAAGCCTGACGAATCGAAGTCAGGATTTCGTCCATATCTTGATTTTCTGATGTCATTTTATTGTCGTACCTATCCATTTGTTTTGGCTTTTATCCTTATAAACCAAAGGATCATATTTTTCAACTTTTAAATTAAGCCCCTGATGCGTTAATTTACCCATAGCGGATAATAAATTTAATTTTGAAACTAATAAATTTCGATTAACTTCCACTAACTGGGTTTGATAAGTCAGGTATTCTTGCTCGGCATTCAAAACATCCAAAACCGTTCGACTTCCGACTTCTGATTCACGAATCGTGCCGTCAAGAGCCAGTTTAGAAGCCTCAATTTGAGCTTTAACCGAATCAATGGAAGCCTTAGTCGCCGTCATAATATCCCAAGCCTCTGTTGTCATTTTAATAACAGCTCTTTTTGTTTCTTGAATTTGAATAAAGGCTTGATCCTGTAATTGTTTTGCTTGTCGGATTCGGGCATATTCTCCGCCACCTTGATACAGAGGAATAGTTAATTTTGCCCCGACAGAGGCATATTGCCCGTCATAATCGTCTTTGATTTGAGGAATTGGTTGTTTATGTTGATATCCGAATCCGGCATTTAAGTTTAAAACAGGCATTAAATCACCTTTTCGAATATCTGTGTTGTATTGAGACGATTCGTAATTATTTTGAGCCAAAATAATCATCGGATTATTTTTTTCGGTTATTTTTAAACAAGTATCCAAGGATTGAGGGATTAGCTTTGATAAATCATTGACTGCGGTATTCTTTGGTGGTTGAGAACCGACAATTTTGACATAATTGGCAATTGCTGTCTGAACATTTCCTTCGGCGGTAATTCGGTCGGTAATAGCCCCTTGCAGACGGGCTTTGGCTTGAGCGACATCTGTTTTTGTTAAATCGCCGACCTCGAATCGTTTTTCATAAGATTGTAAATGTCGGCGTAAAACTTGTTCCTGATTGATTTGAAGGTCCAAAATAGAACGTTCCTTTTGTAAATCCACATAAGCGACAGCAGCGGATAAAAGGACTTCTTGCTCTGTATTTGTTAAATTCGCCAAACCGGCCAAAGCAAGCGATTCGGCATATTTAATACTGTTTTGCGTTTTAAACCCTTCAAAAAGATTTTGCGACAAGACAGCACCGGCCTCATACGAATCGTTGGTATATTTATCCGGCATGCTTCCGGCCTCACTCGGATAGTCCTTAAATTTTTGTTCGGTATATGTGGCATCTGCCGTTAAAGCAAGGGAAGGACGCCAAGATGATTTGGCAATAGCGATATTTTCATCGATTGACCGTAAATAAGCTTGTGCGGAAAGCAAGGTTGGATTCGTTTGATATGTTTGCCCTAAAACGGAAAATAAATCCTCTGCCTTTATACAAAAAGGTAATAAACAGAGTAAGAATGTTGTTTTTTTCATAATTTTTCCCTTCTTCAACCGTTGATTATAAAGATTTTAATTTTTTTTTCAAGCTTTTTTAAATTTTTTTCTTGACGTATTATTTTTTTTTATGTATTTATATAAAGAGTTTTCAAAAGGCCGGTTGGCAGAATGGCTTATGCAGAGGACTGCAAATCCTTTTATACTGGTTCGATTCCGGTACCGGCCTCCAAAAAACTTCTTGCATTGTGATTAAAAATAGTGTAAGAATACAGATATCGATTCTGGCGTAGCTCAGCGGTAGAGCTATCGGCTGTTAACCGATCGGTCGTAGGTTCGAATCCTACCGCCAGAGCCAATTAGAAAAAACACCACGGAAATCCGTGGTGTTTTTGTTTTATAATATATAAAAAACGGGGGAACTTCCCCCGTTTTTTTGATGTAATAAAATTATTCAACACATTGAAGTAAGCGAATCATAACAATATCTCTTACGCCAATTCCATTACAAACACTGCCAATTTTCATCAACACAACAACCCGGTTCACCAGTCCATTGTCCCTCGTGACAAACAACATTACTTGTTCCATTACAAGTTGCATTAGCCGGACAATCATAACACGACGCAACAGGACCCTTTGCGCCTATACTATCCAACCATTGGTCAGGTTTACAACATGCCAATGTATCCGAATTACCCCATCCCATAACTGTACCCGGATCACATTGAATAGCATCTGTCCCATTACATGTGGCGTTATCCGGACAATCCAAGCATCCGAAAAAGAAGCCCAGGTAAGTAGCATATTGATTTTTATTACAACATAAGTAATCATTCAGATCTACAAACAATGCTTTACCTTCTGGACAAGTCACTTTTTCATCATTAATCGTTGCATAACATGTCCCACTATCCTCATCACAAGATGTACCCGAAGAACAACAAGTCCGATTATCTTCACTACCACAAATCCGACCATTAGAACAACAAACGCCATCTATTAATGTGTAATTATTTAGACAAGTGACGGGCGGAACAACCTCTCCCCCCTCGATTGGTGGGTATGGGAATGTGATATAAACCGCATTGGCATCTTCACATGAATTGGCGGGATCTTCACCATTATATGGTTGGATCTCCGCCATAAAAGCGGTTTTATTGGAACGCAAGGTTTCACAAACTTCCGGTGTAATACCATCCACAACGATATAAAAACCTTCTGATTCTGTATTCCCTAATCGAGCATAGCTGATGTCAAATTCCGTTTTAACACCCAAAGTGGATACATCAGCTTCAACATCTGCCAAGGTCCCATATTCCCGAGTGGCGATTTCATTCATCGCTAAATTCAC
>JAZSNA010000025.1:0-60728 GCA_045536135.1 Alphaproteobacteria bacterium
AATTCATGTGAAGATGCCAATGCAGTCTATATCACATTCCCATACCCACCCGTGGAAGGGGGTGTGGTGGCTGAACCAGCATCTTGTGATTCTGATGAATATTTTAGCAATGGCTCATGTCATTCTTGCCCGTCGAGTGCGACTTGTGACGGAACAGCCAATGTGAATTGTGGTACCGGTAAGTATTTTGATGATGGGCGGTGTTATTCTTGTCCATCGGATGCGACTTGTGATGGAACGGCGAATGTGATTTGTTCGGATACTAGTAAGTATTTTGATGCTTTTTGGCAGAGCTGTAGATCTTGTCCGGCTGATGCCACTTGCGATGGAACGGCTAATCCACAATGTTCAGATGGTAAAGTTGGGAATTATTATGCTGGCAGTTGGGTATGTTGTTCCACCAATGAGTATTTTGATGGTTGGAGCTGTTATTCTTGCCCGTTGGGTACAATTTGTGATGGAACGGAAAACCGTTCTTGTTCCGAAGGAAATGAATTGATTTATTATGACTGGGATTCCACGGATGTCTGTTGCCCAATCGGAACAACCGAAGTCGGGTTCGATCAATGGGACAGTTATGAATGCTGTGATCCGGAAACAGAAACTCTTGTCGGTGGAATATGGGGAAGTATGCAATGTTGCACAAAAGGATATGATGACGGGTGTTGTCCTGAAAAAGGATTTTATGCTTTTTATTTGGATGATTATGTTTGTTGTTCCAATTCGGATACAGGGGTCGACGAAGAGGGTAATTGTATTTCATGTCCTAATGGAACCGGTAATATAGGTAATGGCTATTATCAACGTTGTTGCACCAATGATGAAAGCTTGATTAAGGTAAACTCTTGGATGAATGTATGTTGTCCAAAAGGGGCAACTTCTGCCGAGGATGATAGGACTGCTGCTTCCGGATACCGCTGTTATGATGCTGATGGTGAAGAATTGTGACGGATCGAAAAATGTCATATGCACCAGTGGGATTTGGAATGGTTGGAGGTGTGCGTGGTGTGGAATGGGATGACGGATGTTTAATCCTCATCCCATTTTAACGAAAAACCGCTATTGTGTGTGGCATTGGGGACAATCACAGCATCTCTTGGATCAACACGTTTTAATGTCAGCGAAGGCGGTATCACCCGATCCTTTTGACCGATATAATGTTTTTGAGGGACGGCTGGTATTTTTTCCAAATCCAATGATTGGCTTAACGGCGTATCATTCCAATAATTTGTCCAATCGGTATGATTGATTAAACCGGCCACGGTTATCCATTGTTGAACTTTGATTTGCGGGAATTTTTCAATGACTAATCCACTCATCAATGCGCCACCGGAATATCCGATTAATATCACTTTTCGGTTTTGGGCTATTTTTTCAATCGCCTGTCCCATAGAAGCCACATTTTTTTCAGAAAAACGACCGTCGGTCCAATCCGTTTTTCGGCAAATATCCGACATTATATATTGACAAGGACGACCCAGATAGACCACATTATGATGTGTATCCGAAAATGCCAATGAACGAAAATAATTGTCCCTTGGGGTCGGATTTTGACTAGACATCCCCTTGTGATTAAAGGCATATCCATCCCCTTCGATATAAACATATAAAGGCTTGGACGGTGATTTTATTTTTTGCCATGAAGCCAATGTATGGACGGATGTTTTTATCGGTATATATTGAAAATCCGACGGTATATGAGACCGACATCCGATAAGAGTTAAAAATATAATCCATAAAATTTTCATTTCATTTGGCCTTTAAGACTATCTTAATCAATTTATTAAATTCTGTCAAAATATTTCAAAGTCGTTTTTAAGACTTGACTTTTCGGGATATCTTTTGTATCTTTAATTTGTTCTTTATCAGGAGTATTTATTATGGTCAAAATTTCGGCGGGCATTATTGAATACAACGGCAAATATCTGATCGGCCGACGGCGGTTAGATAAAAGTTTCGGCGGGCTTTGGGAATTCCCCGGCGGAAAAATCGAAGTCGGCGAATTACCCGAAGAAACCTTGAAAAGGGAAATTAAGGAAGAATTTGATATTGATATTGAAGTCGGGGCCTATTTCATGACCAGTGATGTCGAAACTGATATAGCCCATTTATCGATGCAAGTTTTCTTTGCCAAATGGGATGGACAAGGTAAAATCAAAATTTGTGACCATGAAGAATTTAAATTTATTGATTTATCCGAATTGGATAACTTTAAGTTTGCACCGGCGGATTTGCCGATTATAAAAAAATTGAAAGGATTAGATCAATGACAGAAATGTTTTTCCCTGGACCTGCCGGAAGATTAGAGGGGCAATATCAAGCCTCTAACAGAAAAAATGCCCCAATTGCCTTGGTTATTCATCCCAATCCGCAAATGGGCGGAACAATGAATAATAAAGTCGTCTATACAATGTATCAGGCTTTTTCGTCATTGGATTACTCTGTTTTGCGGTTTAATTTTCGAGGTGTCGGAAAATCAACCGGCGTGTTCGACGGCGATCCCGAAAATGAATTGGCCGATGTATTGGCCGCTTTGGATTGGTTGAAGTTTTTAAATCCGGAATCTTTTGAATGTTGGATTTCCGGTTATTCTTTCGGTGCAATGGTTGCCTTACAAGCTTTAATCCGCCGACCGGATATTTCCGGATTTGTCGCGGTATCCCCACCGGCAGATGCTTGTGCTTTTGCTTGCCCGTCACCAATTCCCGGTTTAGTCATTCACGGGGATATGGATACAGTCGTGCCGGAAGCTTCGGTTGCCAGTTTTGTCAAAAACTTAAAACCAAAACCCAACTTCCCAATAAGATATAATGTCGTTCGGCAAGCCGGTCATTTATATAACGGACACTTGCGGGCTGTGTTTACTTCTATTGCTAAAAATGTGCCTGAACTTATTGATAGTCAAAAATGAAAGCTTTCTTTTTAAAACTTTTTGATCGTTTGATATCTCTGATTTATATCGGAGTTGGATTATTTGTCTTTTTATCTTTGTTTTCATATCATCGGAACGATGTTTCTTTTTATACAACTTCGGATTTTGTCATTCACAATTGGATGGGCGTATTCGGGGCATATTGTTCTGACTTTTTATTTCAATGGTTCGGATATGCTTCTTATTTAATTCCGATTTTTTGTTTTTTCTGGGGGCTGAACGGATTGTTAAAAGAACATATTCCCGTTCGCTTTTATCGTATTTTTGTTTTACTTATCACAATTTTTGTCAGTTCTGTTTTCTTGGGATATAAAACAGACGGCGGAACAATCGGTATTCTTTTTCATCATCATTTTCCATCCATTCATCCCATTTATATCTTTATCCCTTGGATTATTTGTATGTCTTTATTCGTTTGGATTTCAACAATTCCAATCAAAAAAATGATGATCGGATTATGGCGATATAAAAATATTTTCTATTTCAAAAAGGTGGCTCCTCGGCCGATTATTAAACCGAAACCCGCTCCAAAAAAAATTTCTCGAAAAGCACCGGCTATACCGGTTCGCAAAAAAGTTATCGCATCAAGCCAATGGTCATTGCCATCAATTGATTTATTAAATAATCCAAAGGCTCAAAAAGAAAATTACCTGTCAAAAGAAATGCGGGAAGTCATCGGCAAACAAATCGAAGAAGAATTGCTTCAATTCGGTGTTCGAGGACGAATTGTCCGTTCCTCCCCCGGACCAGTCGTGACCTTATATGAATTCGAACCGTCTGCGGGGGTTAAAATATCTCGTGTTATCGGATTGGCGGATAATATCGCCCTTAAAATGCGAGTCATATCCGTCCGGATGGAGGTCATTCCGGGAACAAATGTCATCGGTATCGAAATACCGAATGAAAACCGCTTAACCGTGTATATCAAAGAACTGGTTGACTTGGACAGTTTTATGGAAAGTCCGTTTATTCTGCCGATTATTTTGGGAAAAAATATCGCCGGAACGCCTTTTGTGGCCGACTTGGCCAAAATGCCGCATTTACTTGTTGCCGGCACGACAGGTTCCGGTAAATCCGTGGCGATTAACACCTTTATTCTTTCGTTATTATATAAATGGACACCCGATCAATGTCGTATGATTATGGTTGATCCCAAAATGTTGGAGTTATCTGTTTACAACGGTATCCCTCACTTGTTAACGCCTGTTGTCACAGATTCATCCAAAGCCGTCGTCGCTTTAAAATGGGCCGTACGGGAAATGGAAGACCGTTATCGGGCAATGGCCGAACTGGGGGTTCGAAATATCGACGGATATAACCAAAAAGTGACCGAAGCCAAAGAAAAAGGTATAGATTTGTCTCGCAGTGTCCAAACCGGATTTGATCCGGAAACCGGAAAACCGATTATTGAAAAAATTCAAATTGATTTAACTCCGATGCCGTTTATCGTAATCGTCGTTGATGAAATGGCTGATTTAATGTTGGTCGCCGGAAAAGAAGTTGAAGGCGCTATCCAACGTTTGGCTCAAATGGCTCGGGCCGCAGGCATTCATCTCATCATGGCGACTCAACGACCGTCCGTTGATGTTATTACCGGAACAATCAAAGCTAACTTCCCGACCCGTATTTCATTCCAAGTGACATCCAAAATCGATTCCAGAACAATCTTAAATGAACAAGGTGCCGAACAATTGCTTGGCAAAGGGGATATGTTATATATGCCGGCCGGTCGTAAGCCGATGCGTCTGCACGGTCCTTTCGTTGACGATAACGAAGTTGAAAAAGTTGTCAATTTTTGGAAAAATCAAGGTTCCGCAAATTATGTCGAAGCCGTATTGGAAGAAAGCGAAGAAGATACGGGACCGATTTTCGATCAAACGCCCATGGGTCGTGAAGGCGGTAATTTATATGAAAAAGCCATTGAAATTGTTCGACGGGACAATAAACCTTCTATCTCATATATTCAACGACAATTACGTATCGGATACAACAAAGCTGCAACCTTGATTGAAAAAATGGAAGCAGACGGGATTGTCAGCAAGCCGGCGATTAACGGGAAAAGAGAAGTTTTATAAAAAAGACTTGACACTTTGCTATTCTGACATACAATTATACGTATGAAGAAAGTATTTTTAATCTTATCCGTGTTTTTGTTATCCGCCTGTACCAGCGGTAATTATAATTATCAAATGCCAACCGCCGGCATTGCCGAAGTTGCAACCAAAGGTTCGACTAAATTAAAATATAAAGATTATGAAGTATTGGGAACTGTTCGGGGGGAATATCAACGAAATTGTTTTTTATTGGATTTATTCTGTTTTGGCGATGCCTTTATTTATGATGATCTGGTTCAAAAATCAATTCAAATGGGCGGAAATACAATTTTATATTCCGTTGTTGATGAGGAACGATCATCTTTATTTTGGACATTAATTTATTCTCAAAAAAGAATGAAGGCCAACGCTTTGGCAATTAAAGTTCGACAGGATTTTGAAAAACCAAACTCAAAAGCCCTAACCGTATATGCAGATTAAACATATTCGGATATAATAATTCTATTTTTACTTTATTTTTTTATTGATAAAATACAATCCCCTGTGCGATAATTTAACGCATGGGAGAAGTAATATGACAAAAGAACTTAATTCTTATATGACGGATATTTTAAATTTTTTCTCAACACAAACCGATTCCACCGAGCAAAGTGAAACAGATAATAAACGTGCGACGCTTCAAGACGACTTAGAACAATGATTCTAATTGATCAGCGATCCAAGCTAAACCGTAAATAATGGCATCCAATACATCTATCGGTGTCCAACCAAAGGCCAAAAAAGCGGCCAAACAAATAATCACTGTCCATATTGCAAAACTTTTCATCATAAAGTCCTTTCTTTTTTGATATAATTCGATTATAATAAAGGGATGATAAAAAATCAAGACTTTTTTTGGCTCAAAAAGAAATGGTTCGAATTTTCCGAGGAAGAGTGGGAAAGTGTGTGTGATTTTTGTGGAAAGTGTTGTCTTCACAAAATCGGTTTTTTAAAGGTTAAATGGACAAAAGTTGCTTGTCAAAATCTCAATATCAAAACTGGCAAGTGTTCTTGTTATGCAAACCGATGGGACAGTGTACCTGAATGTATAAAACTTACCCCTCAAAATTTGAAAAAAAATTTAAAGTATCTTCCAAAAACATGTGCTTACAAGTGGTTGTATAAAAAAGGCATTTTACCCCCCTTTCATCCATTGGTTTGCGGACGAAGCATGAAAACCAGCGGTTTATCCGTAGTCAACCGAGCCATCGCTTATGATAAAAATATAGATTTAAACAGTTGCGTGGTTAAATGGGATGACATATAAAATTATCCGAAATTTTAGGCAAAAAAGTATTCGATTACGGATTGATCAACGAACCGGAGAAGTTATTGTTTCGGCGCCGATATTATATCCCAAAAAATTAATTGAAAATTTTATTTCAAAAAATCAAGATTGGATTACTCAACATCAAATCTGTAAAAAAACTTTTAAACCGAATGATGAAATTTATGTTTACGGCAAAAAATATACCTTATGTTTATCTGAAAATCGATGTCATACCCATATTGACGGGCATTTGATAATTGTGGGCGGAGAAATTGAACATTTTCATCGACGAATAAAGGATTTTTTGAAGAAAAAAGCCATGGAAATTATTCATACTCAAACCCTTTTTTACGCCCAAAAAATGAATATTAAATTTAAAAATATCCGGATTCGGGATACCGTTTCACGTTGGGGGAGTTGTTCGGTTGACGGTAATTTATCTTTTTGTTGGCGGTTAATATTAACATATCCCGAAGTTTTAGATTATGTCGTTATTCATGAATTAGCTCATATCAAATATATGAATCACGGGCGAGATTTTTGGACTTTGGTCAGTCAATATTGTCCTCAATACAAACAACGAAATGCACAATTAAAAAAAGATGGCATTTTTTTACAACAATATTTATAAATTATTCTTGATTTTTTAATCGTATCGGATAAGATAGAATTATGAAGTTTTTAGATCAGGCTAAAATATATATTAAAGCAGGTGACGGCGGGGATGGCGCATGTTCCTTTCGGCGTGAAAAATTTATTGAATTCGGCGGTCCGGACGGCGGACACGGCGGTCATGGGGCAGATGTTATTTTAAAGGCAGTTCCCAATTTAAATACCTTGATTGATTTTCGGTATCAGCAACATTTCAAAGCTGAACGGGGTGAAAACGGGGCCGGACGCAATATGACCGGAGCTTCCCGCAGCCCAATGATTATCAAAGTCCCAATCGGAACAGAAGTTTCTGACGAAACCGGAAAAATTGTCTTGGCTGATTTAACCGAAGAAGGACAGGAATTTGTCGTTGCCAAAGGGGGTGCCGGCGGACGGGGTAACGAATCATATAAAACATCAACCAATCAGGCACCACGAACATTTGAATACGGTCAAAGCGGCGAAGAAATTTGGGTATGGTTGAAATTAAAACTGATTGCAGATGTCGGGTTATTGGGTTTCCCCAATGCCGGTAAATCAACTCTTTTACGTGGTTTAACAAATGCACGTCCCAAAGTTGCCAATTATGCATTTACAACCTTACACCCCCATTTAGGTGTTGCACAGATACATGATTTTGAAATTTTAATTGCGGATATTCCCGGATTAATTGAGGGCGCCGCCGAAGGTGTCGGTCTCGGAACAAAATTTTTAAAACATATTGAACGGTGTGCCGTTCTTTTACACATGATTGATGGAACCGAAGAAGATATATTGAAAAAATATCGGGATATCCGAAAAGAATTGGAATATTATAACCCGTCTTTATTAAATAAACCGGAAATTATCGCCATCAATAAAGCTGATTGCTTTACACCGAATGATTTGGAAGAAAATATTGCTCAATTACGTCAACATACAAAATCTCCAATATATTTTATTTCAGCTCTTTCCAAAAAAGGACTTCCGGAATTATTACAGGCATTATATGATATTGTTTATCCGTTAAAAGGAGGATGTGATGAATAAAATTTTGGATTTGGTTTTAAAAACTTTGGATGATGCAAAAGCTTTTGATATTGTATCTATTGATGTCCAAGGGAAAACCTCTTTAACCGATTATTTGGTTGTTGCCAGCGGCACTTCTTCTCGTCATGTTCTTGCTTTGGCCGAAAGCTTGGTCGAAAAGATGAAGGAATGTAAAATTCCGGTTGCTTTTGAAGGTAAAGGTGGTTTGGGGGATTGGGTTGTCGTTGATGTCGGCGAAGTCATGATTCATATTTTCCGTCCCGAAATCCGAAGCATTTATGAAATTGAAGAGTTATGGGGTATTACCGTTCCGGGGGATAAAAAATGAGACCAGAAATTCCTGTTATTCGTCAAGCCTCTTTATTAAAATTGTCATTACCGCGGTATCGGGATGGCGTTGGAACAATTTTGGATGTTTTTTCGGCAAATATCGATACAATTCAGTTAGATCCCGGCGAAATACATGAAATTTCCCTTGGTTTTACAATGGCCTTACCTTTGGGGTTAGAGGCTCAAATCCGTTCATCCGATATCTTATTAAAAGAAGGGGTCACCGTATTGGGCGGTATCAAAACCATTGATGCATCTCATCGGGATGAAATTAAAATTTATTTAATCAATCAATCCGAAAAATCCTGTCTGATTCGTCGAGGCCAGGTTGTCGCCGAAATGATTTTTGCCCCGGTTGTTCGAATAAAATGGGATGAAATTGAAATGACATCATCCACCAATACCTCCCAAAACCAACCATCGCCTCCATCGGAACAAAATACATCGGATACATCATCTGATGACGGAGAAAAAGAATGAAATACTTCGTGCTATTCTTCCTTTTATCCTTTGGAATTTATGCACAAAATGAATATGGTTTTTTGAAAAATAACCCTTCTAATTTACGAGTCGGTCCCGGAAAACGATTTCCGATTATTTGGGTTTATCAACAAAAAAATTTACCGGTAAAAATTATTGATACTTATCCAGATTGGTATAAAATTGAAGATAAATGGGGACAAACCGGATGGGTAGCCAAACAAAATATTTCAACCCAAAAAAAAATGGCAATGACCAACGATGACGGTGAAGTTTTAATGTATAAAAAAGCGAATAAAAAATCACCGCTTAATGCCATTTTAAAAGGACGTTTTATTTTAACCGTTAAAAAATGTGATAGAGATTTCTGTTTCGTTGAAATTCCGAATTACAAGGGATATATATTACGTCAAGATTTGTGGGGTGATGTATGAAGTTTTTTTTCTTCTTTTTCTTTTTTTGTATTTCGCTGTCGGCAAACACTTCTGTCAAGGGTTGGACACCATCCGGTCCGATTGAATATACCAAAGAAGCTGTTCGGGAAAATTTAATCTGGGATATTGAAAAAAAATGTTTAATCAAATATTTCGGAGGATATAATCCGGCTCTTTTTATTAAATTAACCAAAGATGAATGCCTTGATACCGGATACCACGAAGTTCAAATTTTGAACAATAATTTACCACATGCGGAATTAAAGGGGTATTTTTTAGGGGGATATTTTTTGGGCAATACTCCACTCAATGCAGTTTTATTAAAAAGGTCCGCCGAACCGGACGGCCATCAAAATCTGTTTTATTATATTGATTCATCAAAAGATCTTGAAGCCGTTTTCTTGGGCAAAATGGTTCAAAATAATGATTTTGACATGAATGTTTGTGATGCCTTTGACTTAATTATTGTTTCAGATAATAAACTTTTATTTACGGATGAGCTTGTTCGAGGCAATTTATTTTTATTAGCCCAAAATTATGCCGCTAAAATTTGTCCCAATACAAAAAAAATGATTGTTCGCTTTTCAGATAATCCCGAAACCTATCATCAAGAGTATCTTCAAACTTACTATTTTAAAAAAGAGTATAATCGTTGGGTGACAGATAAACCCTTACCTTTATTTTCGCAGACTAAAATTGAAAATCCGATTCACTTGATTTTAACAGCCAATATATTTAATCAAAAAGCCGCCGGACGATTAATTGCCCATATTTATCAAAAAGGAGATACATTTTGGACAGATTATCCATTTGTAATGGAGGTCAAATCCAAAACGGATTTAGGATGGTTTATGATTGATGGCGAGATTGAGGCGATGAATAATTTCGACAAAAAAAGATCCGGAATTCCGATTGATGAATGGGCCGGTTATCTTTATATTCAATCATCACAAAAATGTGGAGAAGTCAAATGTACCGATATCCAATAACCGTTCGATTACTTTTTTTAATCGGGTTAATTTTTATCCTATGCACATCTTATTTCGTTTTTTCAGAAAAAAAATATCATTTAGATAATTATCCGTTTGAACATTATTTATCAAACCTTAAAATTAAACGAGGAGAACAATTTTTACATATTGAAACACCTGATGCTTATATCAATCTGGTTGATTATGCACGTCAAAAGGAACGAACACCATCAACATTGCGAGCCAAATTAAAATCCTATACACCACATCTCTTTTTTAAAGAACCGCTACTCACTCTTTTAGCCGCCGGATATCAGGATTTGCACGGATTATTTGTTATTGATCTTAATCAGCAGGAAAGACAGGTTGTGACTTCTTTCCGTTTCTTTGATCCATCGGTCGCCGATATTTATTTAACCTTTATTTTTTCAAATGTTGAACCCGACTTTATTTCTAAAATGGAAAGATTATTCTTAAATAATAATCTTTCTTTGAGCTATCTTTTAAAAAATTATAAATATACTTTAAAAGTTAAAATTATTGATCACGGTTTTAAAGAAAAATATCAAAAATACCTTGATTTAATGCCTCCGACAGATGAAAAATATCTATGGGTTGAAAAATATTTTTCATCACCTTCGGATGGTTTTGAATATGTCGGTTAAAAAAAACTTGAAAAGAAATAATAATCCTTTATGATAATGTCAAAATAAAAAGGAGTAAATTATGACAAAATATGTTTTCATTTTAGGCGGTGTTGTTTCATCTTTGGGCAAAGGTATTGCATCGGCATCTATCGGTGCATTATTATCGGCTCGCGGCTATAAGGTTCGAATGCGTAAAATGGACCCGTATTTAAATATTGATCCGGGTGCGATGTCTCCCTTGCAACACGGCGAAGTTTTTGTCACAGATGACGGTGCCGAAACAGATTTGGATTTGGGGCATTATGAACGTTTTTCGGGCATATCCTGTCGTAAAACAGATACAGTATCCGGCGGTAAAATCTTTAATCGGGTTTTAACAAAGGAAAGACAAGGGTATTATTCCAGCGCCACAATTCAAATGATTCCCCATGTGACCGATGAAATAAAATTATTTATGAATTCGGATTTAGACAATGAAGATTTTGTTTTATATGAAGTCGGCGGAACGGTCGGTGATATTGAAGGAACGTTATTCTTGGAAGCGGTTCGTCAATTCATTCATGAAAAAGGAAGGGATAATTGTGCCGTCGTTTTATTAACTTTATTGCCTTATATCCCAACTGCCGGAGAATTAAAAACAAAACCAACGCAACATGCGGTTAAAAAATTGTTGGAAATGGGAATACAAGCCGATATTTTACTTTGTCGCAGCCCGATGGAAATTCCCATTAACGAACGTAAAAAACTCGGTTTATTCTGTAATGTCGAAACAGACGATGTTGTTGCAGCATTAGATGTCGATAATATCTATAAAATTCCAATCACATATCATGAGCAAGGATTGGATACCCAAGTTTTAAAGCATTTTGGTATGTTGGATACTGCCCCGAAACCGAATTTGGGGAAATGGGAACATATCTGTCAAACCATGGCTCAATCCCAAAAAGAAGTCCGTATCGGTATTGTCGGTAAATATTGTGCCTTACCGGATGCATATAAATCTTTAATCGAATCATTAACACACGCCGGAATCGCCAATGAGGCTTTAATCAAGAAAATTTGGATTGATTGTCATCAACTTGAACAAATGGATGAAGACGAATTTAATCGAACAATGGACGGACTCGATGGGATTCTTGTTCCGGGCGGTTTTGGAGAAGCCGGTGTTTTGGGCAAAATACGGGCGATTAAATATGCTCGGGAAAATAAAATACCGTTCTTTGGTGTTTGTTTAGGCATGCAATTGGCTGTTATTGAAGCTTGTCAAAATCTGTTGAATATTCCCGAAGCCTATTCAACCGAATTTAATCCAGATTGTGTTCCCGTCGTTCATCAAGTTAATCCAGAAGCACGATTGGGTGCTTATCAGTGTTTAATCTCTCCAAATACAAAGGCTCATCAAATTTATCAAAAAGATATTATCTGTGAGCGACATCGGAATTTATATGAAGTTAATTCAAAATATGAAAAAGAATTGGCTGAAAAAGGATTTATTATTTCCGCAAAATCTGTTGAAGATCAGTTGCCGGAAATTATTGAAATCCCCAATCATCCGTTCTTTGTGGCTTCATTATTCCATCCGGATTTAAAATCAAAACCGTTTGATCCGGCTCCACTTATTGTCGCCTTTATCAAAGCCTGTATTTAAGGTTCTTGTTCGACAAGATATAATGTTCCGATACTGATTGCCGTTATTTGGTAAAATAACCCGAATAACATTTCCAAATTGGCAATTAATCTGCCATACGATATAGGATGAATATCGCCATATCCGACTGTTGTCAGTGTTGTAATTGAAAAATAAAGATTATTCCAAAAACCGGATGCATCGGTCAATTGTTGCGAATCGTAAACAATGCCAAAACCAATCGCCAGTCCCAAAAAACCGAACAGTATCGAATAAAGTATCATTGAACGAGTCGCAACAATAAAACTTTGCGGTTGCGGATTCTTTTTATAAAAATGTAAATGCCATGTTCGAATGTTCGACATTGTTCGATTTAAAATCCATGTACTGAATGTCAAGGTGAAAAATACCGCATACACAACAGAAAATAACGATTTCGTCACATACATCATCATAATTAAAATTATGGAAATCGGCAACGGCATCCCTGAAAACCACAAACAAAATCCAACAATATATTTGGATATTGATGTGTTTGATATATGTCCCATAATTTGTTTAAAAGAAAAACGACTCATACCCTTTATATAGGCACAAGTCGTCTTTTTTTAAAGATGCTTAATTATTTTCATCCATATCATTCGGACGTGCATTTAAAAAATATAGCATCGGAACGGCAAGAAAAATTGAAGAATAAAAGCTGATGATAACACCAACCAACATTGAAATGCTAAATCCATCCAATGCATCCGTTCCAAAAATAATTAACGTGATTAAAACAAACATCGTGGACAATGTCGTTAAAACAGAACGTCCCAATGTTTGGGTCATACTTTTATTTAAAATATCTTTTAAAGACGATTTCCGATATTTTTTCAGATTTTCACGAATACGGTCAAAGGTCACGACCGTATCATTTGTTCCATAACCGGCTAATGATAAAATACCCGCGACAACCGTTAAGTTAAAATCCAATCCAAAAACGGAAAAGAAACCAATTGTTAAAACTAAATCATGAGCCAACGCCAATATCGCTGATATAGAAAATTGCCATTCAAAGCGGAACCAAATATACAGTGCAATTGCAATTAACGCCACAACGGAAGCCCATAAACTTTTATTAAACAGCTCATTACCGACCTTTGGGCCGATTGCTTCAACTTTTGTATATTCCGTATCTGCTGGCAAAATAGATTGAATTCTTTCAACAACTGCCGATACGGACTTTTCATCCGCCGTATCCACAGAAGCACTAATTAAAATTTCCCGTCCGTTGGCCCCAATACTTTGAAGCGAGACATCTTTTAAATCCAATCCCGATAATTGAGTCCGAATTTCGCTTAAATTAGCTTCCTGACTTAATTGAGCTTCTATTGAAAGACCGCCTTTAAAGTCAATTCCCAAATTTAATCCTTTTGTCCAAAAAGAATAAATCGAAACAGCAATCAAAATACCGGATAAAATAAATGCCGGAATACCCCACTTCACATAATTAAAATCTTTTTTCATCATATTCCTCCCTTTATTTTCCAAAGCCAATTTTAATATCTTTCGGTTTTCTGATATGGTACCAAATTAAAATGATAAATTTCGTCACCATCTCAGCCGTAAATAAAGATGTAATAACACCAATTGTTAAAGTCACACTAAAACCCTTAATTGGTCCAGAACCCATAAAGAATAGCATTAAGGCCGCCACCAATGTCGTCACTTGACCATCCAAAATTGCAGAAAAAGAATTTCCGAAGCCGGCATCAATAATTTGACGAGGCGAACGTCCCAAAGCTTTTTCTTCCTTCATTCTGGAATAAATTAAAACATTACTGTCTACGGCCATACCGATTGTCAACACAATACCCGCAATACCCGGTAAAGTTAATGTCGCATTCATGATACTTAACAAAGCCAACAATAATGCCACATTCAAAATCAAGGCAATATTTGCAAACATTCCAAACCAACCATATACAGCTATCATAAAAGCAAAAACAATCAAAGCTCCAATGATACAAGACCATACACCGGAGCGAATTGAATCCGTCCCCAAACTGGCACCGACAACTTTTTCTTCAATAATTTTAAGAGGTGCCGGCAACGCTCCTGAACGTAATAACAATGCTAAATCAGACGCACTTTCGGCCGTAAAATTGCCAGTAATAATACCCGAAGCACCAATCGGTCCGTTAATAACCGGCGCAGAAATCACATTACCATCCAAAACAATGGCCAAACGTTTTCCAATATTTTCAGTGGTCGCACGTTCAAAGGCTTTTGCTCCACTAGTTTTAAAGGTAAATGATACAACCGGTTGACCGTCTTGAAAAATCGTACGAGCATCTTGTAGTTGTTCGCCCCCCACAACAGCCGAACGCTTAATAATCATGTATCCGCCCTCTCCGGATATCATTTGACTATCTACCGGAATTTTTCCCATTTTAGCATCAGTCAAAGAAACACCTTCATTAACTAAATGGAATGTCATCTTGGCTGTTTTACCTAAAAGAGCTTTCATCTCGTCCGGATTATCAACCCCTGGTAATTGAATTAGGATACGATTTTCACCCATTCGAGATATTGACGGTTCACGTGTTCCCATATCGTCAATCCGCCGACGAACAATATCAATCGATTGATCTATTGCACCGGCAATCATTTGTTTCATCATTTGATCCGTATAAGATAATGATACCGTATTTCCAGCTATTTGAATATTAAATTCTGCCGGATACTCCTTGGAAATTAAATTTTTGGCATCTGCAATTTTATCTGTATTTGTAATACGGAAAGTCAAAACATTTTCTTCCAAATTAAAATTAGAATATAAAATCCGTTTTGTCCGTAAAATAGAACGTAAGTTTTCGGCAACGCCTGTTAATCGTTCCTTAATCATACTTTGATCATCCAATTCCAAAAGCAAGGATGAACCTCCCTTTAAATCCAATCCCAAAGCGGCAGGGTGCCAAACATCCTTTATCCCTTGAGGCAAACGATTAAAAGTTTCTGTCGGAATAAAATTCGGTACTGAAAATAATATTCCAAAAACTGATACAATAATAACGGTCCATGCCCGCCATTTTGAATAACCAAACATAATTAAGCTCCTTCAATTGGTGTTAATAAAGATTTTACCGCCTTAATCTGAGTTCCTTTGGCGATTTCAACCATAACTTCATCGTTATCCGATAAAGATGTAATTTTTCCATAAATCCCGTTAATTAAAACCATATCCCCGACTTTCAACGCATCAATTCGACGTTGATGTTCTGCTATACGTTTCTTTTGCGGACGAATAAGCAAAAAATAAAAAATTAAAAAAATCAACGCTAACTGGATTGCAGCATAAAGCCCCGAATTCATTGTTGTTTCTGTCATAAATTTTTCCTTTCAAATACTGCCATACAATATAGCAAAATTCCTTAAAAATGCAAGGATTATTTTCGAACAATCCGTTCAAAGGCGAATCGTTTTTTAAATTTTTCAATCACCGATGAAATCAATTTCATTTCCTCATTCTGTGTCAGCGGGCAAAAGCTTGACCGAATAATCTGGCACGGACGGTCAATATATAAAATATTTTCAGATGTATCTTTTCGAACAAGATATTGATCGGCATTCACATAAACAATCAATGGCGAGGCTGTATCCGATATCCGATACCAAGTCGCAACCGCAACCTGATTAACACTAACCACCTCGAACCGCATTTCTTTTAACGGATTTTTAGTCATACATGCCATCAATAAAATAAATAAAAATATTTTTTTCATACTCCGATTATAACAATAAAAAAATAAAAAATAAAGATATTTTTAAAAAAAGACTTGACAAGACAGGATTTTTTATGTATTTTAGCATCTGTTTTTGAGTGTGTAGCTCAGTCGGTAGAGCATCTGACTTTTAATCAGAGGGCCCTGGGTTCGAGTCCCAGCACGCTCACCATTTTGAAAAAGTCGTCTGAAAAGGCGACTTTTTATTTTATCATTCTTTTCATTTTATCGTCCCTCTTTTAATCGAGACCTTAATCTATTCGTTAAATCGGGCAACATTTGACTTTGAATTTTTAAAGCCACAGATCGTTCCATGGCGTTTTGATTATCCATGGATGATTTTTGAGCCAATGTTTTTTGAATCGACGAATGCAACTTTTCGGAATTCAAACTCGTAATCGAAAAATCCAATAAAAATTTTGAACGACCGGCTTCATTTAAAATCTGTCGGCTTTCCCAATATAATCCCGAATCATTGCCCGCATTTTTAATAATTGATCGAACAATCTCTTTGGCTATATCCTGTTCCTTTTCGGATAAATTAAATTCAAAATGTTCTTTTAAAATCGGAATTTGTCGATAATCAATGTCTTCTTTGACGGGTTGATATTTAATTTGTTCTGCATCTGTATATTGGGAAGGTATTTTTTTTAAACCACTTTCTTCAATAAATTTTATAAATTCTTCCATATTTAAGGGCGTTTTAATGCGAAAAGTCATATTTTTGCCACTATACATAAATCGAGCCTGTTTGTTTAAAGCTTCTGCCGTAAAAGATTGATTATAATTTGCTTGCCGGTTTAACATATCCATACCAGCATCTCCAATTAACTCTTCAGCAATAACATCCTTCTCATCAATACTAACCGGTTTAACAAAACCACCAAAAAATTTAAATTGTTCTTCTTTTAAAGAATAAGCAGCCATTTCTTCAAAAACTCTTCGTTTTTCTCTCTCAATCGTTTGTTGGTCAAAATTTAACGTCATTAAAAGATTTGTAATAGAAGATAATTTTTCAAGAGCCTCTGTTCTTTTAGCCGTTTCAAAAGAAAAATCGTGTGTAATAAAGGTTGAACGCGTTTCGGCCCGTGATATAACATCAGACCTGTGAACAACACAGTGTTCAATTAAATGATTGGCTGCCACTTGATATTCGCCACCCCGACCGGGAATAAATTCATTTTGGACATACATATTCATTCCCCACTTAATCTGCTCCGGTAAAACTTGAATTTTTATTCCGTTTTCCAGTTGAAATTCACGAAGTTGAGAAATGTTTTTATTCTGTTCCATTGATTACACCCCTTTTTATTTAATTATACTTGATTTTATCGTTAAAGTCAATGGGTTAATAATTCTTTAACCTTTGCTTTAATTGTAATTACTTTGTGTGTTTTTTATAATTATTTTGTAATTATTACTTGACAATTAAAGTTATTGATATAAAATACTTTTATAAATAGGAGAATAATTTATGCATTATAAAGTTCAAACAATGGATTTACCATCAAAAAACACCAAATCTTTTTGGAGTCATCCCCTTTATTGGGTGGCTTCAATTTTAACAATTGTTTGGGTTGGATTAAGTATTAATTATTTCATTCATACAAAATGGTGGTCTAATCGTTATTATTTTTCACCGGCAGAATTTATGGGTACATTAACCAGTCAAATTATTCCCGTTGTTTTAATTTGGGGAATTATAATTTGGCTTCAAACCCGAAAAACTTTGCGACAAGAAACATCCGAATTACGGGAATATATCTCTCAAATGATCAATCCAACCAAAGAAGGGGCTATACAAACAAAGTTATTAAATGATGCTCTTCGAGAACAAGTTAAGGAATTTCGGGAGGTTTTTAATGCCCTTTCCGGCGAAACGGCCATTATTCGAGATGAATTAAAGAAATGGACTTTGGATTTCGGAAATGTCATTGATCATATCGACACCAAAACAACCCAAAGCATGAATTTATTAAATAATCAAGCTTCTGAATTCAATGAACAAATGACTGATTCTTTTGAAAACATTCATAAACTTTCGAATCATTTTGACGGACAGATTAAATTTTGGCATCAAGCAACTTCAGATTTGAATATAAATATTAATGATATTTGTGCTAATATTGCTCAAAATATATCATATATGAAACACATGTCCGAAAGTTTAAATGAAATTTCCGATAACAGTAAATCCGTCATCACCGAATCAAACAATTCAATCAATGCCGTTAATCACTCTATCAAGCATTTATCATCTTTATTTAATCAATTCCATGATGCGACAAAAGATTATAATTCCATGCTTTTCGAAAATACGCAGAGTATTATTTCGGTTTTAAAATCACAAGAAAAATCTTTAAATTCGGAAGTTAACAAAATTTTAGACCATATTTCGGACAATCAAGCCGTTGCCGAAGGTAAAACCGAACAATTAATTCAGTTAACGGACAAAGCGTTAACCAACTTGACCAACATTGGGGTTCAAATGGAATTTCAGGCCGGATTACTTGAAAAAAGCATGGATTCGGTCTGTCAAAAAATGGATACATTATCTCAAAGCGCCATACCAGACCAAATTGATACTTTGCGAGCCGTTCAAGATGATATTGATGAATATTTAAACAAAGCTCACGAAAAAATCGCTCAAGATGAAATGGATATGTTTATGAAGGATGCTCGGGTCATTTTAACACATCTGTCATCCTTTTCTATTGATATTGCCTCTATCTTTAAACCCGAGAAAGAAGATGAATTATGGCAAAAATATTACAGTGGAGACACTTCGGCATTTATGCGTTATCTTTTGCAAATAATCCCATCGGATAAAGGTAAAAAAATCAAGGCTATTTTTCAAAACGATACCGTTTGTCGTGATGCAATTACACGTTATATGAATGAATTTGACACCTTAATCGCTCGGGCGAAAAAAAGCGAAAATAAAGAAGTTTTTATGCCGGTTTTAATCGGATCAGATGCCGGACGGTTATATATGCTTTTAAACCAAATTTTAAAAGGGGGTAAATAATGAAAATACCTTTAATTCGTATCGGAAATTCAAAGGGAATTCGCATTCCTCAATCGTTAATTAAACAATGTGATTTATCCGATGATGTTAATATTGAAGTCAAGAACAAATCCATCATTATTACTTCTATTCGTAAGCCTCGCAATCAATGGCAGGAAGTCACACATAATGCTGTTTTAAAAAATAATATATCAATGTCAGAGGAGTGGAAATGGTGACTCGTTTTTCAGTTCATTATATGATTAAAGACAATAAAAAACGCCCCTGTGTTGTTATTTCTCCGGACGAGCTTAATTCCGTTTTGCCGTACGTCATGATCTGTCCGATTACAACCAATATTCACCCTTATCCCTATCGTATTATGTTGGACTTAATGGGAAAAGAAGCCCAAATTTGTCTGGATCAAATTTTTACCTGTCAAAAAACAGATTTAGGTGGGTTAATCGGTCATTTACCCGAAGCCAGCCACGAACCCATTACTCAAACTTTAAAAGAATTATTTGAATTATAAGGAGAACTTTATGAAACAATTGATTAAACCTTTTATGCTTCGAGCCGGAGATACCGTAGCGACAATTACGACTTCATGGGCCGGTGCCAACGCCGTTCCTTATCGTTATGAAATCGGTAAAAAAGCATTAGAATCTTTTGGAGTTAAGGTTATAGAGACCCCAAATGCTTTAAAAACACAAGAAGAATTGCATGAACATCCCGAACTTCGGGCATCTGATTTAATGTGGGCTTTTGAAAATCCAACCGTCAAAGCCATTATCGGAATTATCGGTGGAAATGATTCTATTCGAATGCTTCCGTTTGTCAATTTTAATACCATACGGGATAATCCCAAAATTTTTATGGGTTTTTCCGATCCAACCGCTGTTCATATGATGTGTCATCATGCCGGCTTATCGTCTATTTACGGTCCGACAATCCTGACAGGGTTTGCCGAAAATTGCGGAATGAATCCCTATATCGTCAATTCCGTGAAGAAAACTCTTTTTGATAATTCAATTATCGGAGACATCAAACCGTCCGAACAATGGACAGAACAGATGCTTGATTGGTTCGTACCGGAAAATCAAAACATTCCCCGTCAAATGACATTCAATATGGGACCGGTTTGTGTTCAAGGGAAATCCAATGCCAAAGGTCGATTACTCGGCGGATGTTTTGATATTTTATCCCAAATAGATGACACTGAAATTTTCCCGACAGATTGGACAGATACCATTTTATTCATTGAATGTTCGGAAAGTGCGCCATCCGAAGAGGCTTTTAAAAATTGGCTTGAAAAAATGGCTGACCGAGGCGTTTTACAGCAATGGCAAGGTATTATCATGGGACGCCCCAAAAATGCGGATGGGAATTTAGGAAAATATGAAAATCCTTTGCGTCAGGTTTTAGAAAAATACAATCCGGATATTCCGGTTCTGTCTCGAATGGACTTCGGACATACGGATCCGATTTTCTGTATCCCTTACGGCGCATTAGCCGAAATAAATCCAGTACAAAAAAAATTGACAATTTTGGAAAGTGCTGTTAGATAGATAAATTATTTGAACAATATAAAACAGAAAAAACAATTATGACAGAACAAAAAATCATTCAATCCAGTTTAGCCAGCGCATTATCCGAACGTTATTTGGCCTATGCCATGTCAACCATTGTTGCCCGTTCATTACCCGATGTTCGGGACGGTTTAAAACCCGTTCATCGACGTTTGCTTTATGCGATGAGAGCTTTAAAATTGGACCCAAATGCCGGTCCCAAAAAGTGTGCACGAGTCGTCGGAGATGTTATCGGTAAATATCACCCACATGGGGATGTGGCTGTTTATGAGGCTATGGTTCGTTTGGCACAGGATTTTGCAGTCCGTTATCCATTGGTCGATGGTCAAGGCAACTTCGGAAACATTGACGGAGATCGAGCGGCGGCTATGCGTTATACCGAAGCTCGATTGACAAACATTGCTCTATCTTTAATGGATGGTTTGGACGAAAATGCCGTCGATTTTAATGATACTTATGATGGTGCTGACAAGGAACCGTCCGTTATGCCATCCGCTTTCCCAAATTTATTGGCGAATGGTGCATCCGGTATCGCTGTGGGAATGGCAACGAATATTCCGCCTCATAATTTGGGCGAACTTTGTGATGCTTTGCTTTATTTAATTAAACATCCCGAAGCTTCTACGGAAAAATTGATGGATTTTGTTCAAGGACCGGACTTCCCCACCGGCGGACTATTGTGTGAAAATAAAGAAACATTGATAAAAGCTTATACAACCGGACGAGGCTCTTTAAGAATCCGATCCAAGTGGGAAGTTGAAGATTTGGGACGCGGACAATATCAAATTATTGTCACTGAAATTCCATACGGTGTGGCAAAGTCGGATTTAATCAGTAAAATTGCCAAACTCATTATGGATAAAAAACTTCCTTTGCTGACGGATATTCGAGATGAATCAACCGAGAAAGTTCGAATTGTTTTGGAACCCAAAAACCGAACGGTTGATGCAAATGTTTTAATGGAATATTTATTTAATCATACCGATTTACAATCTCCATTTCATTTAAACATGAATGTCCTTGATGCAGACCATACGCCGAAGGTTATGTCTTTATCGGAAGTATTAACCGCCTTTTTAAAACATCGAATGGATGTTTTAATTCGGACTTCCCGTTTCAGATTGGATAACATTAATCATCGGATGGAAGTTTTGGAAGGTTTTTTAATTGCCTATTTAAATCTGGACAGAATAATTGAAATTATCCGTTCCGAAGACGAACCAAAAGCGGTTATGATGAGTGAATTTAATTTGACCGATACGCAAGCGGAAGCAATTTTAAATATGAAATTGCGTTCGTTACGAAAACTCGAAGAAGAACAAATTAAACAAAACCATCAAACCCTTTTAGAGGAAAAAAAGATATTGGACGCTTTATTAAGTGATGAGGGATTGCGTTATCAAGCTCTTTCTTCTCAAATCAAAAAAATTCAATCGGCTTTCGGTCAAAAAACCCTCTTGGGCAAAAGACGCACTTTATTGGCCGAAGCACCAACTGGTGTTGAAGTACCTATTGAGGCTTTAATCGAAAAAGAAGCCATTACTGTTGTTTTATCCAAAAAGGGATGGATCAGAGCTTTGAAAGGACATGTCGATATTTCGGATTGTAAATATAAAGAAGATGATTCATTATTACTTTCTGTTAAGGCTCAAACGACAGATAAAATTTTATTGTTTGCCGATAACGGACGTTTTTATACAATCTTAGGAAATAAAATTCCGGGCGGACGCGGATTTGGCGAACCCTTACGTTTATCTGTTGATTTGCCGGAAGAGGCTCAAATTATTACGATGATGATTTACCAGACGAATCAACAACTTTTATTGGCATCTCGAAAAGGAAAAGGATTTATTGTTAAAATCGAAGATGTTGTCGCCTCAACCCGAAGCGGTAAAGCCGTTATGAACTTGGCAAAAGACGATCAAGCCGTTTTATGTATTCCTGTCAATGGCAACCATATTGCCGTTATCGGACAAAATCGGAAAATGTTGATATTTAAAGCAGATGAAGTTCCAACACTCACAAAAGGAAGTGGCGTTATTTTACAAAAATATGCCGGGGGCGGGTTATCCGATTTATGTTTCTTTAATGCCGAAGAAGGATTGCCTTTTGCTTTCGGAAACGGAATTCGAATTGAACGGGATATTTTAATGTGGCTGGGACATCGTGCCGGTGTCGGCAAAATGCCTCCGGTTGGCTTCCCCAGAAGCAATCGGTTTAAGGGGTAATCCCAAAATTGACTTTTTATCGTTTTTATGATATAATCGTCCCTATCAAAGGAGGTTATAAAAATGGAAAACTTAAAAAGATTATCAATTATCGGGGCATTAATCATATCATCTTATGCCATGGCACAAGAAAATCAATCCTCCCCCAAAAAAACTGAAAAAATGGGAACGGTTGAAAAAGCGGCCCGTGGTTATGCCGAATTTTCCGTTCGTTTTTTCAGCGAAGTCGGAGATACTATTGCCCGACAAGTCGCGCCACATTTAAATATAAAAGTGCCACCACGTAAAGATGAAGCCCAACGCAATGAAGAATATAAAAAAGAAGCGAAAGATGTGATGGATGTTATTGTCCCAGTCACAAAAGGTGTTCATACCAGTACTCAAAACATTTTAAACGGGAAAGAACCTAATGTCACATTGGAAGTCAAACGGGAATTAATTAAACAGAAAATTGATAATCAACCAATACCTGATGAATATAAGATTCTCTTGAAAAAAACAACCCATCAAATGACAGAAAAACAATTGGATGTGTTAATCCATTCTCAAAAATCCAGATAATCAATCACCAATTTGAGCCACTTCATCCAAAGTGACCTCTGTGGGTTGGGGTGTCACATTTTCAACATTAAAATCAGACATAATATCTGAAATAATTTGTTCTGTTGTTTGGGGTTTTGTCGGGAACTCTACTTGGCCTTCACACTTTAAGACCCAAATATCATAAACCGGATCTTCCATTGCAGATAAGGCCGGTGAAGACGAAAACATCCAACCGTTAAATAATTCCTTCTCTTGATGAGACACTATTAAAAATGCCGCATTTTCGGGTGTTTCTTCCGGCGGATTTGCATAACAACTTTTTAAATGTATTTTTATTTTATTAAAAGTATAATCTTCCCCAACATTAATCGTAAAAGTCTTTGTCCGCCCCGTCACTTTATCCATCGCCTGAAATTGGCCGATTTTTTGAGGTATGGGGGCAGATAAAACGACACCGGACATCATTATAAATAACATTAAATACTTAATCATTGAACATCATCCTTTGTTGATAAAAAGATAAATTCCCCCACTTTATCTTCCAAAGATTTATAACTTTCCACAAATTTAAAATATTTACCATTTGTCAAATATTGATTAGAGTTGGTTGGCATAATTCGAACATATTTCCCACCCATAATACCAGAATCGGATATGATAATTTGGCTGTTATCCGGAATACGAATATTATCTTTAATAACCATCGAAACATCCGCCATAAAAGTATCCATATTCAATTTAATATCTGCAACAGAACCGACTTTTATCCCATTAATCCGAACATCCGCACCGACTTCCAATCCGCCGATTTTATCAAAGGACGCATATAAAGTATAACCTTCAATCTTCTCAACATCAATTTTAGAAAAGGCAAAATATAAAAAATAACCCGTAAAAATTAAAACAAAAAAACCTAAAACAGCCTCAATTGGATTCTTTTTCATCTTGAACTCCTTTCTTTTGCCGCATAAAAGACAAAACTTTATTTAATATATCATCTAAAACAATAACATCTTGTGTATACATTATTGTTTCGTTTTCTTTTAAATTATCCTCGTTTCCACCGGGAGTTAAATCTATGACCTTCACTCCCAAAACGCCATTTGTTTCAATTGCCGCAGATGAATCCGTCGGTATTTCAATCGAATTAAAAAAAGACAGAGTTAATCTTGCTTGTAATTTTTTAGTCAATTCCATTTGTGAAACATATCCGACTTCAATACCGGCATATCGAACCGGTGTACCGATCATAACACCATCCGCCTGTCTGAACATGGCATATAATTGGAAAGTCGGCGTTCTTTTTGAATCATATTTCATCATAAATATCAAAACAAGAAATATTGAAATCAGAACCACCAAAGCCCCAACAAAAACATTTTTTTGATATTCCGAACGATGAACATTTTTTCTCATAATTAAGAAATTTATATTCTTTTTGTTGTAAAGTCAATTTAAAAATCATATAATACACCTATGTTAAAGTTTTTGGTTTTATTATTTTTTCCCTGTCTTGTTTATGCCAATATCAGCATCATTCGGGATACGGAATTGGAAGAGTACACATTATCCAATGTAAAAAAATTATTCTCCGCCGGCGGGTTGGATGAAAATGCCGCTCGGATCGTTTTTTTAAATGATCCGACTTTGAATGCTTTTGTGGCTGGCGGAAGTACCATTTTCATACACACGGGATTATTAGAAAAATCGGATAATCCGGATGAATTTTTCGGCGTTCTGGCCCACGAAACCGGACATATTGTTGCCGGACATACCGTCGGTTTACAACAAAAAGGGGCAGAAATGCAAAAAAATATCGCCATTACAACAATTTTAGGCGGATTAGCCGGCATTATTTCCGGACGACCGGATTTATCGATGGCTATCATCATGGGCGGAGTCGGAACTCATCAAAATTTTTTCAATACTTACCGTCAAAGCGAAGAAAATAGTGCGGATTCATTGGCTGTCTCGATTTCTCAAAAAGCCGGTTTTAATATTGACGGTTTATTAAATATTATGCAGAAAATAAAAACAGAGGAGCAAATTTCTTTGGATCCAACCACTTCTGTTTTTAATCGGACACATCCGTTAACCAGTCAACGAATCAATTTTTTAAAAAGTGCCGGCGCTCGAATAAAACCCAAAGAGAGTGATTTAAATTTTCGGTTAATTAAAGCTAAACTGGATGCTTTTTTAAACGAACCGGACGATATTTTAAAAAAATACAATAATCAAGATGAAGGATTATATGCTCAAAGCATTGCTTATTTAAAAAAAGGCCATATTTCAAAGGCTATTGAAAAATTAAAAATATTAACCCAAAAATATCCTCAAAATCCGTTTTTTTATGAATTAATGGGGCAGATTTATTTAGAAACGGGATATATTCAAAAAGCCATAAAACAATATGAAATTGCCATTGAGTTAAAACCACATTCACCCTTAATCCTTATCCCCTATGGACAGGCTTTAATCGAAAACAAGGAATATCAAAAAGCTTCCGTTATTCTCGGTCAGGCTTTGTTTTTGGATGACAATTTATTGGAAGGTTGGCGTTTATTAGAAAAATCATATACTTTGTCAAGCAATAAAGAAATGGCCTTATATGCATCAATCGAACTGTTATGGCGACAAAAAAAGTATTCAGAGGCTCTTCATAAAATAATCCTTTATGAAAAGTCTGGGTATAGGGCAAAAAAAATCCGGATTGAAGATATAAAAATTGACATTAAAAATAATTCATGATAGAAGAATAAAAGGAGATTTTTAATGAATCAAAATAAGGGTAAAATTACGGCGGTTGAAGGAAGTGTCATTCAAGCAACTTTCCCCAAAAAATTACCGGCAATTTATGACGAGATTTTAACAACCACCACACCACCTTTGGTCTTGGAGGTTCAAGGATATATTGATGAAAAGACGGCTCGTTGTTTGGCTTTGGGCCCGACAGATGGATTATACCGCGGAATGGACCTTATCGATACGGGCCATCCAATACAAGTTCCGGTCGGTACAGAAACATTGGGTCGTATGTTTAATGTTTTCGGGCATCCGATTGACGGTAAAGGTGAATTAAAAAATCCACCTCGAATGCCAATTCATGCACCGTCCGTTCCCTTAAAAGATTTAGCTGTATCCAGCGAAATTTTTATATCCGGCATTAAAGCCATCGACCTTTTAGCTCCCATGGAACGGGGCGGGAAATCGGGGCTGTTCGGGGGAGCCGGTGTCGGAAAAACCGTTTTAATTACCGAGATGATTCATAATATGTTCGGACGATATGACGGTGTTTCTTTGTTTTGCGGTGTCGGGGAAAGGTCCAGAGAGGGCGAACAGTTATATCGTGAAATGATTGAAGCCGGTGTTTTAGACAAAACAATCATGGTTTTCGGTCAAATGAATGAAGCTCCCGGTGTTCGTTTTCGTGTTTCTTTATCCGCCTTAACGATGGCGGAATATTTTCGGGATCAGAAAAAACAAGATGTTCTGCTTTTAATCGATAATATCTTTCGTTTTGTTCAAGCCGGTTCGGAAGTTTCCGTGTTATTGGGACAAACACCTTCTCGGGTCGGATATCAACCGTCCTTGGGAACGGATATTGCCGAACTGGAAGAACGAATATCCAGTACAACAGATGCGGCAATTACATCAATTCAAGCCGTTTATGTTCCGGCAGATGATTTTACGGATCCGTCAGCTGTTCATATTTTTGCACACTTATCGTCCAGTATTGTTTTATCCCGAAATCGTGCAGCTCAGGGACTTTATCCGGCTGTTGACCCCCTTGAATCCTCTTCAAATATGTTAACACCGACTATCGTCGGGGAAAGACATTATCATGTTGCAACTCAGGTGCGTCGAATTTTATCCGATTATGAAGATTTAAAGGATATTATTGCTATGTTAGGATTTGATGAATTACCTGAAAAAGATCAAAAAACCGTTTTAACGGCTCGTAAATTGGAACGTTTTTTAACACAACCGTTTTTTACAACTGGACAATTTACCGGCATGGCGGGGCGAGATGTTAATTTACAAGATACCATCGACGGCTGTGAACGTATCATGGCCGGAGAGTTTGATGATTTAGACGAATCGGCTTTTTATATGATCGGCAAGGTGGAAGAAGCACGGGAGAAGAAAAAGTGATTTTAAAAATTCTTTCGCCAACCGGTATTGTGGTCAATACACCTATCCAAAAAATCGTTTTTGAAGGTTTGAACGGTTATCAAACTTTTTTACCCAAGCATATTAATTTTTTATCCGTTTTAACAACAGGTATTATTCAATACTTGGATATAAATAATCATTTGCACTATGTCGCCTGTAATCAGGGGATTATTATAAAGAAAGATGATGTCGTATCCGTTTCTGTTCAAAAAGTGATTTGTGACGATGATTTATCCAATTTAACAAACCGCATCAAAGCTGATTTTGCCGAAGTCGAGGAAGAACGACGGGAAACCGCTGTTGCCATGGCAAAGCTTGAAATCGGATTAACCCGAGGCTTGATGAATTTAAAAGGAGGGCAAAATGTCTCAATTTAATTCACTTCAAGACAAAAGTGTTGAAAAAATTCTTATTCATAAAGCCAAAACACTTCAAGATCGTCAAAACAAAGCCTTTTATATGAATGCCGGCGTTATCGGTATTTATGGGGGAAATATTATCATTCCCATCGTTTTGGGTTTAATCTTTGGGGGATATTTACAACAACATTTTCCCGTCGGAAAAATAAATTGGCGTATCAGTTGTATTTTTATTGGATTTGTTTTGGGATATATCAATGCTTCCCTTTGGATACATCGAGTTGCTTTTAAAGATTTCGATAATCAAAATAACCTTAAATCTAAATTACACAAGCGAGGAAAACATGTCTAATCTGCTTCAACCCGAATTAAATATCTTTAATGCTTTGTTTGTTTTTTTCAGTGCCATTATTTTATCTTGTTCATATTTTTATGTTCTGTTGCATAGTGTCAAAAAAATGAGCCAAAAGAAACATCCGATTTCTTTTATTCTGATTACCGGCATCCTCCGACTATCCGTCCTTTTCGGATGCTTGGTTATTATTGTCGGATCGAATATTTATAAGCTCATCATTTTCAGTATCGTATTTTTCATTATCCGTTACATGTTTATCAAAAGGGAAAAGTAAATGGGAAAAAGTTTTGATCAAATTGTTCTTTTTAAAATCGGAAATATTCCCATTAATTCGACAATTTTTTGGACATGGATTATCATGGCGATTTTAACGATTTTATCGTATTTGATTACCCGAAAAATAAAACCGACTCTTTACCCTTCCAAATCACAAGCGTTATTGGAAATTTTTGTCTCTCTTTTACAAGGCGAAGTTCAAGAAATTTCCGGCGATTCTCAACCTCATAAATATATGGGGTTGGTTTGTAGTTTGTTTTTCTTTATTTTATTTGCCAATTTATTATCTGTTTTCCCTTATTATCAACCACCCACTGCATCTTTATCAACAACATTCGCCTGTGCCGGTATTGTTTTTTTAGCTATTCCGTATTTTGCCGTTAAAAATGCCGGCGTTAAAGCTTATTTTAAAAAATTTACCGACCCGACACCATTGATGCTTCCCATGAATGTCTTTTCAGATTGTTCTTCTACCATGGCGATGGCATTACGTCTTTACGGGAATATGTTTTCTGGTGTCTTATTTACAGAAATTTTAATGATATTTTCACCTTTTATTTTGCCCTTACCGATTCAGATTTTAGGACTTTTAACCGGATCGATTCAGGCATATATTTTTGTTTTGTTGGCTGTTGTTTATACATCCGGCGTCAGCCAACCCACACCAACGGATGTAATAATGAAAGGAAAATAAAATGGACGCAATGACAATTATTGGGGCTGCTTCGATTATTTCTGCCGGTTTATGTATCGCCATCGGTTCTTTTGCCGTCGCCATCGGGGAAGGCAATACCGCAGCAACGGCTTTATCTGCAATGGCTCAACAACCCGATGAGGCTAATCGGATACGATCAACTTTATTTGTCGCATTAGCGATGGTTGAAACATCTGCTCTTTATTGTTTGTTAATTACTTTTTTGATTTTGTATTCCAATCCGTTTTGGGATCATGTCATCGCAAAATAAAGGGCTATTATGTCTGTCGATTTAATTACTTTATGTGCACAAATTTTAAATCTTTTGATTTTAATTTGGTTATTGAAAAAGTTTTTATATAAACCTGTTCTGTCAATTATTGAAGCCAGACAGAGTTATATAAAAGAACAATTAGATCATGCATCTCAAATGCAGGAGCAGGCATTTAAAGCCCAAAAAGAATACCAAAATCAATTGGATTTGTTCGAAAAGGAAAAGCAAATTAAAATTCAAACCTTGAATGATGAAATGGAATTACAAAAAGAAAATCTTTTAAAAGATATTTCGTTGACCATTAAAGCGGAAAAAGATAAGTGGGCTCAAAATATTCTGAATCAGAAAAAGGATTTTGACGAACAATTATCTTCTTTAATCATTACTCAATTTAAGGTCTTGGCCGGTTCGGCTTTTTCGGAACTTGCATCCAGTTCATTACAAGCGGAAATGATACAACGTTTTAAAGATGAATTTCATAAAAAAATCAAACAATCCCAAAAAGATATTCAATCCAAAATTCAGGGAGAAAAAATATCCATTACGGTTAATTATGCCATTAATTTAACCTCTAAGCAAAAAAATGACTTAAAGGATTTTTTAATAAATGAACTTGACTTCAAACAAATATTAGTTTCATTTAAACAAAATCCAAACCTGATTTGCGGCATTGAAATACAAATCGGCGAACATCGAATACTTTGGGATTTAAAATCGTATTTACAACAATTTACAAATAACTTAAATGATAATATGACACAATTATTAAAATAAGGATCGGATATGTTTAAAAAAGCAACCAATAACGCGATTAAAACGATTGAAACAAGTATAAAACAAACAAAGGTTTCTCTGAAATCAAAAGAAGTCAGTTCGATTATGTCATTAACCGGCGGAACAGCCGTTTTATCCGGTTTATCAAATGTAGAAATGAATGAATTAATCGAATTTGATGGTGATGTTTTTGCAATGGTTCAAACTCTTAATCCGGATAATGTTGGTGTTGTTTTTTTAAATTCGCCCAATTCACTTAAAGCTGGGGATCAAGGGGTTCGAACTCATCGGGTTGTTGACGTCCCTGTCGGAGATGAATTGCTGGGACGAATTATTAATCCGTTGGGACAAGTTTTAGATGGCGGGAAACCCATCGTTGTAAAAAAAACACTTCCGATTGAACGCCCCGCTGCACCAATTATGGATCGTGCGCCCGTAGATACACCTCTTCAAACCGGTATCAAGGCCATTGACAGTTTTTCACCCATCGGGCGTGGTCAACGAGAGTTAATCTTGGGCGATCGTCAAACGGGGAAAACTGCTATCGCCATCGATACAATTTTAAATCAAAAAGGAAACGGTGTTATTTGTATTTATTGTGCAATTGGACAACGAGAAGCCGGTATCGCTCGAATCGTATCCGAATTAAAAAAGCAGAATATTTTATCTCAATGTATTATTGTTTGTGCCAACGGAGAAGACGAAGCCGGCATGCAATATATTGCGCCCTATTCAGCAACATCCATTGGGGAATACTTTATGGAGCAGGGAAAAGATGTTTTAATCATTTATGATGATTTAACAAATCATGCTCGTGCTTATCGCCAAATGTCATTATTATTGAAACGACCACCCGGACGGGAAGCTTTCCCGGGAGATGTTTTCTATATTCATTCTCGTTTATTAGAACGTTCCACAAAATTATGTGCCAGATTGGGGGGTGGATCTCTGACAGCTTTACCGATTGTATCTACCGAAGCCGGAAATTTATCAGCGTATATTCCAACCAATATTATTTCCATTACGGACGGACAAATTTATCTGTCGACTTCTTTGTTTCAAAAGGGTCTTTTACCAGCAATTGAAACCGGACGAAGTGTTTCTCGTGTCGGCGGAGATGCTCAATTACCGGCTTACAGTAAATTAATCGGACCTTTAAAATTGTTTTACAATCAATTTGAAGAATTGGAATCTTTTTCAAAGTTTGGAACGGCTATGGATGAAAAAACTTTGGAAAAATTAAATCGTGGCCGTGCTATTCGAATGTTAATGACCCAACGTCAATATCAACCCATGAATGTCGTTGATCAAATTGCCGTTATTTTAGCCGCCAATCATGGGTTATTTGATACATTTATCCCCGAGCAAATAACCAAGGGTCAAGAAATTATTTCACAGATTCTTCATTCCCAGTTCAAAAATATTATCACAAAAATACTCAATCGAGAAAAATTAAGCGAAGAAATGATTGAACAAATGATACATGAGTTCACCATCGGCTTAAAAGGAATTAAAAAATAATGACACTTGAAGCCTTAAAAAAACGCATTAAAACAACCACGGATTTAAGAAATATCGTATCAACGATGAAATCTTTGTCCTCGGTCAGTATCGTTGCGTATGAAAAGGCTCAAATTTCATTAACGGATTATATTCAGAATATTTGGAACGGTTTTTTAATTCTTGATAAAAATAAAGCCCTTCGCATTCCGAAAGTTGAACCATCCGATCAGGCCTTAGCCATTATTATCGGTTCGGATAACGGATTGGTCGGTCGATTTAATAAAGAAATTATTTCTTTCGCCCAAAAAGAATTACAAGATTTTAAAACATCTTATATTACCGTTGGTCGACGTATTGCATCTTTGATGCTTAATGAAAAAAATATCATCGCCAAATATCCGATATCTAATTCTATCAAAGAAACGGCTAATATCAGTTTGGCTATTTTGAAAAATATTCCTCAAATAAAAGAAAATAAAAAATTACCATCTGTTTTTGTTTTTTATCACGAACATATCTCCGGACAACCGGTATCTTGTCAAAAAACACAACTTTTGCCATTTTCGCAATCCATTTTAAATCCGATAAAAAGTATGAAATGGGACGGGCGAAGCTGGCCTTGTTTTAAAATTGATTCCAATATTTTGCTTTTATCGTTAATACAAGAATATATCGGAATAACTTTAGACAGTGCTTTAATCAAATCGCTGGCTGCCGAACATTATATTCGCATGATTAATATGCAAAATGCCGAGAAAAACATTGACGAACGTTTATATGAAATGAATTTAAAATATCAACAAAAAAGACAGGAAAACATTACCGATGAACTCATCGATATCGTTTCCGCTTCACAAGCCATGAGGAAAAAATGAAATATTTATTCTTATTTCTAATGTTAACAAATTTGGTTTGGGCAGATATTGCCCCTTCATTAAACACCACAGAAAATCAAAAGATACTTCAAAAAGTGGAACAAGCGTTATCTTCTTTAACAACCCTTAAAAGTCGTTTTTCGCATTATTCAACTGCCGAAAAAGATTTCATTCAAAGTGGTGAATTTTATTTAAAAAAACCAAATCAAATGCGCTTAATTTATGATAAACCGTCTGAAATTGAATTTTTGGCTGATGGAAAATATTTTATTTATATTGATAAATCAATTGATCAAATCAGCGGTTTCCCCATCGAAGAAACTCCCGCAGCAATTCTTTTAAAAGAAAATTTTAAATTTTCGGATCCAGAATTTATGGTGACAGATATTCAAAAGCAATTTGAAGAATACCACATTACGGCGATCAAAAAAGACCATCCGGAATTTGGGCAATTAACATTAATTACTTCGGAAAATCCGGTTTCTTTAAAACAATGGATATTAATTGATGCCAAAAAAATAAAAACAAATGTTGCTTTGTTCGAGATTGAAGAAGGAATTAATCTTTCTCCTGATCTGTTTGTTTTGAAACCTTGACTTTTTGAAGGTTTTATGCTATAAATAGCTTTATGAATGGCGTAGAAAATATAAAAAAAATACAAAAAAAATTAAGACAGATTGAAAAGTCCGAATCCAATATTCGTTTTTCATTTTGGACTAATCAATCGCTTGTCACGGAAATGTTTCAATCCGTCCCTGTTTATTTTTTTCCGATTATTATTGATTCCGTCAAAAAATCCGATATGTTGGATATATTTATCCATAATAATCTAATATCAATTCCTCTTGACGAGATTAAAAAAAGACAACTCTCTGCCACAGAAAAAAAACAAATCAAAAACAGTATTTATCTTATTTCAAAAAAAAGCTTTCCTTTTTCAAGAAAATATGATATAATGCACAAAAATAAAGGAAGAGAATTATGACTAAAGAATATACTTTTAATCCAGGTGATTTCGTTGTTTATCCGACACATGGTGTCGGTCGTGTAAAGGATATTGTTTGTGATACAATCGGCGGACAAAATTTAAGCTTTTTAGAAGTTAATTTCGAAAAAGATCAAATGACAATGAAGATACCGACAACAAATAAACGGTTGCGTTCGATTTCTTCTCGTTCCGTTATGGATGAAGCATTATCAACTTTATCCGGAAAAGCAAAAGTTAAAAAAATCATGTGGTCAAAACGGGCCAGCGAATATGAAGAAAAAATCAATTCCGGTGATCCGTGTCAAGTTGCACAAGTCGTTCGGGATTTATTTAAACCAACCGAAAAAAGCGAACAATCTTATAGCGAACGATTGATTTTTGAACAGGCGTTTGAACGACTATCTCATGAATATGCAACATTGGAAAACATCAGCATTGATGAATCCAATTCCAGATTAAACAAGATTTTGGAAACCGGAAAGTTTTAAAATAAGTCTTTAATTTTTTGAGCAATTTCACTCGAACAATTTAATTTCCCGCCAAATATCATTTGAGCAGATCCAAGTGGCGTTGCAAATCCTTTTTCATACAACATTTGATGTAATCTTTGATGTTTAGAAGACATATTTCCTTTGGGTGCAAAAATCATTACCGGAACACCCGTTGCACAACATTCCGAACACATAGACATTGAATCGCCCGTCACGACAATCTTATCCGCCCATGATAAAAGCCCCATATACGGATTATCCCCTTTATCACCGAATTGATATAAAAATGTACTTTTTGCATTAAATGTTTTTTTGATCACATCAATCACTTCCAATGGTGTTCTGCGTGAAGTCGTTATCAAAACGCTACTTGGTTTCAATTTTAAGACATTTTGACATAAGTCTTCGGCCATTTCTTTTGTAAAATCAAAAGCCTTTGTTTTTCCGCCGACAATCATTGAAAGCCGAGGCCTTGGGTATTTTTCAAAAACACCTTTCCATTTTTCTTTTTCTATTTTTAATTTTTGATCCGTAATTCGATGTGGAGAACCAATAACCCGTAATATGTTTTTTCCACGCACATCCCCATCATGTTCCGGTATCACAACCAAATCCGCATATTTTCGCCCAATCACCCCCGGATTCATCAACCATATCACTTTCGTTTTCGGAGATTTGTTTTTTATCCACAGCGCCAACATATAACTCCGACGACCTGCCCCGATTAAAATGTCCGGATAATTAGATGAAAAATCATGTTTATTTTGTATTCCCCATAACTTATTCAGTTTTAAAGAATTATGAAGCTTTATCCATTTGGTATAAAATACTTTTTTAATTTCAAACGGCCACTTCAAGGCCTCCGCCACACCCAAAATTTGATTTTCATTCCCTTTTCGATCATCAATCAATAACCAAACTTTTTTACTTTTTGTCATACGATACAACCTCATCATGAATATAGACGATTTCAACTCCGGCTTGGAGAAACATTTCTTCGGTTTCAGATGTTTGTTTATATTTATATTCTGCAATCACTTTTTTAATTCCGCAAGCAATTAACAACATTGCACAAGTCCGACATGGCGACATTTTACAATATAAGGTTGCTCCATCGATTGATATCCCCCGTTTAGCCGCTTGACAAATCGCATTTTGTTCCGCATGAAGGGTTCGCATACAATGTTGAGACGAATGACCATTTTCATCTGTCACCGTTTTAATTAAATGTCCGACATCATCACAATGTGGCAATCCGGACGGCGCCCCCACATATCCGGAAGTTAAAATCTGGTTATCTTTGACAATAACACAGGCGGTTTTTCCTCGATCACATGTGGCTCGATTGGCTAATGCATGCATTACTTCAATAAAATATTCATCCCAAGACGGTCTGGTCATATTTTCTCCTTTCTTTTTTATCTGTTTTAGTATATTATCAGTTTATATGAAAAAAATAAACTATTTTTTATCGATATTTCTATTTTTATGTTTTTCCGCCACCGCTGAAATTCAAGTTTATTTTTCGCCCTCTTCGGATTGTCAAAATCAGTTGATTAAAAAAATCAACACCTCTGTTCAAAGCATCGATATTGCGATTTATTCTTTTACAGATAAAGATATTCTATCTGCTTTAATTCAAGCGGCCAATCGTGGTGTTCAAATTCGCATAATAGCTGATAAAAAACAAGCTTTATCCAAATCATCCGTCATTCCCTTTTTATATCAACAGGGTTTTGATTTAAAACTCAATTCATCTTTTCAAGCCGAACATAATAAATTTGCTATTTTTGATCAAAAACATGTTATGACCGGTTCATATAATTGGACAAAAAATGCCCGAGATAACAATTCGGAAAATTGTGTTTTCTTTGATGAAAATATTCAAGCCTTTACCGAAAGATTTGAATTTTTATGGCAAAAGTATGATGAATTAAAAACAAGACTTCTTTTTACGGAATAAACAAATAACCGTCGGATGTTGTTTTAATAATATCTTCCGTAATTTTATTTCTTAAATTATAAATCGTTGTTTCAACCGTATGCGTATTTGCATCAGGTGTATAATTAAAAACATCCCTTTTCACATCTTCCTTTATTCCCGTCGGATGTTTAAATAAATAGATTAATAATTCGGCTTCTTTTTCGGTTAATAAATATTCTTTTCCTTCTTTTTTATCCGATAATATCCGCCCGTTTAAGGAAAAACGATGACCGGTAAATTTATTTTGTAATGATTTTATTTCATTTTTCAGTAAATCAATTGAAATCGGTTTTTTAAACTTTCCGCTACCAATTACAATTTTCTTAACCGTCGGATTGCTGATTTTATCAACCCCATCGATAATAACAATATCCGCATCATCATTATCTTGATACGGGGCGACATTAAATTCGCTTAAAACATCAAGATACAGCTTTTGTAAATCAATATCCGAACATAAAATATAAATCATTAAAAATCCTTTTCATTTTAGATAATATATGATATAAATCAAAAAAGAAAGGATTTTTTTATCGTGCTTTTTTTATATAGTCTTATTTCTTTTTTATCTTATCCGGTTATTCGATTAATTTTGAAATCCCGTCGAAAAAAGGGAAAGGAAGATCCTGAACGTTATTTGGAACGATATGGATTATATACCATTCCCCGCCCCAAAGGAAGTTTAATTTGGATACATGGTGCTTCGGTCGGCGAATGCTTATCCGCCCTTCCCTTGATTAATGAGTTAGTTAAACATCATTCCGTCATGGTCACTTCCGGCACTGTCACATCGGCTCAAATTATGAAAAAAAGACTCCCCAGTGGGGCATTTCATCAATATATTCCTGTTGATTATCCGATTTATGTTCAACGTTTTTTAAAGCATTTTAAACCCAATGCCGGTATTTTTATCGACAGCGACTTTTGGCCCAATTTACTTCGATATTCATCAAAAAAAATGCCTTTAATTTTAGCCAATGGCCGAATTTCGGATCGTTCCTTTGAACGGTGGCAAAAGTTTCCGTTTTTTATCAAACCGCTTTTAGCTTGTTTTAAAATTTGTTTCGGACAAAGTCGATTGGATACCGAAAGATTACAAAGGCTCGGGGCATCCAAAACCTATTATGTCGGTAATTTAAAATCCGTGACTGCCAATTCTCCGTTTGATCCGATGGAGCTTGAAAAAATACAAAATGAAATCGGCAATCGAACTTTTTGGTTGGCTTCCAGCACTCATGAAAACGAAGAAGAACAAATTGGAGGATTTTTGAAAAAAGTCAACATCAAGAATTTACTGACAATTATCATTCCTCGACATAATATTCGTGGAGCAGATATCCGAAAAACATTGGAAAATCAAGGATTTTCAGTTCATCAAAGATCTTTAGAAGAAAATTTTGATTGTGATATTTACATTGCGGATACAATGGGAGAAACCGGTTTGTTTTATGCCCTGTCTTCGGTTGTCTTTGTGGGGGGGAGTTTAATTGCCCACGGCGGACAAAATATGTTGGAACCCATGAAAGAATCTTGTGCTGTTTTTGTCGGACCTTATACCTTTAATTTCAAAGAGATTATGTCCGGTGCTTTGGATTGGCGAGCAATTATTCAATTAAGGGTCTCTTCCGAATTTGATTCTGTTTTAACTAAATTATTATCAGATATAATTTATCGTGAAAAACAAGCGGCAAATGCGAAAAAATTTGCCAATAATGAAATGGCTGTTCTTGATAAAATGATGCCCATTCTTTATCCCATTATTTCGGAGGGAAAATGAGACAACCATCATTTTGGTATTGGAAAAATCCGGTTTTAAAAATTTTATATCCGATTGGGTGGATTTATGGTTTTTTAACATTTTTAAGAATAAAATTTAAAAAATCAATACCGGCTCCAAATGTGATTTGTGTCGGGAATTTATCTGTCGGCGGAGTTGGGAAAACGCCAGTTTCCCTTTATTTATCCACATTATTTAACAAACCGGTCTTTTTAAATCACGGATATAAAAGTCAGGTTCAAAATGTTATTGCACATCATCAGGACGGATTAAGCGACGAAGCGTTAGAGTTATCACATTATGCTCCAACCGTTGTCAATTCAAATCGCCGAGACGGATATGTTTTGGCTCAAACATTAAATCCGGAAAAAATTATTATGGATGACGGCTTTCAAAATCCGGATTTGGATTGTGGAAAACGTATTCTTGTTTTTGACGGACGTTTAGGTATCGGGAATGGCATGTGTTTGCCGGTCGGACCGCTTCGTGAACCGTTACGACAAGGCCTTAATCGAGCCAACGCCGTTGTCATCATCGGTGATGATGAAACCGGTCTAGTACGTCAAATCCATAAAACCCATCCGCATATGCCCATCTTTTTCGGAGACATTCATATGGTCGCCAAAATAAAACACCGTCAAGCTATTGCTTTCGCAGGTATCGGACGACCGGAAAAATTTTTCAATATGTTAAAAAAAGCCGGTATTGGGTTAAATATGACTTTTGCTTTTCCGGACCACCATCAATATACGGAAAAAGAAATAGCGTTTATGTGTCAATTTAAACAACCCTTGCTCACAACCCGCAAAGATTTTGTCAAAATCCCCCCGCAATTTCAGTCGTTGATAACGGTTGTTGATATTAAGTTTATTCCCCGTAAAAAAGAAGAAATTGAAAGGTTTTTCAAATGAGTGACTTATTGGCTGTTGCCGTTAAAAAAAACAGAAGTCTGAAACAAAAATATTTTCTTGATCCCTTGGTTGCTTTTTCAGCATACGGATTGATTAAATTATGTTCTGTTTTACCATTAAAATTTTCGGCTTATTTGGGCGGGATATTGGGAAGTATTATTGGGTTTTTTATGCGAAAAAAAAATAAAATCGCTTTATATAATCTCAATAAAGTTTTTCCCAATAAATCACAGAAAGAACGAAAAAAAATTTTACGAAAAATGTGGTTTCATTTTGGAGCAATGTTTGCTGAAACCGCTCAAATCAAAAAACTGATTCAAAAAAACACTCAAATTATCGGAACGGAAGTTATCGAACAAATTAAACAAAATAAAAAAGGCGGTTTTTTTATTTCAGCTCACATCGGCAACTGGGAGGTCTGTCCACCGTTTTCAGCTCAATTTGGTCTCCCACTTCATCCTTTTTATCGTCCGGCAAATAATCCGTGGTTTGAAAAACTGATTTTTCAACGACGCAAAATGCCGGGAATTACACTTATTCCCAAAGGAACATCCGGCAATCGCATCATGTTATCTCTATTGGCTCAAAAAGAATATATGGCCATATTAGTTGATCAAAAATATAACCTTGGCGCAGATGTCGAATTTTTAGGACATCCGTCCAAAACAACAACAGCTATTGAAAGTTTAGCAATTAAAAAGGATATTGATTTAATCCCCATTCGTTGTATTCGAACCGGAGTTGCCCGATATAAGCTGGAAATTTTTCAGCCATTTGAAATTAAAAAAACAGACATTCCGGAAAAAGATATTCTTGATTTAACAAAACGGGTTAATGATTTACTGTCATCATGGATTTATGAGTATCCGGAACAATGGCTTTGGATACATCATCGATGGGATAAAAAAGAATACAAATAAACTTTTATATTTTCGGACAATATGTGTCACTTTCTATTTTAGTTAATGTTTCATGAAAAATTATTTCAACAGTGTTGGTATTTTCATCTGTTTTAATACACATATATTTATCCGCACTTTTTTCCATTTCTCCTTTAAACGCCTCTACATCATCAGCATTATTTAATTCAACCGTAATTGAAAAAGTAATCTCATCATTTTTCAGATAAGTACATTTTGTTTGATCAAGTATCTCGTCTTTTTCTGCCCCTTCACTCATCCGACGATTTTGGGGAGCATATTTTGTTGCCAAAACCAAAACCTTGTTTTTTAAAATGGACATTCGATGTCTTTTAATCACAAATTGCATTGTCGTTAATGTAATGGCAGAAATAACTGCAATAACCGCCAATACACCAATTAATTCCACCAACGAACGTCCTTTTTCTTTTTTCATTTTATACCTTTCTATTCTGTAATATCCATTATTTGAGATACCTGTTGTATTTGTCCTTCTTCGGCTTTTATTTCCTTTGTCCTATTTTCTTTTAGCACATTTTGATATCTTTTTCTAGATACAAATAAAAACATTTTTTGAGGCAATAAATATGACGCCGAAAATGTTTTGGAAAACATAGATAAAAAATTCGAAAGAACAACTTTTTCCTCGACATCGCCTTCTTCACGAACCCCCCGCAATAAAATCAAAGAAAGAGTTGCCAAAACAGAGGCAAAAAAGAAAAAGAAATCCCAATGCCTCATCCCAAAAACATATAAATCAAATTCGGATATATTACTTTGCCAATTCAAGGTAAAGAATAACTCTTTATCGGCAAAGAAATCCGCCAGAGAACCACCGATTAACGGGGCTATTCCAGAGGCAAATGCATTTATGATGCCATTAACGGACAAATAAACAGTCGCCCGCCCTTTGGGTGCCAGTTTCAATGTAATGTTTCCCGTTGCCAATGTGATACCGGCTTGAGCAATCCCGATAAAAATATAAATTAAAATTAAAAGCGGTATTGTCAAAATATGCGGATTTGGATTGGCTGTAAACAAAAACATAAAAATACACAATATGTATAATGGACCCGTTGTCAGTAAAACGGATTTATTACTGAATTTATCCGATATTTTACCCCACATTTCCATTACCCAAACATTCATCAGCTGGGTAATCGTTGTCAAAACCAAAACCAAACTCATCGGCAGATTTAATTTTTTTAAAATATAAACCGTAAAGAAAGGGACGGCTAAATTTATCGAAAAATTCCAAAAAGCCAAAAAAGACATCAGTTTTGTAAAATTTCTATCCTCAAATACTTTTTTAAACTTTTTTATAAAACTTTCTTTTATATTATCCGTCTCCATTTTAGGTTCGGATATTCGGTAATACATATAAATACCGATTAAACAAGTAAAAAAAGCCAAAAACATCAAAGCGGCATAAAAATACTTAACCTGAAATGACCAAAAACTTAAAATAATCGCCGCCAACAAATTTACCGTCGTGGCTGCAATAATCATCTTTGACAGACGAGAGGCAAAAAAACGGCCCAAAATCTGTCCCGGTATCAAATCTTTCATCCAAGAATTCCAAGAACTGGTCGAAAATCCCGAACAAAAACATCGTAAAGTATATAACAAGGCTAAATAATACGATGCATACGGAATATCCGGATTTAAAACCAAAAAACCTATCGGTAAAAAAATCATCCGTCCGAAAGACGAAATTGTTAAACATTGCCACTTTCTTTTGTGAAATTTTTCAACAAAATAAGCACCCGGAAATTGAGCAATATTACATAAATACGGCAATGCGACCAAATACCCGATCAATATATTTGAAGCATTCATCAATAGTGCAATTGCAATAATAATCGGTCCGGTCGTCAAACTTTCGATAATTTGAGCCGCTATACCATCCCGAACAACCCACGTTAAACTTTTTTGCGTTTGTTTTGATGATAGCTGATGTGGTTTCATATTATAGGAAAATGACATTTTTTTATTTCCTTTTTTTGAATTTGATTAAAAATGCCCCATTTTTATCTTCTATTTCGGAAACAGACGATTGATATTTTTCAAGCCACAATGGCATTTCCTTTTTAATAATACCTGATCCATCCTTTCCACGTCCCGTAATTATAATAATTTTTTTAGAACATTCCATATGTTCCGTCATATAATCTTGGAACTTTTCAAAAGCATTTTGAACCGTATAACCGTGCAAATCCAATCGAGGTGTAAACAATGAAAATATCTTTCGTTTTTTGGGTGTTTTATCACCTGCATACTTTAACGGAGTCACTGTTTTTTTTAATTTTTCCCACAATTCAAAATCATCTTTTGTCATTGCAAAGGTCTTCGTCCTTTCGGCCATAAAATATAATAAGAACCACTACTTTTCATCCGACCGGCTTTTTCAAATGCCTCATCTCCATAACCCCAAAAATAATCCCCCCGAATCGGACCTTTTATCGCACTCCCCTTATCCTGAGCGACCACTAATTTTCGTATTTTAGGTTCAGATGTTGTCAAATAAATCGGCGTTGACAAGGGAATATAATTCGTATCAACCGCCAAAGAACGTTCTGCCGTTAACGGAACACCGGCAGCACCGATTGGTCCACCCATATCCTCTTTTAAATCAAAGAAGATATATCGTGGATTTTGTGCCATCAATTCTTTTGCTTTTTTCGGATTCTTTTTCAACCATTTTTTGATTTCCGGCATAGATGCCTTTCCCTTTTTCAATAATCCCTCATCTGACATAATTTTCCCGATTCCGACAAAGGGATGACCGTTATTACCGGCATAACCAATCCGATAGACTCCATCCGGTGTTATCACACGACCTGAGCCTTGAATATGTAAAATAAAGGCATCAATATCACAATCCGCCCATAATAATACCGGTGCATTACATCCGTTCTTCATAATATTCTTTCGGTCAAAGTAAGAAACGAAACGTCCGTTTTCCGCCCGACCATAAAAAACATCATCACTTTTATCCCGACAAACATCTGATGAATAAACCTTGATTAAATCATTCGGAATACCGTATATCGGCGTTTGATTCGAATGAGTTTGCTTTAATGTTCCAGTTAATTCCGTTTCATAATACCCTGTAAATGTCCCGCTGGTTTTTCCATAAGAAGTGACCAAATAAGGCGTTAATGTTTTTTCAATATATTTACGTATTTCTTTGGCAGTTTTCTGTTTTTTAAAACCGTCACAAAAACCTTTCCAAATTTCATTGGGAGCTTGACAAGAGCGAGCCAATGCCTCACCGGCTTTATTAAAATCATCTTTTTTCCAATCCGGCAAGCTTGAAAATTCCATTTCGACAAAATCAAACGGTCGATTCGTTCGAGCAATTTTAGTTGACGAACATCCTTCCAACCACATTATTAATAATAAGGTCAGTAAAACCATTATCGGCATTAAAAACATTGCCTTCATGCAACCTCACTTTTGGTCGATAATAATACCCAGTTATTTTTACCTTTTTTTTCAAAAACCCATAAATCCTTTATTGTGGATAAATTAATGCTGTCCCCTTCAATGACTTGACCGGCTTTATTCTTTAATGCATTAATTTGTTCGGTTATAAATTCAACTTCAATTTTTTCCGGTTCTAAATTCGTAATCGGCGATATAATTCGACATTCTTGAAATGAAATTAACGAAAATTCCAGCTGATTTTCATCCTTCTTTCTTTTTTCGACTTCTTCCGAAAGTTTTTTAAAAATTTTTTCGGATAAAATATTTTTAACTTTAGTTAAATCCCCCAAAGCAAACTGTTGTGTAATTTGATGAAATGCCATTTTAGCACCAATCAAAAAATTATCCGAATCGAATTCCTTCTTTTTTTGAGCTTTTGCCTTTGTTTCTTCCAATACCATTTTTAACAAACGTTCTTTATCCAATTGCCCATCTACGGGAACTTCTTGTTTTCCCAATGTTGAAAAGAGCTTAGCACAAATCACAAAAACAATTATTGCTAAAAATATCCATTCTGCTTGCATTTTTATTCCTTTGCTATATAGTATGTAATATAGCTTTTTTATTAACAAAAAACAACAGGAAAATGAACATGACAGAAAAACAACAACCTTCAATTCAAATATTACGTCAATATATCAAGGATTTATCTTATGAAGCGCCGAATCAACCGATTGTCTTAAAAGAGCAACCCAAGATTGATATTAAAATCGATATTGCCACCGCAAAAGCCGATAACAATAATTATATCGTTGATTTGGTCACCAAAATTACAGCCTCACAGGAAAATAAACAAATTTTTATTTGTGAGTTAACCTATGGGGCTATTGCTCATTTAGAAGTCGAAGAAAAAATGGTTGAGCCAATTTTATTGGTCGAAATTCCACATTTATTATTCCCATATTCAAGATCTTTGATTTCAACAATCATATCAGAATCGGGATTACCACCCATTAATTTACAACCGATTAATTTCGCAGCTTTATATCAACAAAAAAAGGCGACTCAACAATGAGTCGCTTTTCATTCAAGTTCATGAATTATTTTAAAGCATCTTGAACTTTTTTAACGATTGTTTCAAAAGCCGCAGCATCATTCATTGCTAAATCTGCCAAAACTTTACGATCCAATTCGATACCGGCTTTGCTTAATCCATTCATAAATATAGAATATTTCAAGCCATAAGCCCGAACACCGGCATTAATCCGAGCAATCCACAATGAGCGGAATGTCGATTTTTTCCGACGACGATCGCGATATGCATAAGCCAAGCCTTTTTCAACTTTTTCTTTTGCAACGGTATAAACATTTTTATTCCGACCGCGATATCCTTTTGCTAAATCCAAGATTTTCTTGTGTTTCGCATGGGCTGTCACACCCCGTTTTACTCTTGCCATTGTCTATCCCCCCTTATACACCATACGGCAAATAATATGCCTTTGTTGTTTTTGCTGTTGTTTCATCCATAATTTGAACGCCACGAGCTTTTCTTTTCATGGATTGACTTTTTGTAGATAAACAATGTCTTTTATTAGAAGCATAATTTTTCACTTTTCCGCTTCCGGTCAGTGAAATCCGTTTTTTAACGGCACTTTTAGTTTTTAATTTGGGCATTTTTATTCCTTTTTTAAAAGTTAATTTTCAAACGGTCAGGCATCCCAATAATGGCCCGATTCGTTAACCGACTTGTTTTATACACCATTTTTCATAAAAAATCAAGTTTTTTTATAATTCTTCATCCAAATCAGACATCATGCTGACTTCGGCCATTTTTTCTTTAATTTGAGCACACAAATTTTTCCGAACCAACCGAATCGCCCGACAAATCGCTGATGCATGTGCTTTGGCTCCCGAAGAACCATGACTTTTAATTGATATTCCGTTTAATCCGATTAACATGGCACCATTATAACGATTGACATCAATTTTGGCTTTTAGCCGCAACATCGCCGGAATCATAAAAATAAAACCGAGTTTAGCCAAGATGCTTTTGGAAAGCATTTGTTTAAACAGATTTTTACACATACGAGCCGTTCCCTCTATCGTTTTAAGAGCCACATTACCCGTAAAACCGTCAGAAACAATCACATCACACCGACCGGTTCCGATATCCGTTCCCTCGATAAAACCTTCATATATCATTGTTTTATCATCCATCTCTTTTAACAAATGAGCGGCTTCACGAATTTCTTCCCGACCCTTAATATCTTCGGAACCAATATTTAACAGACCGACTCGAGGTTTTTCAACCCCCAAAACCAAATTGGCATAAACAACCCCCATCATGGCAAATTCAACCAAATTTTGTGCATTTGCTTCGGTATTTGCCCCCAAATCAAGCATAACAAAATCTTTGTTTGCCGATGTCGGCATAACCGCCACAATCGCCGGACGATCAACGCCGGGAATCATTCCTAAACAAATCTTTGAAATAGCCATTAAAGCACCAGTATTCCCCGCCGACACAACCGCACCGGCATATCCGTTCCGAACAGATTTAATTGCACGAAAAAGGCTACTTTCCCGCCCGCTACGCAAAGCAACCGACGGTTTTTCATTTCCCTTAATGACTTGATCTGTATGATGAATTTTATAGGCTGTTTCAGGCAACCGGTACATATCCAATAACGGTTTGACCTTTTTTTCATCACCAAAAATTAAAAAGAAAACATCCCGATTCTTTTCCCATGCCAATCTAACGCCATGGATAACGGAGTCAGGCGCACTATCTCCACCCATCGCGTCAATGGCTATCACCACTTGTTCTGACATGATTTAATTATGCCTTTTTTTCTGATACAACCTGTTTCTTATCATATTGACCACAGGCTTCACAAACATGGTGCGGACGTTTCATTTCGCCGCAATTAGAACATTCGACCATTGGATTAGCCGATAATGCTTCGTGAGAACGACGCATATTCTTTTTAGATTTCGATGTTTTTTTCTTTGGAGTTGCCATTTTAATATCCTTTCTTTTATTTTTGTTTTCCCCTTATAGCGACTTTTTACAAAAAAATCAAGTCTTTTTTTACAAATCCTTTACCGTATTCACAACAGGCGAATTTGTAAAAATCAAATAAAGACTGTAAAATATCACAAACAGAGATAATAAAATAAATTGTCTTTTTGTCATAAAAACCTTTTCTTCTTTACTTTTTTATGTTATATATCATTTCATACTGAAAGTCAAATTTATGGTTAAAAATTTTGCTCTTTACTCTGTTGAACAGTTTGAAAAAATGCGAATAGTCGGGAAAATGGCTGCCGAGACCTTGGATTTTATCACGCCCTTTGTCGTCGCCGGTGCCAAAACCGAAGATATCGATGCTTTGCTCGAACAACACATCCGTCAAATGGGGGCTATCCCGGCAACAATCGGATATCGAGGATATCAAAAAGCCAGCTGTATTTCGGTTAACCATGTCGTTTGTCATGGAATACCGGGCGAAAAATGTCTGGCAGACGGCGATATCGTTAACATCGATATTACTTTAATATATAATGGATGGTTCGGGGATACCAGTCGGATGTATTATGTCGGCAAACCTTCTATTAAATCTAAACGGTTGGTTGAAGTCACTTATGCGACAATGATGGCCGGCATCGAACAAGCCGTTATCGGAAATACCATGGGTGATATCGGACACGCAATGGAAAAAATCGCCCTTGAAAACGGATATTCAGTTGTTGAAGATTTTTGCGGACATGGAATCGGAACAGCTTTTCATCAATATCCAAATGTTTTAAATTATGGCACGCCCGGTGAAGGAGAACCAATCGTCGAAGGAATGATTTTCACTGTTGAGCCTATGGTTAATATCGGTAAAAGTCAAGTCACAACATTAAACGACGGCTGGACCGTCATTACAAAGGATCGATCTTTGTCGGCTCAATTTGAACACACAATCGGCATCACTAAAAACGGACCGGAAATTTTTACACTTTCCACTAAAAACTGGAATTATCCGCCATACGAGGATTATCATGGATAACACCGGACATCGTGAAAGATTAAGACAAAAAATTTTAAAAGGTCCTCTTGAAATTATTCCGGATTACGAATTGTTGGAATATTTCTTAACCTACTCCATTCCCCGAAAAGATACCAAAGAAACGGCGAAAATGTTAATTAAAAACTTTGGATCGTTAAATGAAGTTTTAAATGCCTCAACTGAACAGTTGGAAGCACAAGCAGGAATAAAGGATAACACTATCGCCCTGTTTAAAACTTTTTTGGAATTATCAAAACGATTATTGGAAAAAGAACTCACTCAAAAACCAATTTTTGATCATATTGAACAGATATATGATTACTGTTATACTCTGCTTTGTTCGGCGGATAATGAAACCTTTTATGTGTTGTATCTGAATTCTAAAAATAAATTGATTTGTTCGGAAAAAATTCGAACCGGAACTGTTAATCATGTTCCCATATACCCTCGGGAAATCGTTCAACATGCGTTAAATAATAATGCCTGCGGTATTATTTTAACTCATAATCATCCCAGCACAGATACTCATCCATCACGGGATGACCTTGAAACAACACTTTATTTAAAGGATTGTTTGGAAAAATTAAACATTAACTTAATTGATCATATTATTGTATCCAAATCGGGTTGCGTTTCTTTAACCATGATGGGTTATTTAAAACACTGATAATGGATTAATTCTTTTTATCCCCAACCACAAGCGTTTTAAGTCATTGAAAAGTAATGTATTTTTACATCAAAAAAACCTTGGTTTTTTGCAAGAACTTTTTTTCATGATTTAAATATTTTTTTTCTTTTATTTTAAAAGCGTTGTTTTTTCATTTTTTGCCTTTTCGAATATCAAAAAAAACCAAGGTTTTTTTTATACTGTTTTTATTGAGGAAAAAAATAACAAAAAAAAGGAGAATAAAAATGAAAAAACAAAGCGGTCGGAGTATGGTTGAAATGCTGGGAACACTGGCAATTATCGGTGTTTTGTCAGTGACGGCATTGACGGGATATAAAATCGCCATGACCAAGAATCGGACAAACAATATTTTATATGATGTGAATTTAGCGATGAATGAAATCGCCACTCGGGAATATGGGACCTTGGCGGATGTTGAAGCTGATGTATCCACTTTGGGTGTTAAAACGGAATTTGACATCAGCTATGCCCGATTAGGGAATACAGAATCAGAAGGTTTTTATATCGTTGTGGATGGTATTACACCGGAAGTTTGTGAAACCTTGCGTTCCAATAAAACCGCTTTTATGGCGAAGATCCAACCATATAATGGTGAAGATCCCGCCAATTCATGTGAAGATGCCAATGCAGTCTATATCACATTCCCATACCCACCAATCGAGGGGGGAGAGGTTGCAGAACCTGCACCTTGTGATTCTGATGAATATTTTAATGGTAGCTGTCTTCCTTGTCCGCCAAATGCAACTTGTGATGGAACAGCCAATGTGATTTGTTCTGATACCAGTAAGTATTTAAATGCTGCAAGGGGGAGCTGTGAATCTTGCCCATCGGGTGCGACTTGTGACGGAACAAATGTGATTTGTTCGGATACCAGTAAGTATTTAAATCCTGCATGGGGGAGCTGTCGTTCTTGCCCATCGGATGCGACTTGTAATGGATACACTGGAATTTGTTCGGATACCAGTAAGTATTTCAATGCTTTATGGGAGGAGAGTTGTCAACCTTGTCCGGATTATGCCATTTGCGATGGAACAAAAGATGCATCCTGTGATAAAGGATGGTGGAGTGAAGTTGACGGGTGTTGCTTTGATGATGATGTTGGTTGTCTATATCTATAACTATTCCGACCTATCAATAAAAAAACGGGGGTGATTCACCCCCGTTTTTATTTCAGTTAGATTATTTTATTTTTTCCCTTCATCAAAGGCTTTAGACGAATATTTCTGTTGTCATGAAACAGGGGAATATTTTGTAAGTGATAATGGATGTTTGCCTTGTCCGTCGGGGGCGACTTGTAATGGAATAAATTGTACCGGAAGCGGGTGTTAATTACATAGATTTACGGTTATAAAAAAATGTCCCGATTTTCGGGACATTTTTTATTATTCGGAATAACTGATTAATACATTCCGCCCATGCCTCCCGGCATTCCGCCCATACCAGGCATTGACGGTTCTTTTTCATCCGGTTTATCGGCTATCATCGCTTCGGTTGTAATTAACAAACCAGCTACAGAACCGGCCGATTCCAACGCAATCCGAGCAACTTTTGTCGGGTCAATAATACCGGCTTCATACATATTCACAAACTCACCGGTTTGTGCGTTATATCCGATTTTTGTATCGTTTCGTTCCAATAATTTGCCGACAACGATTGCACTGTCGCCTGCGGCATTATCCACAATTTGACGAATCGGGGCTTGAATAGCTTTTCGGATAATATCGATACCGACCCGTTGATCGTCATTTGCATATTTCAATTCATCCAACGCTTTTGTTGCATAAAGCAATGCAGATCCTCCACCGACAATGATACCTTCTTTCACAGCGGCCCGAGTTGCAGCCAATGCATCATCGACACGGTCTTTTTTCTCTTTAACTTCAACTTCGGATACACCACCGACTCGAATAACGGCCACACCGCCGGATAATTTTCCAAGACGTTCTTTCAGCTTATCTTTATCATAATCCGAAGAGGCGGTTTCAATTTGAGCTTTGATTTGACTGCATCTTTCATCGATGACTTGTTTCTCACCGGCACCATCCACAATTGTCGTATCATCTTTTGTAATTGTGACATGTTTGGCACTGCCCAACATATCCAAAGTGACCTCTTCAAGCTTCATACCAACATCAGCAGACACAACCTGTCCGGCCGTCAAAATTGCGATATCTTGTAGCATTTCTTTCCGCCGATCCCCGAAACCAGGAGCCTTTACGGCGGCGATTTTCAAACCGGCACGCAACTTATTCACAACCAAAGTTGCCAATGCTTCGCCTTCCACATCCTCGGCAATAATCAACAACGGCCGACCGGATTGGACAACAGCTTCCAAAATCGGAACCATCGATTGTAAATTAGACAATTTTCCATCATTAATTAAAATATACGGATTATCCAATTCAACATTCATTTTTTCGGCATTTGTAATGAAATACGGAGACAAATATCCCCGATCAAATTGCATACCTTCCACAACATCTAGTTCCGTATCCATACCTTTGGCATCTTCCACCGTAATTACGCCTTCATTCCCAACCCGAGCCATGGCATCGGCAATATATTGACCGATTGACTGATCTCCGTTGGCCGAGATTGTTCCGACTTGTGCAATTTCTTCATTTGTGCTGACAGTTTTGGAACGACTTTGAACATCTTTAACCACGGCAGATACCGCCATATCAATTCCCCGTTTTAAATCCATCGGATTCATTCCGGCAGCGACAGCTTTACATCCTTCTCTGACGATGGCCTGTGCCAAGACAGTTGCTGTTGTTGTTCCGTCACCGGCGATATCGGCGGCCTTGGATGCAACTTCACGTATCATGGAAGCCCCCATATTTTCAAACTTATCAGATAGTTCAATTTCCTTTGCAACGGAAACACCGTCCTTTGTAATTTTTGGGGCCCCATAAGCCTTTCCGATAACGACATTACGTCCTTTGGGTCCCAAAGTCACTTTAACGGTATCCGCCAAAATATCGACACCGACCAACATTTTAGAACGAGCATCTGTTCCGAATTTAATTTCTTTTGCACTCATTTATACATACTCCCTTTTATTCAATAATTCCCAACACATCGGATTCACGCATAATTAACAAGCTTTCGCCGTCAATTTTGACTTCGGTTCCCGACCATTTACCAAACAAGACCCGATCGCCTTCTTTTAAAGTCATGACTGCGATTTTACCGTCTTCATCCCGTCCGCCTGGACCAACCGCCACAACAATACCTTGTGATGGTTTTTCTTTGGCTGTATCCGGAATAATCAATCCGCCTTTAGTTTTATTTTCTTCTTCGACCCGTCGAACAACGATGCGGTCCAGTAATGGTTTAAATCTCATAGTTTCCTCCCTTTAATGTTTTTGTATCTATCAAATAGTATGTATTTTTCAAAAAGTCAAGTCTTGGCGAAAAAAAAATAAAATATCTATTTATTATTCAAGATATTTTAAAACAACCCTCTTATACCCATATCTTTTTTTGAAGAAAGGAGTCTAAAAATGTTTACAAAAATTTGTTTAATTCTTACAATTATCGGTGCTTTAAACTGGGGTCTTATCGGGTTCTTCGGATTTGATCTGGTCGCCTTTATTTTCGGTACGATGACTTTGCTGTCAAAAACCGTTTATGCCGTTGTCGGCTTATCGGGATTGTGGGTGGCATGGAATGAGTTGAAAAAAATGTAATCATCAAAGAAATAGCCCCCATTGAATGTGGGGGCTATTTTTTTCTTGATTTCAGTGAAATTTTTTTTTAAAATTCCTTTAAGCTTATTGGAAAGGATTAAATATGAAAAAAATTTTAAATTTTATTCAAAATGGAAAAGGATGGGGATTAAAATACCTTTTTTGTTTTGCTTTATTATTTGTAGGTGGGTTTGGATTATTTGTGCTTCCAAACTTTAAATTTCAAACAATGAATGTGTTAAATGCCATTGTTAATTCTGTATCTGTCATTGAAATACAAGATGGCGATGTTGTACAACCTTTAAACACAAAACAGACTGTTTATTATCAAAATAGTCCGATATTATATATTGATACAACGGTGGAAGATTTAAATACATCTGATTTGGAAAACGGGATTTATCTGAGTCGGGAAAATTTATACATTGTTTCGTCAACCAATCAACAAAAGATGGTAAATGTGACAGAGTTGGAAGGTAATCTGACAATCAGCCAAAAAACTTTACCCGAACTATCCGAAAAAATGAATTATATGATGTATGGGGTTATTATCCCGATGATTGTTTTATCATCTTTTGTTTTCTTGATTGTTAAAATTTTTATTTTAACTTTGATTTCTTATATTTTGACATTTATTTCAAATCAAAAGTTATCATTTGCAGGTCGGATGCGGTTGAATGCTGTCATTTTTTTAAGTTTGGTATTAATATATGTTCTGTTAAACAGTGTTGGTATTGTTTTGAATTTGACATCATTTTTCGGTATTTCGGTTATTTTGCAATGTATATATTTTTTAAGACAAGACTTTTTGGGAAAAGCTTAAAAAAAACTTGCAATTTATATTCAAATAGGCTATATTGAACTTGCTTTTGGGGGTGTAGCTCAGTTGGGAGAGCGACGCGTTCGCAATGCGTAGGTCAGCGGTTCGATCCCGCTCATCTCCACCAATTTTTACTCAACAAAGGTATGACAGATTTGTTTTTAAAAATTAGAGAGGGGGAATTTTTCCCTTCTTTTTTTTGAATCGGATATTGACTTTTGAACAAAGATATCTTAAAAAATAAATAGAGCTTTGTATCATAAGGAGATTAAATATGTCTGATGAAAATAAGAATTTAGATCAAGAATTTCTTTTAAAAAAATATAAACCGCTTCCCAAAAAAATAGCAAAATTATTTATTTTGGTGTGGGTGATTTTTATTGTTTTGCCGGTTTTGTATGTCAGTCTTTTTTATGCGTCCTCCTTAAAAGAATTCGCCGTTATAAAGGGTGTGTCGTTGATTAATCATACCGTCACGGATCAATATTATTCTTTAACGAATAATCTGCTTGAAAAAATTGACATCAATAAATATACCTCTCAAATTAAAGTGCCGACCATTCGTTTGGATGTTGACGAACAAAAAGTTGAAAAAGTTCAAAAAATATCTTCTGGATTGGCTAAATTAGGGCTTAAACAGGCTCAAACTGTTTCAAACGGCGTGGATGAGTTAAGTGAAAAGATTAACCGGATTAATAATGAATTAAGTCAAAATATAACCGCACTTCAAAAAGGATTAGCTCAAGATTGGGAAAAAACAATAAAGAATGAAATTACATCCGTTGCGGATAGCCAAATTCAAAAACAATTAGGCTTGGGGGCAATTTCTTACAGCTACTTCGTTGATGGCGATTATGGGGTGTTTTCTAAAAATGCCCGTCAGAAAACAAATATGATTTATTCGGATTTATTGAAGTCGCCGATAGACGGGATACAAAAAACCTTATTGGGTTTAGATAAATATTTTTATATTTTTAAATGGGTAGTGATTTTGTTGGCAGTTGTTTTGTTAGTCATTCCGCCGTTTATTGTATGGAAAATTGCTCAAAAATTATCATCAACATTCTGTCAATGCCCGTATTGTCATAAGATTTTTTTAACCAAACAGGCACGCTTGAATATTTTAAAATTATTTCAAAAATAACAAAGGATAAAAATGAAAAAAAGTATTTCAAAAGATTTAATCATGGCACCGATGCCGGTTTTAATTATCGGCACCTATGACGAAAAAGGTATCCCGAATGCAATGAATGCGGCTTGGGGCGGACAAAGCGACTTTGATGAAGTGACCGTTTATTTGGGACAGCACAAAACGACTGAAAACTTAAAAACCAAAAAGGCCTTTACGATTGCATTTGCAACCAAGGAAACTTTGATTGTATCGGATTACTTTGGCATTGAAAGCGGGCATCAGGTAAATAAAATTGAAAAAGCCGGATATCATGTCAGTAAAAGCCCCAATATAGATGCACCGATTATAGAAGAATATCCGCTTGTATTGGAATGTGAAGTATCTGAATTGACCGAATATGCCGGCGATTGGCGGTTGAGTGGTAAAGTTGTTAATGTCTTGGCTGATGAAAATATAGTTGACAAAGATGGCAAGGTTGATTTATCCAGATTGAATTTAATTTGTTTCGACGCGTCTCATCACACCTATCGAGTTGTCGGCGAAGTTGTCGGAAAAGCCTTTGATGAAGGGAAAAAAATAAAATAATCTAACTGAAATAAAAACGGGGGTGAATCACCCCCGTTTTTTTATTGATAGGTCGGAATAGTTATAGACAACTCCCAACATCATCATCAAAGCAACACTCAGAAAGCTCATCCCACCATCCTTCATCACAAATCACAATGTCTGTTCCATCGCAAGTGGCATCAGCCGGACAAGGTTGACAGTTCCTCCATGAAACATTTAAATATTTACTGGTATCCGAACAAATCACAGTGATTCCATTGCAAGTGGCATCCGATGGGCAAGGATAGCATTCGTCGTCAAAATACGAAAAATATTCTGTTTTATCACAGCAAGAAGAATTCCCTTTACCCCCTTGATTTAGGATATATCCATCATCACAAATCACATTCGCCGTTCCATCACAAGTCGCATCCGATGGACAAGAATCACAACTCGAACCACTAAAAAACTGATCGGTGCTTCCACAATCGGTTATTTTCGTTCCATCACAAGTCGCGCCCGATGGACAAGAACGACAGCTCCCACCATAAAAATACTTACTGGTATCAGAACAATTCACATTCGCCGTTCCATCACAAGTCGCATCCGATGGACAAGGATAACAACTCGAACCACTAGAATACTGATCGGTGCTTCCACAATCGGTTATTTTCGTTCCATCACAAGTCGCATCCGATGGACAAGAAAAACATGAGGCAGATCCAAAATATTTATTAGAACCACAATTCACATTCGCTCCATCACAAGTCGCATCCGATGGACAAGGATAACATCTAGCATATTTAAAATATTCATCAGAATCACAAGGTACTGGTTTTTCGATCTTTCCCCCCTCGATTGGTGGGTATGGGAATGTGATATAGACTGCATTGGCATCTTCACATGAATTGGCGGGATTATCACCATTATATGGTTGGATCTCCGCCATAAAAGCGGTTTTATTGGAACGCAAGGTTTCACAAACTTCCGGTGTAATACCATCCACAGCAATATAAAATCCGTTTTTTTCTTCCCCTCCCAGTCGAGCATAACCGATATCAAATTCCGATTTAACCCCCAAATCGGATACAGGAGCTTCTTCATCAACCGGTAAAGACATATATTCCCGAGTGGCGATTTCATTCATCGCTAAATTCACATCGTATAAAATATTATTTGTCCGATTCTTGGTCATGGCGATTTTATATCCCGTTAATGCCGTCACCGACAAAACACCGATAATCGCCAGTGTTCCCAGCATTTCAACCATACTGCGTCCAAATTCTTTTTTCATTTTTATACTCCCTTGTTATTATTAATTTTTACCAATAAAAACAGTATAAAAAAAACCTTGGTTTTTTGCAAGCATTTTTTTTACAATTTAAATATTTTTTTTCTTTTTTTTTCAAAAAACTTATTTTTTCATTTTTCGCCTTTTTGAATATCAAAAAAAACCAAGGTTTTTTTTTGCACTTTTTGAATAGTGTTTTTTCAATATTCTTATCTTCGTTTCCAAAACCGACGAAATGTTTTTTGAGATTTATTCGGATCCAAATCAAGACCGATTTCTTCTATTTTACCGGCAACGATTTTCCGCACAATCAATTCCACATGATCCAAGGCAAACCGATCGCCGACTTCCAAATTGGAAAAGTTTTTTTCCAATAATTTTCCCAAGGTTTCTTTTTCCATCTTTTTTTCAACTTTAATACCGTATAAAAAAGATAAATCAATTAATTTTGTTTCGGGTCTTAGAACAAAATCACCCAATTCGGACGGGCGTATCAACACCGTTCCGGCACTGAACAAGTGATCCAAAACCTCAACTGTTTTTTCAGAATTTGAAAAAACATAAACCTGATCTTTTTCTTGAAATTCCTTGATATTAGCCCCATTAAAAGAAACACCGTTCCGTTTAACCAATATCGGCCATGCCCACTTGGGGATTTTTTCGCCCTTTAAAACTGGACTGTCTGCTTTTAAAATATAGGTAATTAAAGAACTATCCTCTAACCCCGGCAAATCAATTTCCACCTTATCCGCCGGTTTTTCATAAATAGGCAAGATAACCTTACAAATTTTCGAAAACGGAATAATATAAAAACCCTGTACAGCCAAAGATAACAAGACCATCAAGAAAATTAAATTAAAAATAAGTTCACTTTTATCCAATTGCATCGCCAGCGGAGCCAACGCCAACAAAATAGATGTTGCACCACGCAATCCGACAAAGGAAATAAAAGCCTTTTCCTTAAAAGTATATTTAAACGGAGCCAAACATAAAAATATAGCGAGCGGGCGGGCAATAAAGATTAAAGATGTTCCCAAAACCAATGCCGGTGTGACCAATTGAGAAAAATGTCTGAAATTCGCGAATAGTCCCAAGGATAAAAAGATAATAATTTGACACATCCAAGCCAATGTTTTTTGAAATCTTAAAATTTGATAATAACCCTTTATTTTGGAATTACCCAAAAGCAATCCAGCAACATATAAGGCCAAGAAACCCGAACCGCCGAAAATATTCGTCATTGAAAACCCGATTAAAACCATAGCAATTAAAAAAACGGGATACAAGGCGATATCCAAATTAACACGGTTAATGACTCGATGAACAACCACCGACATTCCCAAACCGGCTAATAATCCGATGCCCATTTGTTGAATAAAAGTCAACCCGATATATCCGCCCAAGGACATTGTCGGATTTATTAAAAAGCCCAAACAGGAAAAAGTCAAAAAAATCGCCATCGGATCATTTGTTCCGGATTCAACTTCCAATGTGGATTTGATTTTATCACGAACGCTGACGCCACCCATCCGAAGTAAAAAGAAAACCGCCGCCGAATCGGTCGAAGATATAATCGATGCCAATAAAAAGGACTGAACAAAACTGAAATCCAAAAAATAATAAGCGATTGGTGCAAAAAATAAAGTTGTTAAAAATACACCGACCGTTGACAGCAACAACGATGGCACAACATTTTGCCGATAACTTTTTAACGAAGTTTGAAAACCGTTATCAAATAAAATCAATGCCAACGCCACAGACCCAATAAAAAAAGCAATTTTAGGTTGATGAAACCCCGTCACCAAAGACAATCCGCCCTCGCCAATCAACAATCCGATACATAAGAAAACCAAAATAAGCGGGATATTCGCCTTTGATGAAACCAATGAAGTTAAGACACTAACCACCAACAATATCGATATTAAAAAAATCGGGAAATTAATAAAATCCATTTAAATCTTACCCTTTTTTAAATCTTTTAATTTTTGACTGATAACACCGGTATCCGAAGCATTGTGTTCCAGCCTTAAATACATACGTCCCGTTTCCTTTTCCAAATAAGCTTTTTTAATATCTTCTTGACATTCCGGCAATTTTTTTAAACAAAAAATTTCACTAACACTCATTCCTTGTTTATATTTTTTAACAAAAAAAGGCAATTCAAAAATCATGTCTTCAACAATTTTTTGAACATTTTTTCTTTTTTTGGAAAAATATTCCGTCAACATTTCCAATGCCACACCGACTTCCAAAGAATCATCCACCACAATAAAGGGAACGGGATTGGCAAAGCCCAACAAATGTATCTGTTTTAAAAATTCCAAAATATGATAATAAAAACCATCGACATTATAAATAATAAAAGGTTTTTTACTCAACATACCGTCTTGCATAGCCACACAATCATAGACCAGTTCATCCAATGTGCCGATTCCACCCGGAGCAAATAAAACAAAATCGGCATTCAATAATTTATTTTTTCTCTCTTCCAAAGTTTTGGCGACCACGACTTGTGTAATTTGCCGCACTAAATCATCTTTTTCGCAAAAAGCCAAATAAGTTGAAGTTGTAATGCCTTGAATCGGGACCTCATTTTTTTTAACGGAGCCAAACAGAACACCTTTGGCAACAGCCCCCATAATACCCTTTCCAGACAATCCGAAATCCAACTTTAATCCCAGCGAACCGATTTTAACACCCAACTCATAACATGCCTTTTCATAAACAGGATTATTCCCGCAACGGGATCCACCTGCGACAAAAACATGTAATCCGCCTTTTTCATTTTGTTTTTTAAAGGCTTTCACAATCTTTTTTTTAGGTTCCTTTGTTTTTGAAAATATCCACATTTTAATAACTCATTTTAGGTGGCAAATTGCGAATACGTATCAAATACGGTTTTAAAATCTTATCCCGAGACAATATATGTCCCAAGAACCAAATATTTAAGAAGTTAGCTAATTTAATTGAAATTTTCCGACGCATATCTTCATCCACCGCCACATCATAATTTTGTCTCATTTCCGCCACATTTTGGATAAAGACCTGATGAGCCTTCATATGCTCGGTTGAATCCGGAAAATTAATTCTTTCCATGATTCGTTCTTCATGCGAAAAATGATTTCTGGCATAATCATAACACTTTTCAAAAATTGCTTCTATGGTTTCAAAATCATCTTTTTGAGAAGCAATAAATGCCCGATTGATAACCATCATAAACGCTTTATGTTCATCATCCAACGGCGGATAAGATAAAGACATTGATTCACGCCACACTGCTAACGCCATTTTTTCACCTCACTACTGATATATGAATATTATTTGTCCGTCCGGTTAAAGAAAAAGGCATACCGGCGATGATGATAATTTCATCACCTTTTTGAGCCATATTTCCCTTTAAAACTTGTTTATTGGCAATCCGTCCGACCTCAGCAAAAGACTTGATAGACGGCACCAAAACGGATTGTACGCCCCAAACCAAAGTACACCGACGAACAATATTGATATTTTTTGTTAAATTTAAAATCGGCAACAAAGCCCGCTCTTTGGCCACACATAAAGTTGTCCGTCCGGACAAGGAATAAGTGACTATCGTTTTTGCATTTTTCAAAACATCGGCTAAATGCGGAATAGAAGAAGTAATGGCCGTTGTCATATCATGATCGATAGGCGGATTAAAAATTTTAATTATCTTTTTATAAAAAGGATCATGTTCGGTTGCATAAATAATCCGATCCATCATTTGCACTGCCTCGACCGGATAACTTCCGGCGGCAGTTTCAGCCGATAACATCACACAATCCGCCCCCTCATATACCGCCGTTGCGACATCTGAAACCTCGGCCCGTGTCGGCAAGGGGGCATTAATCATACTTTCCAACATCTGTGTTGCAACAATGACCGGTTTTCCAGCTTTTCGACACTTTAAAATAATTTGTTTCTGTAAAAACGGCAATTTTTCCAAAGAGCTTTCAACCCCCAAATCGCCCCGAGCCACCATAATAGCATCCGTTGCATCAATAATCGCATCAATATTATTTACTGCTGTCGGCTTTTCAATTTTAACAATAATCCATGCCTTATCTTTGATATACTTTTTAGCCGCCAAAACATCTTCTTTGGATTGAACGAATGACAACGCAATCCAATCCACCCCCATTTTCAATGCGGCTTTTAAATCGGAAATATCTTTTTGTGTCAATGCGGATATGGGCAAATGAACATCCGGCACATTTACCCCTTTATGATCGGAAAGAACACCACCGGTTTGCACGATTGTCTTGGCCTTTGTTTTGGAATGAGATACAACTTTCAACCTAATTTTTCCGTCATTAAGCAACAACTCCATATCTTTTTTCAAGACATCAAAAATTTCTTTATGAGGCAAACAAACCCGATGAACATTTCCCTTTTTCTCATTCATATCTAAGATAAATTCCTGTCCTTCGGTTAATTCGACGGACGTTTCTTGGAATTGACCGATTCTTAATTTCGGTCCCTGCAAATCAGCAATAATTCCAATCGGTTTTTTTAATTCTTTTTCGACCTGTCGGATATATTTAACCTCTTCAGAATGAGACTTGATTGTTCCATGACTGAAATTAAGACGAAATACATCGGCTCCGGCCAAAACCAAATCCTTTATTTTGTCTTTTGTTTGACAAGACGGGCCGATTGTTGCGATAATTTTTGTTGCATTATTTGTCATCATTTCAATCCTATTTCTATTTGACCAATCATTTCTTCATTCTTTGCCAAAGAACGAATTCCTGTTCCGACAACCCCCTTGGACGCAAAATTAAATCCATCATTTGTCATGGTTATCGGTTCAATACAGATAAAATCTTTTTGGGGTTCATGGAATAAAACCATATGCCCGAATTGTTTATCTGCTTTTATTTGTATTGTATCATTTTTTTGAATTAAATCAATTGTATTTTCATTCAACGAAAAACACGTATCCCACTTTTGCCAATCAATATCCGCTCCCGCCTTAAAATTCCAATCCTTCGGTATCGGGTACGGACGATCAATCGGACTACAAAGGTGCGACCATACACCTTTTCCGTCAAAGGCAATTTTGTTTTGATCCGACTTTATAAAAAACGGATGAATACCCATAC
>JAZSNA010000013.1:0-41900 GCA_045536135.1 Alphaproteobacteria bacterium
CCAAGCGGTCTTAGGAAGACAACACTTGAAACCAACTCCTTGGCTCACAGAACGACATGGCTACGATCCGACTTTAAATAGTAGTGAAAATGGTTCTGGATCGGGTAATAATGCCGATGGTGGGAATACCGTTATGAAAAAGAATTTATCGGTTGATTTTACCGGACAAACGGATAATTCAGGCATGCTTAATAAAACGACTAAAGAAGATGATGATTCGTTAAGTGCTGATTTCGGTTTGACAGATTCGTTAAATGGCAAGGCTTGTGCGTCAGTTGAATGTCCAACTTGTTCTCAAAACGGAACTTGTTCGGATGAATCGTTAAATTATTGTTCCGTCTGTTGTTGGGATTGTTCCGAGGATGAAATTCAGTCCGGATTGTGTGATAAAATAAAATGTGGGGAGGATGCTCGATGGTAAGAATAATGCGTTTTATCTTTGTTATCTGTCTATTGTTTTTTTCTTGGACGGGTGTATATGCGTCGTCGACATGTGATTGTAGTCCTTTTATCGAAAAATATGATGGTTGTTGTCGGAGTGAGTATAGTGGCGGGGTTAAATCCTATTATATGGGTTCCAATAATTATCTAAGGGATTATGTACAATCGCTTAATCGATCAAATGAGATTGATAAGAGACGTCCGAAACATTTACAGAATTTGCAAAAAGTATTATCGTCGAATCCGGATATTCGGGAGTTAAGAACATCTTTAATTGAATTTAAAATGGATCAAGATTTGTCTATTAAGATTGCAGGAAGGGAAATCGAAAAGGAAAAAAGTATTGGTGTTTTAACAAAACTTTATAAAGATTTAATGACATCTACTGGACCGACATCTCTAGATGAAGTTAATTTTAAAAATAAAAAGGAATTTTTTGTCCATCAATCGACACGGGATGTGTTGGCAAAAGTGATTTATTTAGAGTATCTATACCAACAGATGTTGGATAAATATGAAAAATTGGTTTATTCCGTTGAAGCCAATAAAACTTCAGAAATCCTTAAAATTGAAGCAAAAGAGCAGACTTTGAATGCACAGTTATTAATAAATATTCAAATGCTTGGTTTTTGGTATGAAATATTATTGTTACAAAAACAAATTATGGCTGTTCGACTGGAGGCTTTGGCGACTTTGAATGTCGGGTTGATAGATGCTTTAAATGTTAAAATTGAAAAAAAACTGGAATAAAATAAGGAGTAATAAATGAAAAAATATTTGATGTTTTCTTGTGCCGGGGCATTAATGCTTGCTTGTCAGGTGATGGCTCAAACAATGGTATCAGAATGTGTGGAAGTTGTTTGTGACGGAACAGATCCGGAATGTGTTCCCGTCACTTGTCCGCCGTGTGTTCCCGTATATTGTCCAGATTGTGAGGGATTAAGTTGTAATCCGACAACAATCGAATTAGGTTGTTTTGATCGGGAGTGTAATCCTTGTGAGGAAAAAACTTGTGGTGGAAGTGGTAATTATCAACAAACTCAAGGTTTCGGTTTATCTGGCATAGATCAAAAAGGTGGTCGTGGTAAAGCAACCGGTGTTGATCTTGGTTCAAGTAGCGGTTCTGGTTTGGCTGGTGTTGGTTCAGGGGATGCTACAGGTATGGGTTCAGAAACCGGTATAGATGCAGGTACAACAGGTACAGGTACAGATACAGGTACAGGTACAGGTATTCCTGGGGGAACAAATATAGGTGGACAGAAAACTGTAGGAAGTCCTTCAAATATAAAAAACTCAAACAAAGGATTTCATTCATCAAATATTGAAAGCGGTTCAATCGATATTTTAAGTGGAGAAGCCGAAATTATAGATGTTGATTCGTATACTATTTTACGGCCATCTTGGGCAGATGCTGTGGATGAAGCATTAAAAATTCATAATTATGCAAATTATATTGCTTTACAGATATATCGTTTAAATTCTTATCATACATCCTTGTATAATCAGGCGCTGGAAAAGGATCGAAAAGAAAAATTCAGAGAATGTGCTATTGATTCATTAAAACCTTATTTTGAAAATCCAACGTCAACTTGGGATAATTATGTTAAGGCAATAGAAGCTGAAGAGCCAACGGTTTTAACTCAACCCGATGGACAAGCCTTGTCAGATGATAATTTATTGAATGAAACTCTTTTACAACAAAGAGATACAGGGTTTATGTCCGATTTGGAAATTGTTTTGGATGAGGAAAAGGAAGAAACAAAGGGATTGGGTAAATGGACACTAGGTCATCAAAAGTTAACAGACTTATATGAAGAACAAGAAAAATACGGTGTCAAGAAAAAGAAAGAGGTTAAAACTTTTGAAGAGGAAGAAACAGATCCGCAAAAGGAACAGTATCAAGACGCCGGTTTGGATACTTCCGATGAAGTCCTTTGGGAATGTTTAGATCCGGAAGGATATGAAAAATTTGAAAATGAGGCTTATGAGTATCAAGAAAAATTGAAGGTATATAAAGAGCTAAAAGCTGCATATGAGGTGGTAAATTCCGGATATAGACAAATTAAAAAGACATATGATGAACTAAATCAATTATATCAAGAACTGATGCAATGTTTGCCTTCATCTTCTGTCGGACCTTTTTCCGTCGGGATTGGTGGAAAAACTTCATTATCTGTTCAACAGTGTAAACAATGTAATTCAAATAAAGAAAAATATGATCGGGTTTTACAGGAATACAATCGTCTTTTAGCCACTTATGCAGAACAGAGACAGAATTATGAGGCTTCTCTAGATAACTATAAAAATTCGGTTGGTCAAAACAAACCCAAGGATTATGATTGGTTTGCAACATATGTATCATCCAATGCTTTCGGATTGACGGCATGGAATGAACAAAGGACAACCAGCACAAGAACGCAGTCGGAAAGTTGTCAATTAACATTTAATTCGGTTCAAAAAATAGATTCTTTACCGGAATTGCCCGCTGCTCCAGAAGAACCGAAAAAACCGCAGAAAAATCCGCCAAAAGATTATCGGCCGTCTATTCCGCCGACAAATGATCAACAATATGTTTATAGGGAATTTGTTTGGGATCCGAAGTATGATGAACTTAAAAAACATTTCGGTAAACCGAAATTAAAAAGTTCGGATGGAACGTTGTATATTCAACCAATGCATGCGGGTGCTTTGATGTGGAATGATCAAGTTGAAAAGAAAACGTGGCGGAATTTAAAATCTGTTCATTATTATGATCATGATTTGATGTATGATGGCGGATGTTTGGAAAAATTACATAAAAATTATCTGGACTATTATTCGTTAATTACGGAAAAAGCGTATGACGATAAGGATGAAAAATTTAAAGCGCCAAATGAAATTCCGGAACCGTTGCCACCGACTCCTGAAGATATGTTGATTTATGTTCATGATGATCAAACGGTGTCCGTTTATCCCAAAAAACCCTATCCGTGGGATGATATGATTGATGACGGAAAAATTAACCAATATGGTGAAATGGTTAACTATGTTGAATTAGATGGAACAAAATTGAAAAATAAACCGGCCGATTTATTCGAGGAAACCAATCGGGGTAAAGAGCATTTAGATCTTGAACAAAAACAAATTGATATAGAAAAGGAAGTTAAAGAAAACGAAGATAATTTGAAAAAGTTGGTTGATGAAGTTAATGCCTTTACATCAGAAAATGGTTTAGAAACTATATCGGATATGGATTTCTTTACAAAAGAAGGGTTCTTGAGGGTTATTGAAAATCTGATGGAACAACGTAATCAAAAGATGTCTACTGTTCCACAGGATTTATCAAATGAAGATAATATGGCTTATGTTTCTTTGGTGAATGCATTACGGACTGATACTCGTGGAGATGCGTATATTTCAGATATTATTTCAGGAAGTATCGAATCGGTTATATCGACAAGTCCGGCTGTCACATTTGTTGAAAATTATCCGGGGGCAGATGTTTATGAAAAAGTAGATAATTATCGTGTGTATTATAATGATCATTGTTTGCCTTATCTAACAATGTTATGGAATCTTGAATGACAACGATAACTCAAAAACAGCAAGAGCGAATCCAAATCGCCCAAATTAAATCGTATATTTGGATGACATTGGCTTCGCTGTTGTTGTTTATTTCGCTTATTCTTGTTTTAACGCTATATCAAATTGGTGGTCGCCTTAATGTTATTGCACAGGTTTTTCGGCCGTTTTTAAATCAGACCAATCGCTTGGTGTTGGCTGAAAATCTAGATCAAAATAGTATGTCAATATCTCAAATTAATGAGGCATTGATTAGGCAATTTATTTCCAATCGTCATTTTTTTATTAAAAATGAGTTAGAAATGAAGCGACGTTGGGCTCCGGGCGGAATTATTTATTGGTTATGGTATTATCCGGAATATGTAGCTTTTATTACTGAAGAACCAGACGATTTTATTCAACAAAAAATACAAGAATCTGTAGAATTTTATCCCTATATTGTTTCGTTAAAAGAGGTTCGCCCGAATTTTTGGGAAGTCGGATTTGATATTTATTATGTTAATGGGGATAAAGAAAGTTATGTTGCTACATTTTCGACCAGATATAGACCGTCTCGTGTCAGTTTTTCGGAAGAGATAATTAATCCGGTCGGATTGGAGATTTATAATTATGAATTGCGTAAAAAAGAAATTTCAGATTAGGCTTGATTTAAAAAAGAATTATGCTATCTTGTAAGAAAGAAGGAGACAAAAGATGAAAAAAATAATTTTGTTATTCGTATTGGGTGTTGTTATTATTTTAACTGCTTGTGGAACAATTTATCAATCTCATCCTGTGGGGATTGGACCGGAATATTCCGAATTGAAAAAGTCTCCATGTGCTTGTTTAAAATTGGATTTAGTTCCACAATTACCACGTTATTTGTAAAAAATGTCTGAATCAAATTATCAAGTTGTTAATGAAGAAACTTTACAAGAGAGACGTTATTTGTGGACGGCTCGTGCGTTTTCGATTGTTTGTGCAGTTAGCTTATGTACAAATATTATTATGATGATGGCCTTGTTTTCATTGGTACCATTAACACGTGTTCAACCGTTTTATTTAACTTTTGAAGATAAAAAGCAACAAACGGTAAAGGTGAATCCTATTGAAAATATTACAAAGGAAAATTTAGATTTAATTACAGAAAGTTTAATTCGTCAATATGTGGTTTCTAGATTAAGTATTGTGGATGATGAAGTGGAAATGCGTTCGCGTTGGGGTGTTAATGGGCAAATCGAATGGTTTACGGATCGGGGGGAATTTGAAAACTTTATTCAGAATGAGGCTCGTCCATTATTAAAACGTTATAAAGAGGAAGGTTTGTTGCGGGAAGTTAGTGGTGTGACCGTTTCGCCGATGGGACAAGAAAAAGACGGTTATTTGTATAAAGTTGAATTAACAACGACGGATTATTCGCCAAATTTGGCTAAACCGTTAGAACAAAAATGGGAAATTATGTTGTTGGTTTATTATAAAGATTACCGGAATGCTTCAGATCAAAATTTGACGAAATGGGAATACCGTTTAAAAAATCCGATGGGGCTATATGTTAAACGTTTTGGTCAAAAGCCAATAAATGACATAAAAATATAAAAAGTTATATTTTTTTCTAGATTTTATTTTCGAAATACGGTATCTTATAAAAAAATGGGAGAATCAGATGTCTAAAATATCTTTTCGTAAAATAGTCGGATTATTGGTTATCTTTGGATGTGGAACCGTTTGGGCTCAAACAGCGTCAGATGTTCAAATTAATGATGCGGTGGCCCAAAGTGCCGGAAATTTTGATTCAATGAATTTGACTTATTTGACATCTATGGGTATGCAACAAAAAGCTTGGAACGATCCGATGCAACATATGGGGGAAGGGCAACTGAAACCCGGATATTCCAAGTATATGTGGACACCGGATGTCGTGTTACCTGTTCGTTTGCGGGAAGGTATGATGACTTTAATTAATTTGCCGACATGGGAATTGATTGAAAAGGTTCATATCGGCTCTCCGGAAAGTTTTGGTGGCGAAATTGCTGCCCCGAACTCGTTATTATTGTATGCTGATCCGAATTATATCGGTGTTGACAGTAATTTGATTATTTTCGGCCGGAGTGGAAATCGCTATGTCTTTTATTTAAGAAGTGAAACATATAATACGGATCGAATTACAAATTCGGTTATTGATGTTTTGGTCGGACCTCAATACACACCGGTTGAAGACGGCGGGAAAATGGTTTCAAATGAAGGTGCCTCTACTGTTGTTGGGGTAAATCGGAGTGGGGCACAACAAAGTTCTACAACAAATTTGGATAAATGGACTGGAACTGTTCCGTTCGAACCTGAAAATTTCAGATTTGATATTGATGTTTTCTTGCCTAATCCTTCGGATATTTCTATTGCTCCGGAACGGGTTTGGCGAGATGATATTTTTACATATATTGATTTTGGGAAAAAGGCGTTGTCCATGAAAGAACGTCCGGTTGTTAATCTGTTGGTTCAAGGTTCCGAAGTTCCGGTCGGTTCCAGAACAGTGGGTGAATATAGTCGAATGATTGTGGTTGAAGGTATTGGTGATATGGTGCTTCGTAACGGTCAAAAGATTGTTTGTTTGAAAATGCGTCGTACACCAACAGCCGGTTTTGAAAGAATAAATCAAGTTAAAGCTAATGAATATCAGAATAAATTACCGACTAATTCCGGAAATATGGGGGGGCAATATTCTGATCCTTATGCAACGGTAGACACAAATCAGTATATCAATCGTCCGATATATGCAAATAATGTGCAATATGCGAATAATTTATCGTCTATTCCCAATATGGGGATGAATTCGGGTCAACCGACATCGGATGTTCGTTCTGTTTTAAATGAGATGACGATGGCTCAAAAAACCGGTTCTTCTGCAATTATTCCAATGGAAACGATTGCTGTTGAGTTGGCAAAGGGAACGGATATTCGGGAATTAGAAGCTCGGTGGAATGAAATTTATCAAAGTAATACGGATTTATTGAGTGGGTATCATTCTTATTTTTCAATAGATACAATCGCAGAAGGGGGGGCTCCGGAGTTGTTCCGGTTGCGTGTCGGACCGGTTAAGGACGTGATGACGGGGGATGCATTGTGTGCCAAGTTGTCCAGATCTGGCGTTGCTTGCTCGGTTGTTAGAACAGGATAATGATTAATGGCTCAAAAGGATTTTAAAAGTCAGTCTGAATTATCTATTCAAAAATCCAATCTGAAATTATTGATTGGCGGTGTCATCTTTTTTGTCCTTTTTTTAATTGTGGCGGTTGCTTCTTTTTCCGGCGGAGAAAAGGTTGAAGATGAGGTTCATACTATATGGAATCCCGTGGTCGAAAATGAGTTAGAACAAGAAATAACAGAATTCGAACAACAAAAGACTGAAGATCAACTAAACTTAAATGTGTCATCAACGAATGTTGAGTTACGGGATGTGAAGATTAATACTTCCGCAGAAGGTTTGATCACATTGACGGCGAAGGGTGGCCCAATTGTCTTGGAAGAAATTTCTTTGGCAGAAAAACAGGAAGGCGGATTTACAATCAATGGCAGTTGTAGTCGGGAAATGGTTTTGCCCGCTGATTCTTCTTGTAATTTAAGGATATTATGGACACCGGACAAGGTGCGTCAGATACAGAATATCTTAAAGATTGTTTGGCGGTTGGATGATAAAACGGCATTTCCCAGACCGCCGGCTCATGATGTATTGATTTCTTTAATAGCTTCTTCGTCGGATGAAAAGGATTGTATTGTTTGTGAAAATGTGACACCGGCTCCTAAAACATCCGTGGCAGATCAACGACGTCGGGGTAAATCGGAGATTGAATTAATTGATCCGGATAAAATTCCGATTTCAATTGATGGGATTGTTATGGGAAAATATATTCCGGAAAAAAATGAGGTTGTTGATTTCGAAGGAAACTTAAAGGGACGGGTATTGGCGGATGGAACAATTGTTAATTCTGAATTAGTTGTTTTGGGACGGGTATTGGATCTTCTTCCGGTTATTGATTACAGAGGGCAGGTTATCGGTGAATTAATTGCGGATGGAACTGTTGTTGATGATAAAGGGAACGTCATTGGTTTCCCTATGGCGGATGGAACCGTTGTGTTTAATAATGAAATCGTGGGTTCGATCATGCCTTGGTCCGTTATTTTGAATTTGTCTTCACAAGTTATCGGGCGAACCGAACGAGATGCCTCGGTTGTGAATCGTGACGGTCAGAAAATTGGACGGATCTTACCCGGTGGAATTGCCGTTAATGATGTGGGTATGATTATCGGTGGGGTTGTCCCACAAGGGGTGGCTATCGGACATTCTTGTCAGTCATTTGGTATGGTTCAAATTGATGGGCGGATTTTAAATTCATTTGATCAGCCAATGGGATATGTGACAATTGATGGATTGGTTTTGAATAATGCTTCCATTCCGCAGGGACGAGTTATTCGGCAAGGTTTGGTTATAAATACAAAAGGGGAAACCATCGGATATGTTAATAATGAAGGCAAGGTTGTTGATAAAGATAAAAATGTATTGGGTTGTTTAAATCCGGATGGAACGGTTGATGGCGTTGGTATCGTACTGCCTCAAGGTCGGGTCATCGGATATGATGGCGTGGTTAAGGGATTGATAATGCCGAACGGGACTGTTTCTAATGTGTCGGGATTAAGAATCGGTTATATTATTTCAACCGGAGAAGTTTTGGATTTGGATAAGCGGGTGATGGGGAGCTATATCCCGACAGGGACTGCGATTTCACCGGGGTGTGGATTGTTGGGTATTATTGACTTAAACGGACAGGTTTTAAATACGGCGATGGAAAGTATCGGCTATGTGACACCCGATCAGGAAGTTTATAATACAGCCAAGGAAAAAATTGGGGAAGTGACTCCGATTGGAACGGCAGTTGATTTGGATGGAAAGTTTTTGGGTATTGTTCGGTTGGATGGTAAAGTGGTTGATCCTTCCGGTAAGGTTGTCGGTTGTTTGATGCCGGGTGGTTTCGTTATGGATGAAAAAGGAAATATAAATGGGCAACTGGCGGGTGGCGGTCGTATTGTGACGAATAAAAGTGGTGAAAATTTAGTCATTATCGGGGATAAAGTTTATGATGAAAATGGTGTTCAAGTTGGTGAAATTGTCGGGGATAATGTGCTGAATAATCAAGGTGAATTAATTGGATTTATACCCAAAGATGGTGTCGTTGTTTCAGATGATGGAATTTATTTGGGACGTTATTCTAAACAAGTCGGTGCTGTGATCGATGGAGATGGCGTTTCTTTTGGGAAAGTTTTAATGGATAATACCGTTGTATCCATAAAAGACGGAAAAGTTGTCGGTGCGTTGATACCGGATAATTCTAAAGTTATTAATGAAAATGGAAATACCATCGGAACGGTTGATGTGAACGGAAATGTTATTGACAAGGATGGAAAAGATTTGGGGATTATTCGGGCTAATGGCTCATTGGTGTCAAAAGATGGGCAAATGTTGGGCGGAATAATGCCGACCGGTTTTATCCTTAATGGATTGGAAATGATTGGAGCCGTTTTGGATAGTGGTGATATTCAAATGTTTGTTAATCAGGTCAGTCCAAAGGTGTTATTGGATGGAACGGTTATAAATTCTCAAAAAGAAGTTATTGGTCGAATTTATAAAAATGATTCATTGTTGATTGATAACAGCGGGGCTGTTTTAGGCTTCCCGGCTTTGGATAACCGATTTAAGTTAAGAAACGGGAAAAAGGGTTATGTTGATTCTTTTGGGAATGCGTATGATGAAAATAAAAACTTAATCGGACGATCCGTTCGTGTTGGTTTGGTTATTAATAATAGTAAAGAAAGAATAGTTGGTTCTTTGTCCTTTGATGGTGGTCTTGTTAAAGGTGAACGGGAAATCGGTCATGTTTGGGCAAATGGAACGGTTGTTGATGCTGATGGCTTCCAAATCGGGCATATTTTACCACGAGGTGTTGTTATTGATGCCGATGGACAATATATGGGACAAGTTTTAGTTAATGGGGAATTGCGGGATAAAAACTTTGAAAAAATTGGTGATTTCCCGTATGATGATTTTTTATTGAATGATAATGGAAATAAAATTGGTCGCCTATTGCCAGCTGGTGTGGTTTTGGACGAAAAGGGAATATTAATTGGTCGAGTTGGTATTACGGGAATACCTCTTAATTTGACTGGTCAAAAAATCGGTCAAGTGAAAGATAATAATTTGGTTTTGGATGATGGAAAAGTTATCGGACAATATTATGCTTATGGAACGCCGATACTTGATCTTGAAAATAAATTGCTAGGATTTGTTTCCTATGACGGTAATGTTCGAAATCCATCAAATGAGCTTATGGGAAAAGTTATCGGACAAAATGTGGTGGATAATCAAAATGAAATTGTCGGAACGATTTTGTCCCCGTCGGTTGCTTTATCGAATAAAGGACAAATTTTGTTTCCGGTTTTGCCGAATGGGCAAATTCCGGATAAAACTCAAGTCGGATTTAACAATTTTGTTTATAATCAAAATCAAGAAAGTATCGGTTTTATGCCGATTCACGGATATCCATATCTGAATGATACGACTCCATTTGGGAATTTATTATCGGAAGGTGCGGTGTTGAGAGATGATCGTCAAGTTGCAAAAGTTTCAATGCAATACTTGTTTGATGCATCAAATCGACAAACCGGTTTTTTAACTCAGCCCGGTATTGTAATTGATACAGCGGGTCAGTTTATGGGAACTTTCGGTTGGAACGGATTAACGGTTTATCCGCAAAGTAAAGAAGAATACCGTTGGCAACCTTTCGGTTCTGTTTTACAAGGCAAATCTTATCGTGGACGGATTTTAAATTCAGGTATTGTTGTTGATGATACAGGACGGGTACAAGGTCTTGTTTCTTCAAGCGGTACGGTGATGGATAAAGGGAATCGAATTGGGGTTATTAAAGATTATAATCAGGCATATACAGATAAAGGGGATTGGATTGGTGAAATTTTAAAAGTGGGCTTGCCGATTTCTTGGGATAAAAAAGTATTAGGGCGTCAAAATCCAAAAGGTCAGATTGTGGGGGATAAGAAAACGAACTATGCTTTAAATACGGGTATGGTTTTATCGGATAAAAATCTTTTAATTGGTCAAATTGTTGAGCCAAATTTGGTTTTGGATAATAATAATGTTGTTATTGCCGTGATAAATGGAAATGGGGAAGCACAGACAAATCGGGGAGAGGTTTTGGGAAAAGTATCTTCTGCCGGTATCGTGCAAAAAAATCATGCCTTGGATATTGTTGGTACTGTTGTTCAGGGTGAAGTGGTTTATAATAATTGTCAATTAGTCGGAAGTGTTTCCGTTAACGGACAGGTTATGGATGAAAAAGGACAAGTTTTGGGTTCAATTGACCCGACGGGAAAAGCCGTATCTTTAAAAGGGGAATATATGGGGCGTGTTTATACACCTCAAATTGTTCTGGATGCCGAAAACAAGATTATTGGTCAAGCTGATTTCCAAGGGATTATTATGGCAGAACAACAATTGGGTTGTCTATCGGAACAAAACACCTTGTTAAATAATACTGGTGAAGTTATGGGATATGCCCATGGTCAAGGAATTATTATTTCCGATAAAGGTAAAATTTTGGGTTATTTAAAGAAAGACGGTACGCCTGTATCTTCTTCGGGGGCAACATTGGGGCAATTAGATTATACGGGGCATATTCTTGGAAAAGACGGAACAGTAATTGGGACTTTGTTTGATACCCAGAAATATCAATTGTTGTTATCAGATAAAGATGATGTTCAAATGTTATTGTCTCGAAATGGCGAAATGTATTTGCCCAGTGGTGGAAAATGGTTAAAACTAAAAGGAAAAGATTTATATGCTTGGACGGGGCAAAAAATTGCCACTGTTGCGGATGACGGACGTATTTTTGACTTAAAAGATAATGAAATCGGACAGGTAGATGAAGTCGGATTTGTGACGATGCCTAACTTTTTATTTGATAAGGATAATAATGTTATCGGTATTGAAAAAGACGGTTTGATTTATGACACGACGACAGGGGAAAAAATTGGCGAGGTATTACCCGATGGAACGTATGTTATTAATAATCAAAAACTGGATAATATAAAACAGACAACACCTTTGGATATTAAAATGCCGTCAATGATGAATGCACGTTCAATGAGTATCGGTAAACAGAAATTTTATGTTTTAAGTGATGATACGATTGTTGATGAAAAAGGTGAAATGAAAGGAACAATGCGTGCAGGTGTGCCGTATTCTTTATCCGATCAGTTGTTGGTTGATGAAATTATCGGACCTGATATTATTACGCCGGCACCGACTTATTCTCCGGAACATGCACAACAGGTTTCTCAAGCGATTAATCAAAAAAGAAATGTGATGCGTGAAGGTTTAATTATGAAGGGTAATTTATCCAGATTAACGCCTTCGGGTAAAATTTTAGCAAAAGCCAGAAAAAAACAAGATCGGGATTATGGGGCTAAAATTGTTTCCGGATGGCCGGTTAAATTGGAACAAGTTGTCTTAAAAGGAAAGGCTATACCGGCGGTATTACAATCCTCAATCGATTCTCGTTTTGTGGATGGTATGCCGATTTCGGCGGTTGTTGAACGCCATATTTATGCCGAAGCCGGACGAAATATTATTATTCCGGCAGGTAGTCGTTTGATTGGTGAAGCAGAGGGTATATCCGGTGAAGGACGGGCTTCAAAAATTGATATTAAGTGGACACGTTTAATTCGTCCGGATGGTGCTGCATTTACATTTGAAGCGACTTCCGGTGATGCTCAGGGACGGGGTGGCGTAGCCGGATATTTGGATGAACAATTCCTTGATCGTTATGGTCGGCCAGCACTTTTATCGGCAACGGTGTCTGCAATGGGTTATTTAATTGCCGTGGATGATGCGATTACGACCAATCAGGATAATGCCACAACGGTTCAATCTGATAAGGCACAGGCGGCGGCGGATGCTCGAGCCCAATTCTTGGGGGATATGCAGGCCATATTTGAAGATATGATTCAAAATGCTTCCGGTGTTGAACCGATTGTCTTTATTCCGTCAGGTACACGGTTGACTGTCTATGCAAATGAGGATTTATTCTTGCGTTCGGAAAGTGATGATGTTGATGAGTACTTGTCTCAATATGGTGCAGACGGAACGGAGGCTCAAACTCCCGATTCCCGTTTCAAAGGACAAGGGGCCAGACCGATTATAACAGATGAAGATTTAATTTATGCTCCGGAGGTTGTTGAAGAGACACCGATGCCAACGACAACCCCGTCTGTAACAGATGAAGAAGTTGTTGATACAGGGAAAACGATTGATGATATTATTCAAAATAGAGGACAGAGCAATGATGTATCAAAACCATTGGAACGAAAGGGTTAAGTAATGGCGGAAATGTCAATTAATGATACTTATCGTGTTTTACAGTCGGTTCTTCGACCACTGTCATATTGGTATGAACAAGATAATGTTGAAGAAGTCGCCATTGATCACCCAGGTTCAATTTGGCTTCGTATGCGGGGGGGGAGTTTATATCCTTGGGTTGAAAAAGAAGACCCTAAATTGACACGTGAATATTTAAATAATTTAATGTATATTATTGCCAATTCGTATGATCAGGCTTATGATCCGGTATCCGGAAATCCTTTGGTCTTTGTTGAATTGCCCGGAGGACATCGGTTTTCGGCGATTGCCGGTCGTAATGTTCGTTATGATAATAATGATTTAACCGGTGGGGTTGCCATGGCCATTCGTGTTTTCAAGGAAGAGGTCGGTGTAGAAATGAGTTCTTTCGGATTGGAACAAGGAGGCGGAAAGTTAAAGCGATTGAATAAGTTGAAGTATGTTGAAGATCCGGATGATCCTTATGAACGACTGTTATTGTCTATTCGTCGGGGAGAACATATTTTAATATCCGGTGCAACGGCAACCGGAAAGACAACATTTTTAAATAATATGATTAAATTGTTGGATGAACATAAACGTGTTTTAACGATTGAAGATACGCATGAATTGAAAGTACCTCATAAAAATCGGGTTCACATATTGTTGCCACGGACAGAGCAAACGAATGCTTTGGATTATGCCAAGGTTATTGATTTGGTGGTTCGGTTTACGCCGGATTGTATCATTTGTGGGGAAATATCAACCTCAAACGCAACAGCGATTTGGGAATTGATGGGATCCGGACATGATAACTGTTTCGCAACTATTCATGCGGATAGTTCGGAAGCGGCATATAAGGCTTTTTTATCCAGAATGCTTCGGACATCGCCGAATTTGGATCGGGAAAAAATTATTAAAGAAATGCATGAAATTTTACGGGTTGTTCAAATCAATCGTAATGGAAATATTCGTGCAGTCACAGAAATTACATAGATAAAAATGTTGCCGATTTTAATTTTCTTATTGATTTTAATTTTTATTGTTTTAATAACGATTTTAGTTGCTTTATCCAAAAAATCCACTCTATCGTCCGAAATAGAGACTTTTCAAAGAAATCAACAAAACGAAACAGCAATACTTCGGCAGGAAATGATGAAGTCTTTGATGGTGTTTAATGATTCAATTCGATCAGCAATGAATGAAAAATTGGAAACAGTTCGGCAAACAGTTGATGAGAAATTACAAACGACCTTGGAAAAAAGATTGGGCGAATCTTTTTCTTTGGTATCCGAACGTTTAGAAAAAGTTCATCAAGGTTTGGGAGAAATGCAAAATCTAGCCACGGGTGTTGGTGATTTAAAACGGGTATTGACTAATGTTAAAATACGTGGCGGTTGGGGTGAAATTCAATTAGGTTCTTTATTAGAGCAGATGTTAGCCCCTGATCAATATCAGCGAAATGTTAAGATAAAAGATGGATCGGATGAATTGGTGGAGTATGTTGTGTGTTTGCCGGATGGGGTCATTCCGATTGATTCTAAATTCCCGATTGAGGATTATGAACGTCTTGTGGATGCTTCGGAAAAAGGTAATTCAGAAATGGTTGAAAAAGCTGGCGAGGAGTTGGAAAAAAAGATAAAATTAGAGGCTAAGCGAATTTGTGAAAAATATATTTTTGTTCCGAAAACAACAGATTTTGCGATTATGTTCTTGCCCACAGAAGGACTGTATGCCGAAGTGATGAGACGTCCCGGATTGTCGTCTTTTGTTCAAAAGAAATATAAAATTACAATCACGGGTCCCAGTACTTTGGGGGCGTTTTTAAACAGTTTACAAATGGGTTTTCGCACTTTGGCAATACAAAAACGTTCCGGTGAAGTTTGGCAAGCACTGGCATTAGCTCGGACAGAATTTGAAAAGTATGCACAATGGGTTGAAAAGGTGAAGAAGAATATTGATGCCGCTGGAAAAATATTAGATGAAGCCGGAACACGGACACGGGCAATTGAACGGCGACTTCGTGATACGGCTGAATTATCTCAAACGATGAATTCAGTTTTGCCGGAAATTAAATCTTGACTTTTTTTAAAAAGTATTTATCCTTTAATGGTATGAAAAAAGTTATTTATCTGTTTTTATTTATTTTGAGTATCTTTCCGCTTTGTGCCGAAGTGGATATTTCTGTTTTGGGTGCCAAGGCTGACCCGATTCCGATTGCTATTCCGGAATTTGGCGGAAAAAGCTATGCGGCAGAAATTACACAGATTATATCTCAAAATCTGGAAAATTCCGGTTTGTTTCATTTGGTGGACAAAAAGGCTTACATCCAACCGTTATATTCAATTTATCAAAAACCGGTATTAAATGATTGGCAGACTATCAATGTGCAAGCATTGTTATATGGCGAAGTGGAAGAATTGCCCAATAACCGCTTTAAGGTTTCATTCCGTCTTTGGGATGTTTTTTCGGGGAAGGAAATGTTGTCAAAGGCGTTAACACTTCCACAAAAAGATTGGCGACGGTTGGGACATATTGTGTCGGATATGGTTTATGAAAGGATGATCGGCGAAAAAGGTTATTTTGATACAAAAATTGTTTATGTGGCCAGTTCCGGTAATCCGAAAAAACGGATTAAAAGATTGGCGATTATGGATCAAGATGGCGAAAATCATCAATACTTGACTGATGGCACAACATTGGTTTTAACACCTCGTCTTTCTCCGGATATGACAAAGATTGCTTACTTATCTTATGATCGGGGAAAACCACAGGTTTTTTTATATGATATAAAATCAGGAAATAATCAAAGACTCGGCACTTTCGAGGGAATGTCTTTCGCACCTCGGTTCTCAACGGATGGAAAAAAACTGTTGATGTCTTTAGCGGTTAAGGGTAATTCAGATGTTTATCTTTACGATATTGAAAGTAAGGAGCTTCAACGATTAACAAAAGAAAATGCAATTGATACATCGGCATCGTTTTCTCCGGATGGAAAAAAGATTGTATTTAATTCAGATCGAGGTGGAAGCCAACAGATTTATATTATGGATAATGATGGTAAAAATCCTAAAAGGATTACTTTCGGACAAGGTTCTTATGGGACACCGGTTTGGTCGCCGAAGGGAGATTACATCGCCTTTACAAAGATTTATCAAGGACAATTTTATATTGGTGTTATTCGACCGGATGGAACCGGCGAACGTATTATTGCAACCGGTTTTTTGGTGGAAGGTCCGACTTTTTCACCGAATGGTCGTGTGATTATGTTCTTTAAACAAAATCCTTATTCTTTTTATGACCAAGGTGGCAAAACGGGGCTTTATGCAATTGATGTTTCCGGATATAATGAACGTTTCATTCAGACGCCTTCACAAGCTTCCGATCCAGATTGGTCAAATTTTTTAAAATAACATTAAAACCATTTGATTTTTTTAAGGATGTAAAGTTGGCCGATAATCATAAAGAACATTGCCACAGAAACATATAAAAATCCATTTTCATGCGCAAACGGAATTCCTCCGATATTTGCGCCCAACAGACCTGTTAAAAAAGTCATCGGGGTAAAAATAACCATAATAATGGACATTAAATACATGGTTTGACTGATGCTGATATTGGTTTTGGAATCCAATTCTTCTTGGGTCACATTCGAATGATCTCGGGCAAAATCCAAATCTTCCACGGCCTTTTTTAAATCCAAAGTAATATCCCGAAAACGAATTTGTTCATCTTCACCGATTAGGGGATGAGTGATGTTTTTCAGGCCGGCTGCCACATCTCGTTGAGGGGCAATATAGCGTCTGAAACCTACGATTTTATGCCGAAGTTGAGCAATCTTATTTCGAATTTCTTTGTTCTTATGTCCATCCAAATCAATAACATCTTCTTCAATTTCGTCGACTTCGTCTGCGATAATGGAAATAGATTCGTTAATTTCGTTTGTCATCTGTTCCATTAAATCAATCGCACAGTCTATTGGCGTATTCGGACCGATTCCTTTTTTCAAATTTTGATAAACTTTTTTGACAGCACATAATGGACGATGGGATAGAGTCAGTATGCGATTTTTTTCAATCCACATATGTAGAGCAATCATATCATCTTCGTCTTGTTTTTTGTTGAAGTTGACGCCCCGCATAACGATTAATAATCCGTTGTCATGGGAAAAATATCTGGGAGATGTATCCTCATCAATCAGGTTTTCAACAACCGTTTCATCCAATTTTGATTTCAAAAGCCAATTTTGAACTTCTTCATCCTTATAGTCAACATGTATCCAAAGTTTTTTATTTTTAAAAAATTTAACTTTTTCCAAGTCAATTTTTTCACCCAAACCGTGACCGTTTAAAATAAAAGCGAATTCAGAAGTTGTGTAAGGCATTTTTCCCATCCTTTCGCTTTTAAAATACTCATTTTTATTTTAAGAATCAAGAAGTTTTATTCATTTTTTGTGAAAAAAAGAACAAGTTAATGCCATAGCAATTGCATCTGATGTATCTTTGGGAATTTGTGTTGGAAGCGAAGGGAGTAATAAACGGATCATTGTGTCAATTTGATTTTTGGTTGCATGGCCGACGCCGACAATCGCTTTTTTAATATGATTAGGCGTGTATTCATCCACGGGGATATTGTGAATTGACGGAACTAAAACCGCCACTCCGCGAGCTTGACCCAATTTTAAAGTTGATCGGGGATTGACATTAACGAATGTTTCTTCCACAGCACAATAATTGGGGCGGTGTAATGAAATAACTTTGTCCAAAGATTGAAAAATTTCGGCTAATCGCTCAGGTAAGGTCAATGATGTATTCGGCTCAATAACTCCACCAGCGATAAAAATATTTTGATTGCCTTCCCGATCGATAATTGCCCAACCAGTGTGGCAAAGACCGGGATCAATGCCCATAAACCTCATTGAAGTTTTTCCATAATTTCATCCGGAATGTTTGCATTTGTAATGATGCGTTGAACATCATCATCTTCGTTTAATGCTGAAATCAAATCCGTTAAAACTTGTGCTTTTTCAATATCAGTCACATCCACCATAACCAACGGTTTATAATCCAGACGGCAAACTTTCGGATCTCCGAATGTTTTTTCCATACTGTCCCGAACAGAAGCTAAATCGTCCGGCTTACAATAAATTTCATAAGTGTCATCTTCTTGAACTAGATCATCTGCTCCGGCTTCAACAACGGATTCAAAAACGGTGTCATAGTCGCCGATTGATGACGGATATTCAATATATCCGACTTTTTCAAAGTTAAACATAACAGAGCCTTCGTTTCCTAATTGACCGCCTTTTTTACCAAAAATTGTTCGCATATTCGGCGCTGTTCTGGCACGGTTATCGGTTAATGTTTCCACAATGACAGATACATTCGCCGGTCCAAAACCTTCATAGCGAATTTCTTCATAATTTGTTGTATCTTCGCCCGGAGAACCTTTTTTGATGGCTCGTTCAATATTATCTTTGGGCATGTTTTCGGCCCGAGCGGCTAAGATGGCCGTTCTTAAACGTGGATTGCTGGCAGGGTCAGGCAGACCGGATTTGGCGGCAACAGTGATTTCTTTGGCTAACTTGGAAAAGATTTTTGCCCGAATTTTATCCTGTGCCCCTTTACGATGCATAATATTTTTAAATTGAGAATGTCCTGCCATAATTTTATCCTTTCGTATTTTCTAAATGTTCACCGATTCGAATGGCCTTTATTTTTTGACACATTCCGGTTATATCGTCTGTTTCTATAAAAACGCCACATAATGTAGCCGATTTTTCCGCTACCGTCAAGGGAATATTTTCTTTTTCTTTTGTAAAACGGTTAATTGCGGCGGGTGGGGTCATTCCGATAACGGACCAATAATCACCACACATTCCCAAATCCGTGATATATCCGGTTCCTTTGGGCAGTATCATACAGTCCGCAGTCGGTATGTGTGTATGAGTGCCGGCGACTAAGGATACCTGACCGTCAAAATAAAAACCCAAAGCCATTTTTTCGGAAGTTGCTTCGGCATGAATGTCAACAACGATTGCATTAAAATCTTTTCCAATTTGATAATTTTTTAAAAAATTAGTTAATGTATTAAAGCAGGGTTCAGAAGAACGCATGAATAAATTACCAATCAGTTGGATGACGCAAATTTTACGCCCATCGGATAATTCTTTGATACAAAAACCGTTTCCAATGGTGGAGGGCGGATAGTTCATCGGACGAATGATATCTGATTTTTCCTGTAAAATCGGGAAAATGTCTTTTTTGTCAAAAGAATGGTTGCCCAAGGTCATAATATCCACACCCATTTCTTTAAATTCTTCATATATTTTAGGGGTTAAACCAAATCCATGGGCTGCGTTTTCGACATTGATAATAATGATGTCAAGATTTAAATTCGACTTTAACTTTGATATTTCTTTTTTTATGATTTTTCGGCCGGCTTTTCCGACAACATCGCCCAAAAATAGAATTCGCATTATTCGTCCTGTATTGTATCGGCAATCAAATTAATTTGTCGTGTTATTTCATCAATCGTTCGAATTAAATCGGTTGGAATTTTTTCTTCCGCCGAATCTTGATTCGCCAGTTTTTGTTTCAGATTATATAATTCTTGAGCCGTTAATATATTGACCATAGCTAACAAATGACCTTCGGGAACAAAACCGATGGTTTTATTCAGGTTTGTTGCTTTTTGATCCAGCTCTTTTGCTAATTCAAGAATATGAGCCTCTTGCCCATCCGAACACGATATTTTATAGGGATGTCCTGCAATTTGAAAGGATATAATTGCCATTATTTTTCTCCTTTCTTAAAAGAAGATAAAGCCATATCAATTCGTCCATATGCACTGGATATAACGGTTTTTAATTCGTTAATTCGGCTTTGATTTTTTTGATTTTTATTCTGTAAAGAATTAACCTTTTCGGACAAGCGATTTAATGCGATTTTTAAGTTATCCAAAGATTGTGTCAAATTATCATTCATTTTATACTCCTCGCCGACTCTTGAATGCGGCTCCGATTGTTCCGTCATCCAGATAATCAAGTTCTCCACCCATTGGAATACCATGAGAAAGATAAGTAATTGTCGCACCTTTTTCAGACAGAATGTCGGACAGATAGTGTGCTGTTGTCTGACCGTCAACCGTTGCCGGTAGAGCTAATATGATTTCCGAAATTTTGCCGTTATTAATACGATCAAGTAAGGTTGATATATTCAACTCATCCGGTCCAATTCCGTCCAAGGGCGATAATACCCCCCCCAAGACATGATATTTCCCGTTGAATATTTGACATCTTTCCAATGCCCAAACATCGGATATATCCGAAACAATACAAATCAAATCTGTCCGTCGTGAGGTATCCGCACAGATATGACAGGGGGAAGAAGTATCTATATTGCCGCAAATCGGACAGACCGTTGTGTTTTCGATGACATCCGTCAAAGTATTTTTAAGGGGTATCATTAACCCTTCTTTTTTCTTTAAAAGATGCAAAACCGCACGGCGAGCCGAACGGGGGCCAAGTGCCGGCAGGTCTGAAAAATACTTAATTAGAATATCAATCGAATCAGACATTTATTTCTCTTAATTAAAACGGTAATTTAAAGTTTTCTGGAAGATTGAGTTCTTTTTTGATGGATGAAAAAGCTTCGTCCGTCGCCATATCGACTTTTGTTTTGGCATCATTAAATGCAACGACCAATAAGTCTTGTAAAGTTTCAATATCATCTAAAACACTGGGGTCAATTTTAACGGATTGAGCAATGAATTTGCCGGTTAAGCTGACAGATACGGCATTTCCGCCGGCTGTTCCGACGAAAATACGATCGGCCATTTGATCGTTAATGGCGTTCATCTTGTTTTGAACTTCTTGAGCTTTTTTTATCATACCCATCATGTTCATCATATTTTTCATAATTATATCCTTTCTTTTTTACTTTTTAATTGATATGTCAGGCTTATTGTATTTATTTTTTTGAAAAATAACAAGAAAAATCTTGCAAAGTATGATTTTTTTTTATATCCTTTGATAAAAGAGGGAGAGTATATGATGCAAAAGTTAGTTGATTACATTAAGAAATTCAAAAAGACTCGGATTTTATGTATCGGGGATATTATGTTTGATGAATTCGTTTATGGTGTGGTTAATCGGATATCTCCGGAAGCACCTGTACCTCTTTTGAAAGTCGAAAGCCAAATTCAAATGTTGGGTGGAAGCGGAAATGTTGTTAATAATTTAAAGTCTTTGGGGGCAGAAGTTGATTTTTTGGGGATTGTTGGAAATGACGGGGTCGGTAAGGTGGTCGAAGCCTGTTTAGGCGATTCGGCTCATTTGTTAAAGAAAAAAGGCTATATGACAACCATTAAGACACGATATATTGCCGGAACACATCATGTTTTGCGGGTTGATAATGAAGTTCCATTGCTTTGGGATGACGAGTTAATCGAACATTTTTGTAAAAAAGTTGAGGCTCTTGTTCCAAAAGCTGATGTTATCTTAATGTCGGATTATAAAAAAGGTGTTCTGACTTATGATATTTGTCAATTTGTCATCAAAATAGCTCATAAACATAAAAAAAGAGTTTTGGTTGATCCAAAAGGAAATGATTATATGAAATATAATGGGGCCTATTTGATTAAGCCGAATTTAAAAGAATTTTTTGAAGCAGTTAATCAGGAAATGCTGATTGGAAAGCCAAATTATAAAACTATTCAAGAAACTGCGTTAAAATTAATTCAACGTTTAAATGTTGAAAATATGATTATTACTTTAAGTGAATATGGAATGATGCTTGTTCATGAGGGAATGAATTCCTATGTTCATATTCCGACAAATGCCAAAGAAGTTTTTGATGTTTCCGGTGCCGGTGATACTTGTATGGCGACTTTGGGTTTGGCTTTAAGTGTCGGCGCTTCGCTTGAAGAGGCGATGATATTGGCCAATTTAGCCGCGGGTATTGTTGTCGGAAAGTTGGGAACGGCTTGTGTCCGTGGGGAAGAATTAATCAAGGTTGTTGAAAATCAAAAATAAGAGGGAATGAAAATGAAAAAATATGGATTGATTTTATTATCTTTTCTTTTGATGACAAATGTTCATGCTGATTATGAGAGTAGTATGGAGGCTATTAGAAGCGGTGATTATTTAAAAGCGATACAGGAATTAACGGATTTGGTTGAAGCCGAAAATCCAAAGGCTTTATATTTGATGGGATATATTTATTACAACGGAACCGGATTGTTGAAAAATGATCAAACGGCTTATCAATACTTTCAACGGGCAGCTGATTTGGATGATGCCGGTGGATTAAGTTATATCGGTTATTTTTATGACAAAGGAATTGTGGTGGAATCTAATCCTAAAAAAGCGATTGAATATTATGAACGGGCTGTTGAGTATGGGGATAATACGGCGATGGTTAATTTGGGGGTTATGTATGCTTTGGGGCGTGGTGTCGAACAAAATTATGATAAAGCCTTTGAGCTTTTATCAAAAGCGGATACAAACGAATCGGATATTGCATCGCTTTATTTGGGGCATATGTATAACAACGGACAGGGGGTTATTAAGGATCAGAAGAAAGCTGTAGAATATTATCAAAAATCCGCATCAGCCGGAAATTTGGATGCTCATCAGATGCTGGGTTATCTGTATCACTTCGGAAAAGGTGTTGCTAAAAATTATGATACGGCTATTCGTTATTATTTGGTGCCGGCAGAACAAAAACGACCGGAAGCACAATATAATTTGGCCAGTGTATATATTGATCGGGGACAAAAGGGGGATCGAGAATTGGCTCATGCCTGGTTAACAAAAGCGATTGATTTAGGGTTCGAACAGGCCGGTCCGGCTCGGGATGAGCTGGAAAAAGTTATGTCGCTTAGGGAAATTACTTCTGCCAAAGCGAAGGTGTCAACATTAATCGAGGCTGAAAAAAAGGTTGAACCGGTTCAAGAAAGTTCAACAATGAATATGGTTTATTCTGATATTCCCACATCTAAGACAGTGGGAACAGTGGGACAAAGTCAGTCCAAATCGACCAGAGAAACGGTTTCAAGAAAAAGACGGAGAAGATAATGAAAAATATTTTTAAAAAATTTTATATTAATTTAAATGATATTATTGCCTTGGTTTTAACATTGTTTTTAGTTCTTTACTTTTCTCAAGTGGAACGTTTGATTGATGTTTTAATGAATTATTTATTTTATTTGGTTTTGTTTGCTATATTTTTATTGATATCCGGTTGGTTTTGGTTTATGTTCAGAAAAAATGATGTTTCATTATTAAAATTCATCAGAAGGTTGATTGCCAACTATTGTTATACCGTTTTTATGGTTTATTGTTTTTTAGGAAGTTATTTTTTAGTATTGTCTTTTATTAGTTAAGTGAGGAAATTATGACAAAGTATTATCCAGATTTGAATGCAAAGATCAATTTTCCGGAAATGGAAGAAGAAATTTTAAAATTTTGGGATCAAGAAGAAATTTTTCAAAAATCTGTTTCTCAAAGAGAAGATGCAGAAGAATTTGTATTTTATGACGGCCCTCCGTTTGCTAACGGACAACCGCATTACGGTCATATTATGATTTCCTATGTTAAGGACACAGTGGCCAGATATCAAACAATGGTTGGTAAAAAAGTTGATAGACGTTTAGGTTGGGATTGCCACGGATTGCCGGCGGAAATGGCTGCTGAAAAAGCATTGAATGTTTCCGGACATAAAGCCATTGAAGAGTACGGTATTGCTAAATTTAATGACTTTTGTCGGAGTGATGTTTTAAAATATACGGGTATTTTTAAAGATACTTTCCATCGAATCGGTCGTTGGGTGGATATGGAAAATGATTATCGGACGATGGATTTGTCTTTTATGGAGTCCGTTATTCATAATTTTAAAGAGCTTTATGATAAGGGATTGGTTTATGAAGATTTTCGTGTCCAACCGTATTCTTGGGCGGCTCAAACTCCGGTTTCAAACTTTGAAGTTAATCAGGGGTATAAGGATAAAACAGATACCGCAATAACCGTCTTGTTTAAGTTGGAAAATGGTCGTCATTTACTGGTGTGGACAACAACGCCTTGGACTTTGCCTTCCAATTTGATGATTGCTGTCGGGGCGGATATAGATTATTCAATTATGCGGGAAGGAAATGAAGAATATATCTTGGCTTCGGCATTGAAGGGGAAATATAAACAACAATTACAAAATGCAACGGAAGTCGGTGTCATCAAAGGACATGATTTAATCGGACTTTCGTATGAACCGATGTTCCCTTATTTTAAATCATTAAAAGAAAAGGGCGCATTTAAAGTATTATCAGGGAATTTTGTTTCAACGGAAGATGGAACGGGAATTGTTCATATTGCTCCGGGGTTCGGTCAAGATGACTTTGAGGTTTGTCGGCAACATGATCCCGAATTCCCGATTGTTTGCCCCGTAGATGAGGCCGGCTGTTTTACCGCCGAAGTTTCGGATTATGTCGGAATGCAGGTTTTTGAAACCAATGAGCCGATTTTGGTTTGGTTAAAAGAAAATCAGAAGTTGGTAAAAAAAGAACAATATACACACTCTTATCCGTTCTGTTGGCGGACAGATACGCCCTTGATTTACAAAGCAATGAGCGGTTGGTTCGTTAAAGTTTCTACCTTTAATGACGATATGGTTCGTTTAAATGAGGAAATCAGATGGATACCCGATCATTTAAAACACGGTCGTTTCGGAAAATGGTTGGAAGGGGCTCGTGATTGGTCTATTTCCAGAAATCGGTTTTGGGGAACTCCGTTGCCGGTTTGGAAATCGGATAATCCTCAATACCCCAGAATTGATGTTTTCGGTTCAGTGCAAGAGATTAAGGAAAAAACCGGTTATGATGTGACGGATTTGCATCGCCCGATGATTGATGATGTCATTTACCCGAATCCGGATGATCCGACAGGACAGACAATGATGAAACGGGTCACCGATGTCTTTGATTGTTGGTTCGAATCGGGATCTATGCCGTATGCACAAGTGCATTATCCGTTTGAAAATAAAGAATGGTTTGATTCTCATTATCCGGCTGATTTTATTGTCGAAGCATTGGATCAGACACGGGGGTGGTTCTATACTTTACATGTTTTGGGAACGGCCTTGAAAAATAAACCGGCTTTCAGAACTTGTCTTTGCACCGGATTGATTATGGCCGAAGATGGACAAAAATTATCTAAACGGTTGAAAAATTATCCGGATCCTTATGTCATTTTGGATAGTTTAGGATCAGATGCATTGCGTTATTGGTTGTTAGCCAGTCCGATTGTTCGGGGTGGAACTTTGAATGTGGATGCCAAAGGCGTTGAAATTTCAAAAGCATCTAGACGGGCTTTAATTCCGCTTTGGAATGCATTCTATTTCTTCTGTTTATATGCAAATGCCGAAGGGGTTCAAGCACAACTTATCAATCATTCAGATGATGTTTTGGATACATATATTTTATCAAAATTAAAAGATGTGGTTCAAAAAATCAAAAAACAAATGGATGGATATGATTTACCGGGGGCTTGTGCCGATACAGCCGATTTCTTGGAGATATTAAATAACTGGTATATTCGTCGTTCTCGGGCCAGATTCTGGGATGGAACGGATAAAAACGCTTTCAATACTTTATATACGGTTTTGGTTGTTATGTCCGAAGCAATCGCTCCGATTTTACCGTTTTTGACGGAATATATTTATAAAGCCTTGACCGGTAAAGTATCCGTTCATTTACAAGATTTCCCAAATGTTGAATATTTGCCGGATAATGCGGATTTAATTAAACAAATGGATTTAATTCGGATGATTTGTTCTACGGCAAAATCCATTCGTGAAAATTATAAGTTGCGGAATCGGTTGCCTTTACGCTTGATGACTTTGGCCGGCGTTGATATGAAGGACTTAATTCAATACGAAGAACTGTTAAAAGACGAAGTTAATGTCAAAGAAGTTAAAATATTGGATAATGTCGAAGAGCTTGGTAATAAATTCTTATACTTAAAGACGCCTTTAATCGGAAAAAGATTGGGGGCTTTCATGGGACAGATTATGGCGTGTTCCAAAAACGGCCAATGGACTTTATCCGAAGATGGAACTTTATCCATTGCCGGTCAAGTCTTGTTGCCGGAAGAATTCGAGCTTCGATTGGTTTTGAAGGAGGGCGTGGACGGATTGGCTTTGCCGGATAATACCGGTATTGTTCAATTGGATACGATGGTTTATCCTGAATTGGAACAAGAAGGCGTGGCCAGAGATTTTGTTCGCTTAGTTCAACAACTTCGGAAAGATAATGATTTCGATGTTTCCGATAGAATTGAGGTGTCTTATGTTGCGTCAACCGATTTGATTAAACAATCTTTGAAACAGTATCGTCAATATGTGATGGGGCAGGTTTTGGCAACAGATATGAATGAAGCTGAAAATTTAAATCAGGCAACTCATTCTGAATTAGCCGATGGATTTGTTGATATCTGTATAAAAAGATGAATTTTAAGAAGTTAATTGTTTCAGTTTTAACTGTTAGCTTTATATACTTGGGGGTGTTGGGGGCGATTCTGTATCGTTTTTTGGGAATAACCCCCTTCTGCCTGATGTGTCAAAAGAATGGCGTTTTTATGTCGCCTTTTGACGGATGGAACCAAATTATTGACTTTTTTCAATCGGAAAATTGGGTGATCGAAGGGGGAATGATGTGGCTGGTTTTGTTTATATTTGTCATTTATTTCCCAATATATTTCGTATTAACCTTCCTTTTATACCGCCAGTTGCCGGATTTTAGAAAAAAGCCTGTTGAAAGTAAAGTTTTTTATTTAAAAAAGAAAAAAAATATTAATCATCGTCCAATGGCAATAGATCTTGCCCGAATACCTAGTTTAACGGAACAAAATAAGCTTGTTTCCGATAAAAAACAAGAAAAAATATCTGTTGATATTAAAGAAAAAATCACACCCCTTATACAAGGGAGTAATTATCAGCTGTTTGAAAATATTATCTTAGAAAAACAAAAGATACCGTATGTTCTGTCGTCGGATAAAAGTGCTTTAATTATTAAATTATTCAATACGCCTCAAAAGGAATGGGTGGCGGATGAAATGGTGGATGAAGCGGAAAATCCAATGTGGTTTTGTTCCAATGGACAGGAAATTTCCCCTGTTTATCTGTTGAAAAAAGAAATGAATTTGTTAAAAGCTTTGGAAGCAGAGGCCAATATTTACGGTTGCTTGGTTTTAACGGATGGTGTTATTTTAAATGCCGAGGAATTGAAACCGAAATGGCTGGAAAAGGGTATATTTTTCTTAAAAGAAAATGAAATAGACAATATCAAAAATATACTTGACAAAATTGAAGAAAAAGAGTAAGAAGGACCTATTGTTTTTTTTAAAAAAGGTGGGTCTTATGAGTGCAAAAATTATTGTTATCGGTAATGAAAAAGGTGGTTCCGGAAAGTCAACTATGGCGATGCATTTGATTGTGTCTTGGTTGCGTCAAGGGAAAAAAGTGGCATCAATTGATTTGGACGGTCGTCAGGGAACTTTATCTCATTATATTGAAAATCGTAAAAAATTTATGTCTGAAAATGGATTAAATTTGCCTGTTCCATATCATGTTCGCTTGAAAGATGTATCAAACGGAAGCTTGTTTTTACGTTCTCAATTGGAACAGATGAAAAATAATTATGATATTATTGTATTGGATACGCCGGGAACAGACAGTCCGATTACCGCAGAAGCTTTATCGTATGCTGATATATTGTTTACACCAATCAATGACAGTTTAATTGATTTGGATGTTTTTGCTTCAATTGATGAAGCAACGATGAGTATTAAAAAGATGGGGGCTTATGCGGAGCGAATTTGGGCGGTTCGCCAAAAAAGAAGTTTGCTTCGTCGTCCGACTTTGGTTTGGATGGTGGCTCGCAATCGCTTATCTCCGTTTAATAATAAAAATGAAAAAGTTATGGAAAAACTATTGACAGATTTGGAAGGAAAGATTAATTTTAAAGTCATTGGGGGGGTATCCGAACGGATAATTTATCGTGAATTATTCTTGAAAGGATTGACGATGTTGGATATTAAAGAAAATGGTATCAAAATGCCGTTATCAATGTCTGCATTGGCCGGTCGTCAGGAAATGCGTTCACTCGCTTTACAAATAGGACTTTAAATGATTGTCGAAACAAAACCTTATTCAGATCAAAACATGGGAACTTCCGGATTAAGAAAAAAGACGGAAGTTTTCCTTAATAATCCAAATTATTTGGAAAATTTTATTCAAAGTATTTTTAATGCCTTATCTGCCGGCGGAAAAAAAATTATTGTGGGCGGTGATGGTCGATATTATAATGATGTCGCCATTCAAACGATAATTAAAATGGCGGTGGCAAACGGTATAAGTGAAATTTGGGTGGCTCAAAACGGTTTGATTTCAACACCGGCAGTATCTTGTATTATTCGAAAATATGGTTTGGATTTCGGGATATTGTTGACGGCCAGTCATAATCCCGGCGGTCCAGATGGTGATTTCGGAATAAAAGTAAATAATTCTTCTGGTGCTCCGGCTCCTGAGGATTTAACTCAAAAAATTGTTCAAGAAAGTATGGGAATATCTTCCTATCTCGTGCAAGATATTGAAGATATTGATTTATCTATTATTTCAGATTATCAAAAAGGACAAACAAGAATATCTGTTATCAATACAACAAAAGACTATATTGATTTAATGAAAGAGATTTTTGATTTTGATGCTATTCGTCAAATGATTGCGAATGGATGTCAGATTACTTTTGATGCGATGCATGGTGCAACCGGCATTTATGCGAATGAAATTTTTGTTAAAGAATTGGGCGTTAAAAGTGAAAATATTTGGCGGTCAAATTCTTTACCTGATTTCGGGGGAGGGCATCCGGATCCCAATATGATATATAATAAAAAATTGGTTGATTTTATGTTCTCGGATAAGGCAACTGATTTCGCTGCGGCTTGTGATGCCGATGGGGACAGATGTATGATTTTGGGTCGGGATGTGTTTGTATCTCCGAATGATTCGTTGGCGGTGTTGTGTCAAAATCATCATTTGATTAAAGGATATAAGAATGGTATCAGTGGTGTAGCTCGATCTTTACCGACTTCTCGGGCGGTTGATTTTGTCGCCAAAGATGTGGGGCTTTGTTGTTATGAAACGCCAACGGGTTGGAAGTATTTTGGTAATTTGTTGGATGCTAATAAAATTTCAATTTGTGGCGAGGAAAGTTTTGGTGCCGGTTCTAATCATATTCGGGAAAAGGATGGTATTTGGGTGGCATTATATTGGTTAAATATAATGGCTACAGCGGGGAAAAATGTGAGTGATGTTTGTGTCGGATTGTGGCAAAAATACGGGCGTTTTTATACACTCCGTCAGGATTATGAAAATTTACCGGAAGATTCTTTTCAAAAAGTTTGGGCTCAGATTAAAAAATCAATGGTTGATATCGGAAAAGATTTCAATGGAAATAAGTTGTTAAAAGCGGATGATTTTGAATATCTTGATCCGATATCCGGTCAAACAACATCCAATCAGGGGCTTTGTTTTTATTTCGAAGATGGACGGATTGTTTTTCGGGTTTCCGGTACGGGGACAAGCGGTAAAACAATACGGATTTATCTGGAAAGAAAAATGTCTGAATATGAACAGAAAACTTTGGATGTTTTAGATGAATATAGAAATATTGCCGAAGATTTATGTCAAATTTCTAGGATAACGGGCCGAATAAAACCGGATGTTCTGACATAGGTGTATTAATTGAAACCTGTTTATTCAGTATATTGTATTGAATTGTAATGGGTTCTAATTTAATTTTAAAGCCGTTAAATGAATGTCGGCTTGATGTTTCAACGGAAATGACAGTTGGGTGAAAAAGTGTGTATGATATTTTGACTTCATTATTACCGTATGAGACGGCATCATATGAACAGGATATATCTTTAAGAAGGATTTGTGTTGAAAAGAAACCGGTTTTTTGAGAAACCTGTGTCACCTTCAAATTAATTTGGGTTGAAAGTTGTTCCCTTATTTTGTTAAATTGATAACGGGCGGTCAGTGGAACGGATATTTGAATTCCGATTAAAAGTAAAAGAATTGAAAAAACAGATATTTTTAAACTGGTACGCATTCAATACCTCCTATATTTTGACAAACCGGACATATTGGCATCCAATCTTCAAAGGAATGTTCGCAATCCTGACATGTATAGGGATGAAAATCCGGTGCATTTTGGACCTCTTTTTCCCATTTTTCAATAACGGTCGGCGGTTGATGGGTGGCTGTGGATAAATCAACCATCATTTGAGCTGAACGTTTAGTGGGCCTATACATTTGATGATAGGCATCTAATTTCATAGAGGCTTCATTCCACATTAACGCTTTTTGTGCCGAATCGGCTTCAATTAATAAGGATAATCTGTTATTCGGATTTTCCGATATCAGTTTTTGGGCCTTTTTATAGATAACTGCCGGTTTTTTATCGTTGAATAAAGAAATATAGGCTTGATAAATTTCCCAAGACGGCGTGATTTTATAAGCCTTTAAAAGTATCTTTTCTGCTTTTGACGGTTTTTGAACGGCTGCCTTTATTGCAAAGATCGGAATATTGGGAGATAATTCAAAGGCTTCCGTAAATTGACCGTTTGAATACAGAAAAATGGATTTTTGTTTAAGGTAAAGATTTTTGGATATGACTTGTTGACGATATAGATTCTCGTTCGTTGTTTCGGCTCCTTTTAAATCATTATTTAAAATTTGTAAACGGAAAAGTTTAGCCATTAACCATGGTAGTTTGGGATACGTTTTGGTTTCTTTTTCTGCCAAATCCAAAGCTGTTGCCAAATCACCGTTTTTTTCATAATCTTCTAAAATTCCACGCAAACCGGCTAAATGAGTTTGCGGATTTTGATAAAGTTCTTGGTATAATTTAACCGACGGCATCAGAAGTGTTTTCAAAAGCAATGCCCAACGTGAATCAAAGTAATCGTCAACCTTTCGGGCGAGTTTTTCTTTTTCGTGTGGCGAGTCGTTTGCCAAAGACACAAGGATATTCAGGAGAAGAGCGTTTTTTCTGTCTTCCTTTTTTTGATTGTATTTCTTTTTAATCCAACCCAGAAAAGAAAATGGTATTTTAATGATATAAAGTGCCAACATCAAAAGGAGTATGGAAAAAATGGCAAAGGCGACCGAAGTATTAATTTGGTAGCCCAGCCAATTGATTTCGATTTCTCCGGGGTGAGTATTGATAATGTATCCAAAGGAAATAACAAATGCAAAGATGAACAGTACTTTGATGAATTTAAACATTGTTTCCTCCTTCGGTTAAAAAAGTTTCCAGTTTTTGGCGAATTTCTAAATCGGTTTTGATTTGATTTAAATAATTTTGAATTTTTATGTTCGATTTTTTTATTAAAGATATCGCCTGTTCAAAATTGTTATAATCAAAAGACGTTTTAATTTGATTTAAAATATCAATGTCATTTGGGTGGGTGGGGGCAATTTTTTTAATTTTAATCAAATTATTTAAGACGGAAAGCGATGTGTCGGATTTTAACGGTTTAATCGTTTTTAAAATATTGGGATATATTTTTTCAAAGTTTGATTTTATTGTTTTATAAGTCGGAATACCTTTTTCGGCAAACGGAGAAAAAGTTTTATATATGTCCCGTATTATTGAATCAGATGAGTCAGATAATAAGTTTAATTCTTCTTTAAAAGGTGTCCCAGAATGCATGGCTTGATAAAGTGATAAAGTATTTTTGATCGTTTCAGATGTTGACGGGCATTTTTGTTCGGGGCAGGGTGTGATGGTCGGAACAGGTATCGGTTTACAGGTCGGACATGGTGTTATTTTCGGACAAGTCGGACAAATCTTTTCCGGTGGGCATTTGGGGAAAAATCGATATGATAGAATCCCACCAAATGAAAGAATAATTAAAACGAATAAATAGAAAAAGTTAAATTTTTTCTTTTCTTTTTTTTGCTTTTCTTTTGTCATTTTGTCCTCTCTATTACTATAAATAACATTGATTGAAATAAAAATAAAGAAAAATCTTGTTTTTTTCTTTATCATTTTGTATAAATAATGTATAATCACTTTAAAAAATTATGGAGGGCAGTTATGAGTTTCTTTAAAAGTTTGAGATTATCTAATTTAACGAAATATTTTTCATCTGATATGGCTATTGATTTGGGGACGGCGAATACAGTTGTATATGTTCGCGGTCGTGGCATTGTTCTAAACGAACCGTCGGTGGTTGCCATTGCCGAACGAAAAGGACGTCAACATGTTATTGCCGTCGGGGATGAAGCAAAACAAATGTTGGGTCGGACTCCCGGACAGATTAAGGCGATTCGCCCACTTCGTGATGGTGTGATTGCCGAGTTTTCTGTCGCCGAAGAATTAATTAAACGATTCATATATAAAGCAATCGGTCGGAATACTTTGACTCGCCCCATGGTGGTTATTTGTGTGCCTTCCGGTTCAACAGCCGTTGAAAGAAGGGCAATACAGGATGCTGCCGAAAATGCGCGGGCTCGTAAAGTTTTCTTAATTGAGGAACCAATGGCAGCAGCTATTGGTGCCGGATTGCCGGTTAATGATGCTTCGGGTTCAATGGTCGTGGATATCGGTGGAGGCACAACCGAAGTCGCCGTTATGTCTTTGGGCGGAATTGTATATTCTAGATCGATTCGAGTCGGTGGGGATAAAATTGACGAATCGATTATTTCTTATATTCGTCGCAATCATTCCTTGTTGGTTGGAGAAGCTTCTGCCGAACGGATTAAAAAAGCAATCGGATCTGCATCCGTCCCGACTTCCGGAGAAGGAAGAAAAATGGAAATTAAGGGTCGGGATTTGGTCAACGGTATTCCGAAAGAAATTGTCGTGACGGAAAAACAAATTGCCGAAAGTTTGGCCGAACCTGTGGCTCAAATTGTGGATGCCGTTAAAATCGCTTTGGAACATACGGCTCCGGAATTGGCATCGGATATCGTTGATCGGGGAATTGTTTTGACTGGTGGCGGTGCATTACTTAAAAATTTAGATGTCGTGTTGCGTAAAAAAACAGGCTTGCCGGTGACAGTGGCCGAAGATCCGTTGACTTGTGTGGCAATGGGGACCGGTAGAGCGATGGAAGAAATTTCGAAGTTTGAAAATATTTTATCGTCTATGTATTGATAAATGGCACATCAATGGGAACATTTTAAAGACTTAAAAAAGGTATATTCTTTATATACCTTTTATGTCTATTTGTTCTTATCTTTTCTGTTGTTGTTGTTTGGGGTTATTAATCCTGTCGCCGTGGAAAAAATTCGGCACTTCTTTTATCCATTATCTTCCGGTATTTCAGAGGTTATTTATTCGCCATTTCGTTTTATGGTTGATTTTCATGATGACTTTGCTTCGTATATCAATGCTCGTGAAAAAAATATACTTTTGGAAGCGGAAAATAAAAAAATGTTGTCTTGGATTAATCAAGTTCGAATCTTGGAACAGGAAAATGCCGAGTTAAAGAAGGAATTAAACTTTATTTATCCGGCTAAAAATAAACCGGTTGTCGCTTATATTGTTGCGGACAACAGCGGATATTACAGTCAGTCTATTTTAATTAAAGCGGGACAAAATCATGGCATTAAAAACGGTAATGTTGTTTTGTATCAGGATGCTCTGTTGGGACGGGTGGTTGATGTCAATGATGATTTGTCTCGTGTATTGTTGTTGACGGATTTCCGATTTAGATTGCCTGTTTTTGTCGGGGATCAAAAAGTTCCCGGAATTGTTCAAGGAAATAATTCAAACTTGCTTCGATTGCTCTATTGTCCAGAAGGTTCATCTGTTCAAGTGGGTGATTATGTTCAAACATCCGGTATTGGCGGCGTATATCCGTTTGGACTTCCGGTGGGTATTGTTTCGGCGATTGACGGAAACAATATCGAGGTTTATCCTTTTATCGTTCAAGATAAAATTAATTTTGTTCGTGTCTTGGATTACGGATTGGAAGGATTAATTGAATGATAAATTTGATGCGGTTTTTGGGAATGTGGGTTTATCAAAAAATTGCAGTATTGACTTGTGTTCTTTTGATTTTATTGGGGCTTTTCCCGGCAAAAGTTATTTTTATTTCCGAAATCGGGTTTCCTGTTTTGTGGATTGTTTTTTATTTTTGGATTATTTACAGACCGTCCTTTTTAACCTTGTCTAATGTTTTTTTGTTGGGGCTTTTTTCAGATTTAATCTTTATTACACCGTTCGGTTTAAATACTTTTTCTTTTGTTTTATTTTACGGTATGGTCTCGGCATGGCGTTATTTCTTGCTTAATCGAAATTTTATCTTCTTATGGAAAGCTTTTTTTGTTTTTGTTTGTCCGACAATGATTGTTCAGTATCTTATGGCATCGTTGTTTTCGCTTCATTTTATGATTTTGTCGGATTTGTTAATGCAAATGCTTTTACTTATCGGATGTTATCCATTTGTTATGGCTATAATGATTAAATTATTTCAACCTTTTATGAGGGATTAAAATGTGGCACTATAAAGGTCTGACAACCGTTGTTTTGCGATCGTTTATTCTGTCCGGATTAATTGTTTTGGGTTCGTTGATACTGATTGCTAGATTGTTTCAATTGCAGGTGGTCGAGTCTGAAAAATACACGACAATGGCTGATAAAAATCGGATTGATTTAAGATTGTTGACGCCTGCTCGGGGAAAAATTTTTGATCGAAACGGGGATATTATTGCTTCGTATCGAAAAGGGTTTCGTGTTTTGATTGTTCCGGAGAAAAGTGGAAAAGATTTTGATCTTGTTTTAAATAAAATTGATCAAATTCTTTCTTTGTCTGACGGGGATAAAAAAAGAATTAAACGGGACTTGAAACAAAATAATGTATTTACGCCGATTATTGTGTCAAATGATATTCCTTTCGAAAAAATGGCTCAAATTCAAATAAATTTACCGTCGTTGCCGGGGGTTATGATACACGAGGTTATGATGCGTCTTTATCCCTTGCGTGAGGTTAATTATCATCCGATCGGATATGTTTCTTCAATATCAAAGGATGATTATGAAGCGGATATTGATTTGTCTCGTGTACCGGATTTAAGGATTGGAAAAGTCGGGTTTGAAAAGACTTATAATGAATTATTGCTGGGTGTTCCAGGGGTTCAAAAAATGGAAATCAATGCTTCCGGTCGAGATGTTCGACAACTGGATATTCAAGAAAGTGTTTCAGGGCATGATATTGAAATAACATTGGATAATCGGTATCAAAAAATTGCTTACGATGCTTTGAAAGGTCAATCTGGTAGTGCGGTTATGATTGAAATAAAAACAGGGGCGGATCGGGTTATGGTTTCTAACCCCGGTATTGGTGGAGAAATTTTTAACGCACCGATAGATGAAAAAACATGGTCAAATATTATGAATAATAAATTTAATCCGATGTTGAATAAAGCAATCGGCGGATTATACTCTCCTGGTTCAATTTTTAAAATTGTCGTGGCGTTAGCCGGATTGGAAGCTGGTGTTATTCATTCGGATAAAGATGTTTATTGCGAGGGTCATACGGATGTCGGGACTCATCGCTTTCATGATTGGAAAAAGGGTGGGCACGGTCATATCAATTTAACCGAAGCTTTACAATATTCTTGTGATGTTTATTTTTATGAAATTGCCAAACAGATTCCGCCGGAAAAAATTATTGAAGTGGCCGAACGTTTGGGGGTCGGACAAAAAACGGGAATTGATTTAATTTCCGAACAATCCGGGTTGTTGCCGGATAATGCTTGGAAGCGGAAGAAAATAGGGGAAAATTGGCGTTTGGGAGATACGGTTAACTTGTCTATCGGACAAGGTTATTTGTTAATGACACCACTTCAAATGGCGTATTTAACAGCATTGTTTGTATCAAATGGACAAACAAATCCACCATATTTATATAGGTCTTCCATCAATAGCAAAAAGAAAAGTCCCTTATTTAATAATAAACATCTTGATGCGGTTAAAAAAGGTTTAAATGCTGTTGTGAATAAGGAGGGTGGGACCGCATATCATTCGCGAATAAATGTTAATGGTATAAAAATGGCGGGCAAAACTGCCAGTACACAGACTCGTCGGATATCTTTATCGGAACGTGAAAGCGGGATAAAAAAACAATCTGAATTACCTTGGGAATTTCGGGATCATGCGTTCTTTGTGGCGTATGCTCCGGTTAAAAATCCGAAATATGCTTTGGCTGTCGCCGTTGAACGGGGGGGCTCCGGCGGTTCTGTGGCTGCACCAATTGCCGGTCAAATTTTACAAAAAGTTTTTGAAATCGAGGAAAACGAAAATGGGATTATTTCAGGATCATGATTGTTATTTTCAGGATGTTAATTTGTCCTTAAAAGATCGATTTTTACGTTTAAATTGGTTTTATTTTGCAATTATGTGTTTGGTCGTCGGTATTGGTTTTATGTTGCTTTATTCCGTTGCCGGAAAAAATATAGATCCCTATGCATCTCGACAAATTTATCGTTTTTGGGCTGCATTGGTTATCTTTTTTGTCGTCTCCTTGTCTGATTTAAGGTTTTGGATGAAGTATGCCTATATTTTATATGCCATAACTTTGATTCTTTTAATCGCTGTTTTATTTGTGGGGACAAAGGGAATGGGGGCTCAACGTTGGTTAAATCTTGGATTTATCCAACTCCAACCATCCGAATTGATGAAAATAACCTTGATTTTGGCGTTGGCACGGTATTTTCATCCTTTCTCTAAAGAAGAAATTGAATCAAATAAACAACTTATTATTCCTGCCTTTATGATGCTTATACCGGTTTTATTTGTTTTAAAGCAACCGGATTTAGGAACCGCCTTGATGTTGGTTTTTGTTTCGTTGGCCATTTTCTTTATTATGGGTGTCCAATATTGGAAATTCGGGTTATTGTTGCTTGCCGGTATTATCGGGGTGCCTATACTGTGGCATTTTCTTCATGATTATCAAAAACAACGGGTTTTAACATATCTTAATCCGGAACAAGATCCGTTTGGTGCGGGATATCATATTATTCAGTCTAAAATCACACTGGGTTCTGGCGGTTTATTGGGCAAAGGATTTGGCGAAGGAACTCAATCACGGTTGAACTTTATTCCCGAAAAACATACTGATTTTATTTTCACGATTTTAGCGGAAGAATTCGGGATGGTCGGATCAGTGTTCTTGATTATTTTATATATGATACTTATTTTAATGGGTATCTATATGGCATTAAAAAGTCGTTGTGTTTTCGGAAAAATTTTGGCGTTGGCTTTATCTATTAACTTTGCTTTATATGTTTTTATAAATATTGGAATGGTTATGGGACTTTTGCCTGTTGTCGGTGTGCCGCTTCCTTTGGTATCATACGGTGGAACGGCGATGATGGTTTTATTGTTTGGATTTGGTTTAATACAATGTGTTTATGTTAATCAAGATATGATTTTGGGGCGACGGAGTGGGTTTGATGAATAAAATGATATAAAAAGATTGACTTTTGCATAAAAATATATTAAAGAATTGATAAGTTTTAACTTTTTAAGGAATATAAATGGCTGGTTCTGTTAAAAAAAATAAACGTTCGGAAGATTATTTAGAAGAAGTTTTAAGCAGTGAGTTTCAAAAATTAATCGATAGGGGATTGGAGACCGGATTTGTCTATTTGGACGAATTAAATGATGTGATTGCTTCTGATCCGACACAAACGCTTGAAAATGCACTGAATATACTTGAAAATCATGAAATTAATTTAATCGAACAAGACGATACGAAAGACGACGAATCGGATGTTCGTGAAGAAAAAGATAGCGATAGTGATATTGGAAAAACGAATGATCCGGTCCGCTTGTATCTTCGGGAAATGGGAATTGTTGAATTACTTTCTCGGGAGGGGGAGATTGCAATTGCCAAACGGATTGAGGCCGGAACGGACTTAATGATTGCCGGTTTATCTGAAAGTTCTTTAACAATGCAGGCTATGTCCGAATGGTATCATGCCTTATTAACCGAAAAAATGTATCTTCGGGATATTATTGATTTGGAAACAACTTATGAATCAGATCCAAATAATAAAGTTTTATTGGCTGAAGCGATTCGTAGACAAAAAGAACAAGAACTCTTGGAAAAACAAGCGATGATGGTTCGTGATAAGGAAGATTCGTCAATTATTGCTCAATCGGGATTGGTTGAAGAAGATGATGATGAAGACGATGATGAAAATACCAGTTATTCCGTCGCTCAGATGGAGGCTATTTTGTTGCCCGGTATTTTGGAAATACTCGCCGAAATAACCAAAATTCATCATAAATTTAAAAAGGTTCAACAAGAACGTTCAACATATATTTTGGATGGTGATGCTGTTCCCGAAAAAACAGAAAAGAAATATCAAAAATATCATAAAGACTTAATCGCTTTACTTGAAAAAATCTATTTTAACCCGCTTCGGATAGAACAGTTGATTTTACAAATCAATGATTTAAACAAGCGGTTGATGACTATTGAAGGTAAATTGTTGCGTTTGGCGGTGAATTGTAAAATTAAGCGGGAAGAATTCTTGGAATTTTATCATTTTGCCGAATCAAAACAAAATTGGTTGGAAGTCGCCTCTGCAAAAAAAGATAAACATTGGAAAACTTTCGTTGAAAAATATGAAAAAGATATTGAAAAAATAGGACAAGCTATATCGGAACTCGCCTTGGAAATCGGAATGCCAGTGGTTGAATATCGCCGGATTGCAAATACTGTTAAAAAAGGCGAACAAGAGGCTAATAAAGCTAAACGGGAAATGATAGAGGCTAATCTACGGTTGGTTATTTCTATTGCCAAAAAATATATCAATCGGGGCTTGCAATTCCTTGATTTAATTCAAGAAGGTAATATCGGCTTAATGAAAGCGGTGGATAAGTTTGAATATCGTCGTGGATATAAATTCTCAACATATGCAACTTGGTGGATACGACAAGCAATTACACGTTCTATCGCAGATCAAGCACGGACAATTCGCATTCCTGTTCATATGATTGAAACGATTAACAAATTGGTGCGGACCGGACGTCAGATTTTACACGAAACTGGATTGGAAGCGACTCCGGAGGAATTGGCAGATCGGGTTGGTATGCCGTTGGAAAAAGTCCGAAAAGTTTTAAAAATTGCTAAAGAACCTATATCGTTGGAAACACCCGTCGGTGATGAAGAAGATAGTCATTTGGGCGATTTTATCGAAGATGAAAAAATGATAAAGCCATTGGATGCCGCAATTCAGGCAAGTTTGCGAGCTACTTGTTCATCCGTTTTGGCAACATTGTCCCCTCGGGAAGAACGTGTTTTACGGATGCGTTTCGGTATTGGTATGACATCGGATCATACCTTGGAAGAGGTTGGGCAACAATTCTCTGTGACACGGGAACGTATCCGTCAAATAGAGGCAAAAGCATTGCGTAAATTAAAACATCCGACACGTTCAAAGAAGTTGAGAACTTTTTTGGATAAATAAAATTTATAAAAAAAAGCTTGAAAATTTTTTATAATTTAGATATAATAGTCGATGTTTATGGATTGGGTCTGTAGCTCAGTTGGTTAGAGCTGGGCGCTCATAACGCTCTGGTCGGGGGTTCGAGTCCCTCCGGACCCACCAAGATTAAAAGCCACTCTTTTCGGGGTGGCTTTTCTTTTTGTTTTTAAGAACTTGTACGGGTTCGATGATGCGGCTTTGAAAAACCTCTAAAATCCGTAACTTATCGAACTTTTGCAAGTTTCGCCCTAGCGTAAGCACTAAGAAAAAACAAATTATTTTAAATAATCATACACATTGTTGTCCAGAAGGTTCTCTTTATTCAAATCCTTGTCGAAGTACGGGACCATAATAAATATGAAATCTGTATATTGAGATATAATTATAAAAAAACACCTGATTTTTTCGGGTGTTTTTTATTGATTTTTATAATTTTTTACTGTAGAGTGCCCAAGAAGGTGGATAAATATGTTAAATATATATAATCTTTTCGGAATAGAAAAAGTTGAAAAGAATAAAATTATCTTTCAGGAAGAAATGCTAACTCGTAAAGAAATTATCGGTATAACACAGATTTATCATCGGATGATTTATTATTTATTTAAAGTATTGTATATTTTTTTTCTTTCTACAAATTTTTTGAGTATTATATTTGTGATGTTATTTAGCAAAAATAACCGGTTAGATATTACTTCATTTGTCTTTATGTTTTTATCTTGTATTTCATTTTTTATGTTCAATTCAAGATTATTTAGAAATAAATTTCTTATTTGGGGTTTTGTGACCTTGGGTTTAAGTTTTTTATCTTATTCTTTTTTATGGGCTTTTAATATAATTCTTTTAATTCCGATTAATTTTTTTGCGCATCGTTTATTTTCTCGATTACAGTTGTCATTAACGGTTGATAAAAGTGAAGATATAATGGCGCTTTATATCAAGTCTATTCTTTTATTGTTGATTATTGGTATTATCATTTATTGCTTTCATTGTTAATATTAAGGTTGAAAATGAGCAAAATTATTTCTAAAAAACAATTTATTCATAAAATTCAAACCGAAGTTTTTCCACAATTATTAAAAACAGAACGAAATAGAAAAAAAATCTTGTTCTGGGGTATATTTGGATTTTTTATTTGCAGTTTATTTTCTATTTATGGTTATAAACATTTTACAAAAGATAAATTTGAAAGTTTATTTCAATTTATTACGATATTTGTATTTTTAATTTTATGGAGTTGGTCTAGATTTATATGGCATCAAAAGAAAAAATTTTCGCCTGTTTTTTTAAATTTTTTAGGTGATTTAAAAAATAAACAGAAAACGATCAATAAATCATTATTACAATATACCTGCTTTTTTGATTCTTTTGATTATATAGATTATGATGATTGTATTTCTGGAACGTTTAATAATACACAATTTTCTATAGCAGAAATAAAGTTGCGTAGAGAGGGTACAAGAAATAGTGATTTAACTATATTTCAAGGGGTTTGTATAGATGTTCCATTGAATGTCCATATAACTGGTTATACCTTATTATATAATACGAAAAATTTTCAAAAAGTTTCTGTTTTAGAACAAGTTAGATTAGAGGATGTTTCTTTTGCTAAAAATTATCAAGTGTATTCAGAAAACCAAATTGATGCACGAGTTTTGCTGACACCTGCTTTTATGGAAAGATTAAATAATTTAAAAAAAGTTTTTTATAATAAAAGAATTGATGTTTCTTTTTTTGGTAATCATGCTGTTTTTATTGTGCATACAAGGAAAAATTTATTTGAATCATATTCACTTTTTAGAAAAGTTATAAATATAAAAACATATGAAAAATTTTATGATGAAATTAAGGCTGTTTATGATATGATGAACGTACTATCTATTGATAATAGGTCTATTTTATCTTCTAGATCATTTAATACA
>JAZSNA010000028.1:0-34206 GCA_045536135.1 Alphaproteobacteria bacterium
AATAAAGCAACATACGCAAAAAGGCTCCCATTGGGTGCCTTTTTGATTTTATTTCATTCTCAAAGCCCCAAGTCCTCCACAAACAGCTCGCGCACAGCGGGCTCGGTGGGGGCGGGCTTATCGCGCTCGGCAAGGAACTTGGGTGCGACCTGCGGGAACAGCGCGCAGCTCAGCACATCCTCGTCAGACTTGGTCAGATCCTTATACTCGGCGCGATACTTTTCCAGCTCGGGCTCCAGCAGGTCGGCAGGACGGCAGGTGATGACCTCGGCGTCGCCGATCGCCTTTCCGTTTATCACCGAAAAATAAAAAGTTTATAATATAAATAAAGATTATTTTTAAAAGATTATTGCGAAAATTGTCCGATTTTATTGGGCAGATGAAAAATATTAATTAATATTTTATTGACATACTCTCTTTTTTATTTATAATTTTTTATATGTTTTATTTGATAGCCTTATTTTTGATTTTGTTGGATCAGATTAGTAAAATTTGGATTTTGAACCATCTGGTCCCGTATGAATCGGTACCGGTCAATTCATTTTTTAATTTAGTTTTATTACATAATCGGGGGATTAGTTTTTCCATGCTGTCATCGGATCATCCGAGTATGCCATATATATTGGCATTTGTTGCTTTAATAATATGTATTTTGATTGCCCGACAAATAAAATTGGAAAACAGCCGTTTGAATAAATGGGGATATGCCTTGATTTTGGGCGGGGCAATCGGAAATGTTATAGATCGGATATTATATGGTTCGGTTGTTGATTTTTTAGATTTTTATTATGATATTTATCATTGGCCGGCATTTAATTTGGCAGATAGTTTTATTTGTGTTGGCGCCGGATTATTGATTTTAGGTTTTATAAAGGAAAAGAAATGAAATTTATTACTATGATATTACTATCACTGTGTATCGCATCCTGTACAAATAAGAATACGATTTATCGGGCACCGGATGAAAGTCAGGTTCAGCAGTTAAAACCGTTAACTATGCCGAAAAATTTCAAAAAATTACCGTCTCCAAAATAAAAATAAATTTTTCTTGCATAAATATTAAAAATTAGTTAATATTTTGGCCATGAAAATGGTGGATTATTTGATAGCATTTCGATACTTACGCAGTAAGAAGCGAACAAAGTTCGTTAGCGTTATCAGTGCTTTTTCTTTTATCGGGATTATGTTGGGCGTGGCAACATTGATAATTGTGATGTCTGTCATGAATGGTTTTCGGCAAGAATTAATGGAACGCATTTTGGGATTAAATGGTGTGATTAATATCTATCCGACATCCGGACCGACGATGAATATGCCGAATTTAAAAAATATATCTCAAATTGCCGGAATTGAAAAAATATCCCCCGTTTTAGATGGACAGATTATGGCCTCTTCCGCTCAAAATTCTACCGGTGCGGTTATTCGGGGAATGACATTGCAAGATTTTAAGACAATGCCTTTATTGGTTGAAAAATATCAAGGGCTTGATTTGTCGTCTTTTGAAAAAGATAATGTCATTTTAGGATATCGGTTTGCACAAAAAATGGGGCTTCGGATTGGGGATGAAGTGAATTTACTTTCGCCCAACGGACATATCACGGCCTTTGGTTCAATGCCTCGGATGAAAAGCTATACGGTCATGGGTTTTTTAAATACCGGAATGTTTGAATATGATTCGAACTTTATCATTATGCCCTTATCTTCCGCTCAAAAATATCTTTTAAAAGATGGTCAAGTCAGTAAAATAGATATATTCCTAAAAAATAATGATGATATGAAAAATGTTCGGCAAATGATATCCGGATTATTATCCGAAGATATGGTTGCGGTGGATTGGACTTATTCTAATTCGGCATTCTTCAATGCTTTGGAAGTGGAAAAAAATGTGATGTTTTTAATCTTAACATTAATAATTATTGTGGCGGCCTTTAATATTATTTCCGGCTTAATTATGTTGGTACAAGACAAAACAAAGGATATTGCCATACTACGGACAATGGGTATTTCAAGGTGGAGTGTTATGAAAATCTTTATGATTTGCGGATTGACTATTGGCGGTTTAGGGACAATTTTGGGTGTCGGTTTGGGTGTTTTGTTTTGCCAATATATTGAAGAAATTCGCCAATTTTTGGGGCAATTAGCCGGACGGGATTTATTCTCGGCTGAAATTTATTACCTATCTCAATTACCGGCACAAATGAATATATCACAAGTTATATTTGTGGCAAGTCTTTCTTTGGGGTTGTCTTTTGTCGCTACATTATATCCGTCATGGAAAGCCGGCAAAACGGATCCGGTGGAGGCCTTATCCTATGAATAAAATATTGTCACTATCTCACATATCAAAGACATTTATTCAAGGTGGAAAGTCTTTGACGATTTTGAAAGACATTAATCTGGAAATTCATCAAGGAGAGGTTATTGCACTGGTTGGTCCCAGTGGTTGCGGAAAATCAACCTTGCTCTATATCGCCGGACTGTTGGAAAAACCGACAAAAGGAGATATCTTTATTGACGGTAAAAAAATTCATCAAAAATCAGATTTATCCCGAACAATTCTTCGGCGACAAAAAATGGGATTTATTTATCAATCACATTTACTTTTAAATGATTTTACGGCATTGGAAAATGTGATGATGCCTTTACGAATTAACGGAATGTCTAAAAAAGAGGCACTTGAAAAAGGTGTCCGGATTTTGTCAGAGTTGGGATTGGGAAAACGAATCAATCATCGGCCGGGGCAAATGTCCGGAGGGGAAGGGCAACGGGTAGCGATTGCTCGGGCGTTAATTCATCAACCGGATTTATTATTGGCGGATGAGCCGACCGGAAATTTAGATCCGAAAACTTCGGATGAGGTGTTTGATATATTGTTAAAAATGGCTCGTCAAAACGGATTAACTGCTTTGATTGCGACGCATAATTTGGACTTGGCTCAAAAAATGGATCGCATTTTAAAATTGGAAGATGGAGTGCTGATAGAAAAATGACCCCCAGTTTTATTCATCTTCGGTTGCACAGTGCATATTCTTTGTTGGAGGGAGCAATCCCAACCGGTGTAATCGCCGAATTATGTGTGGCGGATAATATGCCGGCAGTTGCCGTGACGGATAGCGGTAATTTATTCGGCGGAATGGATTTTTCAAAAAGCTTTGCCGAAGTCGGAGTTCAACCGATTTTAGGGACTGAATTGGATATTTGGGATAATGAGTATAAAGGGAAAATTGTTTTATTGGTTAAAAATGAAATTGGTTATCAAAATCTTTTAAAGATTTTTAACCTTTACTATATGGCAGAAGGAAAAGATATTCCTCATATTACTTTTGATGAAATTCAGGGTAAAAGCGAAGGATTAATTTGTTTATCCGGTGGTGTGTCCGGCTTAATCGGGCAATATGTTTTAAAAGGAAAAGATGCCGAGCCGATATGTCGAAAATTTTTGGATTTTTTCCCGAATAACTTTTATATGGAAATTCAACGTCATCAATTGGAAGATGAAGATTTATGCGAACCTGTTTTTTTGGAATTGGCGTACCGTTTAAATATTCCGCTTGTTGCAACAAATGAAGCTTACTTTTCATCTCCGGATTATTATGAATCACAAGATGCCTTGATTTGTATTGCGGATAAAACTTTGGTTGATATACCGGATCGTCGTCATTTAACGGAAGAACATTACTTTAAAACGCAAAAGGAGATGTGTGAACTTTTTTCGGATTTACCAGAAGCTGTTCAAAATACGGTCCAAATTGCCCGTCGTTGTGGCTTCATGTTATCCAAAAGAAAAGCCGCTTTCCCGAAATATGATTGTGGGTTATGGACCGAAGATGAATTATTGCGTCAAAATGCTGAAAACGGATTAAAGGAAAAATTAAAAAATATTGACGAATCCGAACATCAAAAATATTGGGACAGATTGAAACATGAGTTGGATATTATTTGCCAAATGCGGTTCCCCGGATATTTTTTGATTGTGGCTGATTTTATTAACTGGTCCAAAAATCATGGTGTTCCGGTCGGGCCCGGGCGGGGTTCAGGGGCTGGTTCTTTGGTGGCTTGGTGTTTAAAAATTACAGATTTAGATCCTTTGAAATTAAATTTACTTTTTGAACGTTTTTTAAATCCGGAACGGGTTTCGATGCCTGACTTTGATGTTGACTTTTGCCAAGAAAAACGGGAGTTAGCCATCAATTATGTTCAAGAAAAATACGGTTTTGACCATGTAGCTCAAATTATCACTTTCGGTAAATTGCAGGCCAAAGCCGTTATTCGGGATGTCGGACGGGTCTTGGGTATTCCATATCCGGTTGTAGATCGGATTTCCAAATTAGTCCCCAATGGATTAAATCCAAAGGGTAAACCGTGGAAATTAAAAGAGGTTTTTGAGGTAGAACCCGAATTTCGTCAAATGATGCAGACCGATCCACAAATTAAGCAACTGTTGGATATTGCGGTTCAGTTAGAAGGATTAAACAGAAATACCTCAACTCATGCGGCCGGAGTTGTTATCGGACGGGAACCGCTTGAAAATATCTTGCCCATTTATAAAGATCCGTCATCAGATATGCCGGTCACTCAATTTGATATGCACTGGGTTGAAGATTCCAGTTTAATTAAATTTGACTTTTTGGGCTTAAAGACATTAACGGTTATTGCCAAAACACTGGAATTAATCAAGGGAGAAAAACCGGATATTGCCAATATTCCGCTTGATGATAAAAAAGTTTTTGAATTATTGACTTCCGGTGATACTGCTGGTGTATTCCAATTGGAAAGTGACGGGATGCGTAAAGCGATTAAGGATTTGCAACCCGATAAATTTGAAGATTTAATTGCGTTGGTTTCACTATATCGTCCGGGGCCGATGGAAAATATACCGCATTATATTAATCGAAAACACGGATTGGAAGAACCTGATTATCTACACCCGCTTCTTGAACCGGTTTTAAAAGAAACTTACGGTATTATGATTTACCAAGAACAGGTCATGCAAATTGCCCAAGTTTTAGCCGGATATACTTTGGGGGCAGCGGATTTATTAAGACGTGCGATGGGTAAGAAAAAGCACGAAGAAATGAAACGTCAACGTGTGATTTTTATAGAAGGAGCTTCTAAAAACGGAGTAGGCGAAGAAAAAGCGACGGAAATTTTTGACTTGATGGAAAAGTTTGCCAACTATGGGTTTAATAAATCTCATGCGGCCGCTTATTCTTTAATCGCATATCAAACGGCGTGGTTAAAAGTTCATTATCCGGCAGAATTTATGGCTGCAACAATGACTCTTGATAAAGGGGATACAGATAAGTTATGTTTCTTTAAACAAGCTGTTTTGGGTATGGGGATAGAAATATTACCCCCGGATATTAACCTATCTGATGTCAACTTTAAAACGGAAAATGGAGCAATTCGTTATGCGTTATCTGCTTTAAAAAATGTCGGTGAAGGAGCAATGGAGCTTTTACAAACGGAGCGGAATGAAAACGGTGCCTTTAAGGATATATCGGATTTTGTTTGTCGGGTAGACGATACGGTGATGAATAAACGGTGTCTGGAAAGTTTAATCAAGTCGGGTGCGATGGATTGTTTTGGGATTAACCGTGGTAAACTTTTTCATAATATACCGAAAATGATATCATTTCATAATAGCCATCGGGATCAGATTTCCAGCAATCAAATATCCTTATTTGCCTCTGATTCGAAATTCAATGATTTGATATTAGATAATGCTCCGCTTTGGTCTAAAAAACAGGAATTAGATATGGAATTATCGGCCATTGGATATTACTTGTCATCTCATCCGATGGATATGTATTCGGCTAACTTTGATATTTTGCGAGTCATCGGAAGCAAGGATTTGGATGATCGTGTTCCGCCGACAGAGACCGTGTTAATTAAAATGGCGGGAATTGTTAGTGAAGTTCGTGAAAGAATTTCTGAAAAAACCGGTAAAAAGTTTGCTTTTGTGACAATTGGAGATTCGTTTGGTTCGACAAGCTTTATTTGTTTTTCAAACATCTATGATGCAAATAAGGAAATTTTACAATCTGGGAAACCATTGTTATTTTATTTGAATGCCAATCGACGGGAAGGGCAAGTCCAATTATCTCTTCAATCGATTTTGGATTTGGATGAAGTTTTGTCCACGATACATAAAAAGATAGAAATTACATTGGATAACAATACATGTATTCCAATGATAAAAGAGATTTTATCAAATTGTAACGGTGGCGATAATCAGGTTAATTTGATTTTGGAAACAGGCGGATATGTCGTTGAAATGACATTGGGAAATAACTTTAATATTTCGGCAGAGGCCTTGATGAAGCTTCGTTCCTTATCCGGAATTAAGCAATTAAAACAAGGTTAATTAAATTCCCAAAAGTTTTTCAGCGTAATCCTTTGGGTTAAAAGAATGAAGGTCATCAACACCTTCCCCGACGCCGATTGCATATATCGGCAAGGCGAATTCCTTTGCCAAAGCCAATAAAATTCCACCTTTTGCCGAACCGTCTAATTTTGTCATAATTAAGCCTGAGATGGGTAAAATTTCTGAAAAAACCTTAACTTGACTGATTGCATTTTGTCCGACAGTTCCGTCAAGGACTAATATGGTTTGAGTTGGAAATTTTTCATCAATTTTTTTTAAAACACGTCCGATTTTTTGTAATTCAGCCATTAAATCCGAACGGTTTTGAAGTCTTCCGGCCGTGTCTAAAAAGATAACATCATCGCCTCGTTTAAGTCCCAAATTAACAGCATCATAAGCACAACCGGCAGGATCTGCCCCTTGTTCTTTATGAAAAATAGGACAATTGATTTTTTGAGCCCAAACCTTTAATTGCTCGATTGCTCCGGCTCTGAAAGTATCAATTGCCCCGAATGAAACTTTATATCCCTGTTCAGAAAATGAAGCCCCCATTTTGCCAACGGTTGTTGTCTTACCGGCTCCGTTAACGCCAATCATCAGAAAAACATCCGGTGCAGAAAGAGGTATTTCTTTTGCGACGGGAGTTAAAATCTTTTCAATCTCATCTGCCAGAATTTTCTTTGCTTCTATCGGTGTTTGGGGATGAGATTTTTTTAAAGATTTCATTAAATCATTGACGACATTTAAGCCCATATCGGAAGAAATCAATACATCTTCGATATCTTGTAAAGCCTCATCATCCAAAGTCGTCCAATTAAAACCGATACCGATTTTTTGGGCGGTTTTATTTAATCCTTTTTTTAATGCGTCCAACCAAGCCATTTTCACTCCGATCTGTTATAATTACTTCAACTAATTCATCATCAGCCACATTATCATCAACCGAAACGGATGTGTAATGAGATGATAAACCTTTTTTATTTTTTTCAATTAAAACCGTATCTGTTAATCCGATTTGTTGATTTAAATAATCATTCATTAACCCTTGACCGACTTGCCTTAATTTTTGAGCCCGTTTTTTTCGAATAGTCACATCTGTCATCGGCATTTTTTCCGAAGGTGTCCCTGGACGGGGCGAAAATGGGAAAACATGAAGATGTATAATCTGATTTTCAATAATCATATCAACGGTATTTTGAAAAGCTTCATCGCTTTCTGTCGGGAAGCCGGTTATAATATCGGCCCCAAAGATGATATCGGGTCGAACATGACGAAATTTTTGAATCAAAGCATTAATATCTTTTCTGCGGTGTCGCCGTCCCATTCTTTTCAAGATTAAATCGTCTCCGCTTTGAAGCGAAAAATGGACATAAGGCATCATTTTTGGATTTGAAAATAAGTTGATTAACTCATCGCTTATTCCGGCCGGATCAACAGACCCCAAACGGATTCTGTCCAAACCGTCTATTTGAGTTAATTCGCTGATTAAGAGAGGCAAATTATCGGAATAACTGGTTAAATCTATTCCGGTTAAGGTAATTTCAATACACCCTTTTTTCACCAAGTTTTGAGCCAAAAGGATCACTTTTTCTCTGTCAATACTTTGACTTTTCCCCCGAACAAGTCGGACAACGCAAAAAGTACATTTATGATTGCATCCTTGTTGAATTTGTATCAAAGCTCTTTTACGGGTATCAAAAGCCATGATTAAAGGAATATCCTTACTTTGAATAACGGGATTGACAAAAGATTTTTGACAATTTTGTAAAAAGTCTGATTTTACCTTTTCACTGTTGCCCAAGATAAAATCAACTTCCCTCATTGATGAATAGATGTCCGGATTTAATTGAACGGCACAACCGACGGCGATAATTTTGGCATTTGGATTTTGTCGACGGATTTGACGAATTTTTTGGCGACATTGCCTTTCGGCTTCACTTGTGACAGCACAAGTATTAATAACGATTGTATTGTCATCATCCTTTAAAATTTCCGACATTAATTCGGATTCATAAATATTTGTTCTGCAACCAAAGGTAATAATTTTTGCCATTTTACTTCTTGATTGAATAATCGTTGATTAAATCTAAAAATGAAGCCAATTGTTCGCTTAAATAGGGTATATTCATTGAAATTAAAACACTTAAAATTTTGGCAACGATTGCGATGACAATAACCGCCCCGACAGTAAAACCGATACCCCGAAAAGTGCCGGCGAGTAAGTTTGTCCATATAATACGGCTGGGCTTATTGGCCATTTCCAAATAAGAAGCCAATCGAAGTCGTTCAATTCGGTCGGCCAATTGTTCCAGTTGCGTTTTTTTTTCAGAAACTTTTTTTGTCATTATCCCCCATATCTTTCTGCAAAATTTTATCAAAAGCACAGATAAAAATCAAGCTTTTTATTGCTATGTATTAAAGATTATTTATATTGTAAAAACAATATCAAAAATACCATCAAAAAAACCTTGGTTTTTTGCAAGAACTTTTTTTTACGATTTAAATATTTTTTTTCTTTTATTTTAAAAGTGTTGTTTTTTCAATTTTGGGATTTTTGAATTTCAAAAAAAACCAAGGTTTTTTTTATACTGTTTTTATTGATGAAAAAAATAACCAAAAAAAGGAGAATAAAAATGAAAAAACAAAGAGGTCGGAGTATGGTTGAAATGCTTGGAACACTGGCAATTATCGGTGTTTTGTCGGTGACGGCATTAACGGGATATAAAATTGCCATGACCAAGAATCGGACAAACAATATTTTATACGATGTCAATTTAGCCATGAACGAAATCGCCACTCGGGAATATATGTCTTTACCGGTTAATGAAGAAGCTCCTGTATCCGATTTGGGGGTTAAATCGGAATTTGATATCGGTTATGCCCGATTGGGAGGGGAAGAAAAAAATGGATTTTATATCGCTGTGAGCAATATAACAGAAGAAGTTTGTGAAACCTTGCGTTCCAATAAAACCGCTTTTATGACCTCTATTCAACCCAATAATAACGAGACGGCTTTGACATCATGTACAGGTGCTAATGCGGTATTGATGAAGTTCCCCTATCCACCAATCGAGGGGGGAGAGGTCGAAGAACCAGCACCTTGTGATTCTGATGAATATTTTAAAAATGGTAGATGTCTTTCTTGTCCATCGGATGCGACTTGTAATGGAACGGCGAATGTGATTTGTAATGGTACCAGTAGGTTTTTTAATGGGTATCAATGTGATTATTGTCCAATAGACGCAACTTGCGATGGAACAGCAAATGTGATTTGTGAAAGCACTCAATATTTTGATGGTATGGAGTGTAAAGAATGTCCGGAGGGTGCAACCTGTGATGGAATAAATAGTATCTGTGAGGATACAAATAAGCATTGGAGTAGTACTGGCTGTAAAGATTGTCCATCGGGTATGATTTGTGATGGGACGGCTAATCCACAATGTTCAGGTGGTAAAGTTGTGAATCATTATGATGGCTCTTGGTATTGTTGTTCTGCTGATCAATATTTTAATGGTTATCGATGTGATCCTTGCCCGTCGGGTATGACTTGCAATGGAACGAAAAATCCTACTTGTTCCGATACCACTAAATATTTTAACAATGGGTGGTGTTGGACTTGCCCGTCGGATGCGGTATGTAATGGAACATCAACCGTCACATGCACCAGTGGGACATGGAATGGAAGTTCTTGTAGCTAGGGTTTAATGGAGCTCTTACTCTTTTTTCAGTTTTCCTTATACTTAAAAAGGGCTTCATTGGGAAAGGGGCATCAACCACCCCTTTCCTTTTTTATATACGGAATAATTCCCGATTATTCGATAACGATTTTGCCGGATTTATAGCGGATGGCTGTTTTGCCGGATAAAAAGTCGTCTGAAACTTTCCCAAAAAGTTCGTATCGCCAACCTTTTAATTTGAGGTGGTTTTGGGCCATGTCAATTAAATCATCATGCGACGCAATCAGACTGGGGGCAACACCGCTGTTTTCGGCAACACTTGATAATAACAGGCGTAAAATATCAACAACAGGTTTTTGATGCCCGGCACTTTTCTTTTCGGGTAAAGTCGGTTTCTTGCGACTTTTAAGGCCTTTTTTAACGGCATTAATTAACATTTCCGATAAAGAACTTTTTTCTATGCCGCCAGGGATGCCTCGGGTAGACTTTAATTCTTCGATATTACGAGGACAAGAGCTCGCCAGAGATAATAAAACCTCATCCTTTAAAACAAAACGACGGGGTCGGTTATGACTTTGAGCATATTCTTCTCGAGCGGCGGCTACTTCCCGCAACACATTCAAAAATTGAGTGTTTTCAGAGGTGGTTTTGATTTTTTTCCATTGCTCTGACGGTTCATTGAGGTATTTTTTTTCATCACATAAAGATTGCATTTCCTCCGCAATCCAGCTGTCTCGCCCGTCCTTTTGAAGAAGGGCTGATAATTTTTGATATGCTTTAACCAAATATGTCACATCGCATAGGGCATATTTAATCTGTTCTTTGGAAAGCGGACGAGCCGACCAATCCGTTAGCCGACAACTTTTATCCAACTTAACACGGCAGATCTTGCGAACCATTTCCTGATATGAAACACTTTCCCCTAAGCCATAGACCATTGAGGCAATTTGGGTGTCAAACACATTTCGGGGAACTTTGCCGGTTAAATCATGAAAAATTTCAATATCTGGAAAACCAGAATGAAAAACTTTGATGATTTTTTTATTGGACATAATTTTAAACAACGGTTTCAAGTCCATATCTTGTGATAGTGGATCAATACATGTCGCCAGAGACGGTGTGGCAATTTGAATTAAACATAATGTCGAATAATATGTTCGTTCACGAATGAATTCCGTATCAACGGCAATAAATTTTTCTTTCTTGAGCAGAGCGCATAATTCTTTAAGCTCTTTTTTAGTCGTAATCATCATAGTTTCGGTATACAACTTTTTTTATCTTTTGACAAATATTATTTTTTATTTTATCTTGGGGATATGAATTTATTGACACCAAGTATTATCGATTTAATGACCCGACTGGATAAAAAAGCCTATTTAGTCGGTGGTTGCGTGCGAAATTTTTTACTGGGTCAGGATATTTCGGATATTGATATGGCTTGTGAATATAGCCCCGATCAAATCAAAGAAAAATTAAAAGATACTTCGATTCAAGTTATTCCGACTGGAATAAAGTTTGGGACTTTGACATTAATTTTGCCGGATCGGATACATGTTGAAATCACAACTTTCAGGTCGGATCAAAATTGTGATGGACGATATGCTAATGTTCAATTCGGGCAGTCTATGGAAGCGGATTCGGCTCGACGAGATCTGTCAATCAATGCTATGTATATGGATATAAATGGGGTTATTTATGATTTCCAAAACGGACAAAGGGATTTAAAAAAAGGAAAAATAAAATTAATCGGAAATCCTCAAAATCGAATTCGGGAAGACTTTCTTCGGATTTTAAGGGTTTTTCGGTTTTGGTCCTTTTATGGAAAGGGAAAAATTGAAAAAAATACTTTAAAGGCTTGTTTCGAAAATGTCGATGGCTTGGGAAAAATATCGAAACAGAGGATTAAAGATGAATTGTTTAAGATTTTTTCTTCTCCCAAAATGCCTCGGGTCATGCGGTTCTTGGACCGTATTTTTAAGTGGAATTCGGATGAGGAAAAATTTAGGCTTTTTAAGCAAATTAAACGATTTTCAAATACGGCTATATTGGTTTATTTCGTGTTGAATCGGGATATGGGATTGCCCCTTTCCAGATATGAAAAAAAGTATTTAAATGCATTGGATCATGCTTTGCAAATGCCTTGTCATACACATCAAGACCGGCAAAAAATTGCTTTTCTTTACGGGCGGGATGTTTTAAGGGATATTTTGATTTTAAATCGAAAACCACAGCGAATGATTTTGGAAGGCGCTCGAATTAAAATCCCGCAATTTGACATATCTGCCAAGGACTTGGGGGCGGATATCCCAAATTCAAAAGAAACTTTTGCTTGGCTGAGGCAATATTGGTTCGAGATGGGATTTGTTAAAAAAGATGTTGTTTTAAAGGCGTTTTTAAAGTATAATCAACATCAAAAGGGGGAAAAATGAAAAATCAAATCGGTCGGACAATGGTTGAAATGTTAGGCGTCTTGATTATTATTGGCATGATTACAATCGGGGCTTTTATCGGGTATAGTCATGTGTATTCTAGATATAAAATCAGTCGGGTTTTCTTTGATATATCCGAAATTTCCGATCAAATGTATGACATTCGGGATTATTGGGGTAAAGTGGGAACGGATGGTCTTTGTGGTGCCGGCGTGGATTTGGCTTGTGAGGGTTCTGATTATACGGTGGCTTTTACAATCAATGGTTATACGGTCACGGCGATCGGATTGGATAAAAATGTTTGTTTGGATTTAGAATCTGATACGGGTTGGGCGGATATTGGTGGAGAAGCTGTATGTAGTGAAACAACTTTGACGGTTAGTTTTTAGATGGGGAAAAGAAAGATGAATATCAAAGGACAAAATGGTCGGACAATGATTGAAATGTTGGGTGTTGTTGTCATCATCGGTATGATTTTAATCGGTGCTTTGATTGGTTATTCTCAAGCGATTAAACAACAAAAAGTCCGGCAGGTGTTTGATGATATCTCATGGTTGTCATTGCAAATGGAACGGTTTTGGACTTGGGTTAATGAGGACAATATTAAAAACAACATTGTGGGTGAAGAGCTTTTCAAATATCCGGAAAATCCGTTTGCAAAAGTTGGGGGGGGGGGGTATCAGATTAAATTGATTACAGAGGAAGATGGAGACGATATAATAAAAAGCGGGTATTCTATTCAGGCTTTTGGTTTGGATGGGGATGCTTGTGATGATTTTGAATCTGATACGGGTTGGGCAGATATTGGTGGCGAGCCTGAGTGCGACGGCACGGTGTTGACGGTTTCTTTTTAAAAAGGGGAATGCAGATGAATATCAAAGGACAAAACGGTCGGACAATGCTTGAAATGTTGGGCGTTTTTTTGGTTATCGGATTGATTACAGCTAGTGGTTTAATCGGGTATCAGGAAGCTTATAAACGAAATGTGGCGTCCAGAGTTTATCAAAATGTCAATGATATTTATGATGATATTAACCGTCTGTGGAGTTTTTTACCGCAGGGTGATGATATTATTCCGGACTTATGTGATGTCGATGAGGATTTAGTGCCGGCTTATTGTTTGGATCGTCAAGATTTTTATAGTGCTATAATTAATGATGGAATAATTACGATTACGGCAACGGCTTCGGATGCGGAATATTTTGAAGATATTTTGGAAAATGAAGATTGGGAAAAAATGCCCTTGGTCAGCAAACCGACGCTTAATGGGGGTATTTTTACAATCACTTTGAAATAAGGTTAATCAATGGAATCAAAGTATCTGTTGATACCCTTTATCGTCGCCGAAATTAATTTGGCCCGATAATCTTTTTTGTGTAATTGTTTTTCTTCATCTTTATTGGACAGATATCCCATTTCCAATAAGACGGATGGAACCGAAGGTGATTTTAAAACCGCAAATCCGGCATAGCGATGTGCCCGAGAACGTGTTTTAATTTTTTTGCTGATGTCTTCCACCATATAATTGGCTAATTTTGATGATTTATCCATAGTGTCTGTTTTAGCCAAATCAATTAATATATTACTGACTTCGGGTGTTTCATCGGATAAATCCATTCCAACCAAAATGTCGGCTTTGTTTTCCGATTCGGCTAATAATTGTGCTTCTTTATCCGAAGCTCGATCCGATATCGTATAAACGGATAAACCGGTTGCTTTTTTGTTTTTTGCACTGTCCGCATGAATGGATATGAATAAATCGGCATTATATTTATGAGCAATTTTAATGCGGTTTCTGAGCTTAATAAAGCGATCGTCCGAACGTGTTAAATAGGTTGTATATTTGCCAGTTTTATCCAATTCATCCTTTAATTCTTTCGCCATTTGAAGGGTCAGATTCTTTTCATATTTCCCCCGAACGGAAATGGCTCCGGGGTCTGCTCCGCCATGTCCGGGATCCAAGACGATAATCGGTTTGGCGGGGGGGGTATAGGTGCTTTTTTTAATCGGTGTTGTTTTCTTTCCTGTTTCCGTAATATCAAAAACCAAACGATAATCCGGACAGTCCGCACCGGGGGATAAGAAAAACGGTTGTTTATAAGTAATTTCGGTGGTGGGCTCAAAGACAAATCTTAATGTTTGGTTATTGGGATAACCTACACGTATATCCGAAATAAAGTCTATTTTATCAATATTGGGAATTTCATTTTTAAGTTCTGAATTATTGATGTCAACGACGATTCGGGTGGGATTTGATAAAACAAAAACATTGTAATCGGCTTTTTTATTCAAATGCCAAACAACTCGAACGGTGTCCGGTTTAGATTGGCCGGTCCTGATGTTTGTGATAATGGCACTTTGAATGGAAAAAATTCCCCAAAAACATAAAAAAAATAAAAATCTTTTCAACATCTTGAAAAATAGTTTATTATATTCTTGATTTTTTTTCAAGCTTCGTTTATGGTATTTTTGAATAAAATTAAAAAAAATTTTAAAGAAAGGATTTTAAAAAGGCTTAAACAATGATGAAAATGATATATTTTATACTTTTTATCCTTTCTGTTATGGGTTTAAATCAACTATTTTTAACAAGGAATTTATTATGGCAAGAAAAATGCTTATCGAAGCGATGCATGCGGAAGAAGAACGTATGGTCGTTTTATCTGATGGAATTTTGGATGAATATGATGTGGAAACATCAACTAAAAAACAAATCAAGGGAAATATTTATCTGGCAAAAATTATTCGTATAGAACCCAGCTTACAGGCTGCGTTTGTTGAATACGGCGGAAATCGGCACGGCTTTTTGGCTTTTTGTGAAATCAGTCCGGATTATTATCAAATACCGGTGGCCGATAAAGAAAAATTACAAGCCGAAATAAAAGAACAACAGGCCTTGAATAATACGGATACAATGGATGATGATGAGGAAATTATTCGTCCGCGGCATAGCTGGATACATAAGTATAAGATTCAAGAAGTTATTCATTCCGGTCAAATCGTGTTGGTGCAAGTTGTTAAAGAAGAGCGGGGAAATAAGGGTGCCGCATTGACGACTTATATCTCTTTGGCCGGTCGGTATAGTGTTTTAATGCCTAATCATGGCGGACATAACGGTATTTCCAGAAAAGTGTCCGGACCCGAACGAGAAGAAATGAAAAAAATGGTCGACAGTTTGAAAATTCCGGAAAATATGTCCGTGATTATTCGAACCGCCGGAAAAGATAAAACTAAATCTCAAATCAAAAAAGATTTCGATTTTCTGTCTAAAACTTGGTCCGCAATTTGTGAAAAAACAATTAATTCAAATGCACCTTGTCTGATTCATGAAGAAGGGGATTTGATGACACGTTCTTTAAGAGATGTTTTTGAAGAAGACATGGAAGAAGTCTTTATTCAAGGGACAGAGGCTTTTAAAAATGCAAAGGCTTTTATGAAGCTTTTAATGCCGAAACAAGTCAAAAAATTAAAAGAATGGAAAGAAAAAGATTCTCTGTTCGCCCGTTATAAAGTCGAAGAACAATTGGATGCAATCAATTCTCCGATTGTGCATTTGCCATCCGGCGGTTATTTGGTTATTGATCAGACCGAAGCCTTGGTGGCCGTAGATGTGAACTCTGGACGAGCAACGCATGAACACAGTATTGAAGAAACGGCCTTGAAAACAAATTTAGAGGCTGCCGATGAATTGGCCAGACAATTAAGATTAAGGGATTTGGCCGGCTTAATCGTTGTCGACTTTATTGATATGGAAGAAGCCAAAAATAATTTGGCAGTTGAAAAACAAATGCGGGATGCTTTGCGGTTGGATCGTTCTCGGGTTCAGGTGGCTAAAATTTCTCAATTCGGATTAATGGAAATTTCCAGACAAAGAATGCGGTCCAGCTTGATCGAAACAACATTCCATACTTGTCCGTATTGTATGGGGCAAGGTTTGATCCGTTCGGTTGAATCGGCTTCAATGCAAGCGATTCATTTGTTGGAAGAAATTGCCTCACAAAATCGGGAAAATAAAGTTGTCTTAACTTTGCCGAAAGATGTGGCTTTTTATGTCCTTAATCAAAAACGCTCTGCCTTATCCAGTATTGAAGGACAGTTTGATGTTTGTATCGAAATTCGGGCGGATGGAACTTTGCAAAATCGTTCAGATTACCGTATCGAATATCAACATAAATCCGGTGGGGCTGTTGTTTGTGCGGCTTATGAATTGCCGGAAAAACCCGAAAATCAAAAACAGGGTCGGGGAAAACAAAAAAGAAATTCAGATCGCTCTAATAAAAAAGCGATTAGCAAAAAAGGACAAAAGGATTTTAAAGTCGTCACCAGTGAACCGTTGGTTTTGTTTGAAAGTCATAAAAATCATCAAACAAAAAAGAATAATAAAAAGAAAAAAGAAGAAATTGCACCGGCACCAAAGGTTAAAAAGGGTGGTTGGTGGAACAGATTAACAGGTGAAGAATGATCAGTATAGAAGATTTTTTAAGAAAAGTACGGGTTTATATCCTACCGGATTTAATTAATCAAGAAGGTCGTCGGCGGAAAATGTTGATCTTTTTGGCATTGATGATTATCGGGGTGCTTTTTGTGTTGAAGAAAAACCTTGAAAAAAGTTGGAATAACCCCGATTCAACGCAGATGTTTGAAGTGCCTGTTTTTTTGATTATTTTTATTATTTCTTTGGTTTCATTTTTATATCGGGCAAAGATTAAAAAAGATATTTTAAAAAAAGTTTTTAGTATTTTTGGAGATATTGAAATCAAAGAAGATTTAATGTCGATTAAATATATTCGGGATTCGTATTTGTTTACATCCTTTAATCAATATTGTCCAGATGATCATATTATCGGACGGTATAGTGATGTTGAATTTGATGTTCAGGAATGTCAATTATATCAAAACCCTTCTCAATCGCCACTTGTGTTTGATGGTTCAGCTATTGAAAAAGTTAATCGTCGATTGGCTGGTATAGGTTTTTTATCGGCGTTAGCTCGTTTTAATAAACGAATGAATATCTCATCGGTTCAGTCAAAGGATACAAAAAGGGTTTTTCGAGGTGTTTTAATTTCTATGACTTTTGAAAAGAACTTTAATGGTCATACCAATTTGATGGAAAATCGTCGCTTCTTTAAGCATTCTTTCCCGAAAAAGTTTGAAAAAACGGAACTGGAGGATGTCGAATTCGAAAAGAAATTTGATGTTTATACGACTGATCCGGTGGAGGCTCGATATATTTTAACGCCTGTTTTTATGGAAAGTTTAAAGAAGCTAACATCTTTGTATAAAGGGGATGATGTTAAAGTCGCTTTTTTTAAACAAAAGGTTTTAATTGCTATTCATACAATAAAGGATATGTTTGAACCGATATCCATTTTTACAAAAGCCACAGATTTAAAACGTTTTGAAAATATTTATCTTGAAATTAAATCGATTTATGATATGATCGATATACTTAATAAAAGGAGAAAAAAATGATTATATTTTTGATTATATTGATTTTATTGGCAATTGTTTTTTACATGATTTATGCTGGTTTGATTCAAGCCAGAAATAAGGTAAAAGAGGCTTTATCTGGTGTGGATGTTCAATTAAAAAAACGTCATGATGTTATTCCGAATATTCTAACTTTGGCGGCTAAATACATGAAACATGAAAAAGAACTGTTGACACAGATTACAGAACTTCGGGTTCAAGCTTTGAATGCAGATTTAAATAATTCAGACCAAATAAGTCAGAAGTTAGATCTTGAAAATCAATTACAAGGTAAATTGGACAATTTGATGATTAATGCCGAAAATTATCCGTCATTAAAGGCTTCGGAAACATTTATGGCGGCAATGAATAGCTATAACGATGTCGAAGAACATATCGCAGCTAGTCGTCGGTTTTATAATGCGGCTGTTAATGATTTAAAAAATCGTGTTGAAATCTTCCCTGGTAATGTCGTGGCATCTATTGTCGGAGTTAAAGCCGATATGCCGTTCTTTGAAGCGACAGAGGCCGAACGGAAGGAAGTTAACGCAAAGGATTATTTTAAATAATTGTTATTTCCATACGGTTGTTTTAAATGATTGTCGACGGGGCGGGAAAGATAAAATCTCGCTCCGCATTTTTTCTAGAAATTTAAAATTCGGCATGGGCTTAAAGACTTTGCTTTTGATATAAAGCCAAAATACAGGATGGAAAATTGACATCTTTTTTAATGTTTTCTTATAATGTTTATAATAACAAGAAATCGCTTTTTGGTACATGCGTTTTTGGTATTTTTTATCCAAATGCGTATTGTCTCTTAACCAGTTGGCATAGGCAATAAAAGCATCTTGTAATAATTGCGGTTTGTTTTTGGAAAAGTTGCCGATTTCAATCGGAACTAAAATAACCGGTGCAAAAATTTTGATAACGCCTTTGGAAAATGGTGCACAACGAATAGGTAAGCTTTCATCTTGTATAAAACTTTCTTCATCCAATCCCTTGGCTTTCAAAACGACATCCCGTTTAATCAATTGACCCATGCGGGTAAAACGTCCCCATAAAATGGTATCCAATGGTTTATTTGATGCAATATAAGGCGGATTTTGGGGCATTTTTTCGTTCGTTAATTCTTCGGGTTCTTTCCCTGTTTTGACGAAAGTCCCATAGACAATGTCCGCATTATGCTTTTCTGCCAGTTCAAGCATTTTCTGTGTCGAATCCAAGGGAAAAATATCATCTGAATCCATGAAACGTATCCACTTACCCCGTGCCAATAAAATGCCTTGGTTATTACGAACGCTTGGACCTTTGTTTTCTGTATTCGTTTGGATAATGACATTGGGAATTCCTTTCGTCATTTGACGGATGATTTCCACAGATTTATCGGTAGAAACATCATCGCAGAATATGAATTCCGGATTTTTTAATCCGGTTTGATTTAATAAAGCTTTTAAGACAGACGGTAAATATTTTTCTTTGTTATATACGGTCATAACAAAACTGACATCAATTTGTTTCATTTTTTTCCTTTCATTTGACTAAATGCTATAAAAAAAGTATTAAAAATCAGTTTAAATCTTGACTTTTTTTAAAAAAAAGTGCTTAATGTGAAAAATGACAAAAATAATGAATTTTTTAAAAAAGATTTATTCCGATTTTATTGTGTTTTGGCGACCGGCTAGATGGCGTGGACAAAATCATAAAAAGCACTTATTTGATATTTTATTATTGGTTGTTTTTTGGGCCTTGTTTTTATTGCTTTTTATTATGATTTTATTACCGGCTATCGATATGATACCAAAGGGAAATAAAACTCCTGTTGAAGAAAAAAAAGAAGTTGTCGTGGAATATATCCCTCATCCGTCCGAAAAATTATCTCAAACAGATATTGTTTTAAGAAAAGGGCAAAATTATTCAACGGCCTTAAAAAAAGCCAAAATTCCGATGCAGGATATTTTAAATTCGGCGGATGCATTATCTATTTTAATGGATTTAACCAAACTTCAAATCGGTCAGCCGATTGCGTTATTTTTTGCCGAAGATAATTCTTTTCAAGGGGTTAAAATTTCATTGAAAAATGGTGAAATTGTTTCTGCATTTAAAAATTCAAATGGTATTTTTATTCCAGAAAATAGAGAGGGGCGAATTCGGATTGAACATAAAGAGGTCGAGGGGAAAATTGCGTCCTCCTTGAATCAAAGTGCTGAGGAAAAAGGTTTATCCAAAAATTTAATTCAACAGATTGTGCAAGCTTTGTCGGATGAGATTGATTTTAAAAAGGATGTTGCCGAGGGGGATACTTATCGAATTATTTATGAAAAGAAAACAACAGAAACTGGTGTGGATTTAAAAGAAGATCAATTGTTGTTTGTTCATTTTAAGAATAAAGGAAAAGATATTATTCGATATGCTTTTGCCGATGCTTTCGGTAAATTGGTTTATTATAATGAACGGGGGGTTAAACCGGCTCAACAGATATTGTCTCGTCCTTTGGGATTAAAACGAATTTCGTCTTATTTCGGATACCGCAAACATCCGATATTAAAATACCGAATCTTTCATAAAGGAATTGATTATCCAGCACCAAAAGATACGCCGATACCGGCCGGTGCTGACGGAATTATTGTGAAAATGGGACGGAACGGGGCTTATGGAAAATATATCAAAATCAGACATAATGATCAATATTCAACGGCTTATGCACATTTGAATGATTATAATTCCAGATTGCGTGTCGGTAGTCCGGTAAAAAAGGGACAGATTATCGGATATGTCGGGTCAACGGGACGTTCAACCGGGCCGCATTTACATTATGAAGTTCATTCGCATGATAAAGTGGTTGATCCGTTAAAAAATTATATAATAAACGAAGTTAAATTAACCGGTGAAAAATTGTCAGAGTTTATTATTTCGGCGAAAAAAATAAATCCGAACTATGTTTTCCCAAAAGAGAACGCAAAGAAAAAATAATCAAGCTTGACTTTATATCGTAATTTTGGTATAAGGTGCTTATGAGTGGTCTCGTAGCTCAGCTGGATAGAGCAACAGCCTTCTAAGCTGTGGGTCGCGTGTTCGAATCACGCCGAGATCACCATATCGGCGAAAGAAATCCTGATTTATCAGGATTTTTTAATGCGTTAGCATTGATAAGAACACCAGTGTTCGCCAGCATGTGCGGAAAGGGGTTTTATGATTTTTCTTCAATAACGACGAATGAAACAACAAAATCCTTTTCATCACTAATCGATAGGTGGATTTGATAATTGGGTTTTGTTTTGATTTTTAAAATCGGAGCCCCTGATGGGGTATGGGATATTTCCATATCTGTAAAGGATAAATTTTGCCCAATGCCACAACCGAGGGCTTTGGAACAAGCCTCTTTAACGCTAAATCGTTTGGCTAAAAAATTAATTTGATCGGGTGCATTTATATATTCATCCATTTCTGATTTTGTGAGGATTCTTTTAGGAAAATCAGGCGTTCTGTCAACAACTTTTTGGATACGGCTTATTTCCAAAATATCTGTTCCAATACCGATAATCATTTATTTATTCCCGTTTTAAATCCACAATCATATCTAATGTTTTAAGAACCGAAATAACTTTGGATAAATCGTCGGTGTTTTTAACAGATATATCGGCCTCGATATCAATGGTATGGATATGATGTGCTTTGATTTTATAATAAGATAAAGTACTTTCGGTTTTATTTAGAATATTGGTTATTTTAGACATATATTCTGGTTTGTTTAAAACCGAGATAATCAGACGAACTGTAAAGGTTTGATTGTTTTTATTTTCATCCCATTCCAAGGGGATTTTTTTGTCTTCGGAAATGGAATTGCAGGTTTTACAGCTGGCTCGATGAACAGTAATCCCTTTGCCTGAAACAACAATACCAAGAATATCTTCGCCGGGAATTGGATGGCAACATTTAGCGTAATTAATCGATAGTCCAGGGAAAATACCCTTAATTGGATGGTGATATTGTTTATCCGTTTTTCGTTTAAAAATATTTAAAACTCGGTTTAAAGATATTTTCTTTTCCGGATGAATTTTATAAAAGACTTCTTTTTCGTTAATACGACCTTCGGCAATAGCAATTAAAATGTCGTCGGGAGTATCTTTGCCATAAACGGGACAGATTTTGACTAAATCTTTTTCGCTATATGCTAACTTTTCCGCCTTATAAATTGATAGTAATTTTTGTTTCCCGTCTTCAATTAAATGTCCACGTTGTTCCAATCTTAAATAACGACGAATGGATGATTTGGCTTTGGGTGAAACAACAAAGCGTTCCCATTCCGGAGATGGTGTTTGAGTGGCCGATGTTAAGATTTCAACTTGATCACCATTTTTCAAGATTGTTCGAAGCGGCTTTATTTCGTTATTGATTTTTGCCCCGATACATTTATCCCCAACTTTGGCATGAATGGCATAGGCAAAATCAACCGGTGTGGCATTGGCCGGCAATCCGATTAAATCTCCTTTCGGGGTGAAACAAAAAGTTTTGTCTCGATGCATTGCCAGTTTTGTGTTTTCAAAAAATTCATCACTGGTTGACGATTCTTGTAAAAGTTCAACCAATTCTCGTAACCAACGGAATTGAGAACCTTCAATTTGTGTCGGCGTGTTTTTTTCTTTAAAAGCCCAATGGGCCGCAATACCGTATTCGGCTTCATCATGCATTTGCTTCGTTCTGATTTGAATTTCAATTCGACCTTGGAATGGACCAATGACACCCGTATGTAATGATTTATATCCGTTCGGTTTCGGTGTGGAAATGTAGTCTTTATATCGTCCGGGTATCATGGAATAATGGGTATGGATTATTCCCAAAGCATGATAACAATCGGCAACATTATCCACAATAATTCGAAAAGCCATAATATCTGAAATTTGGTCAAAAGATCTGTTTTTTTCACTCATCTTTTTAAAAATGGAGTAGGGTCTTTTTTGTCGTCCGAAAACGGTTGCTTTTAAATTTTCTTTTTCCAGATCTTGTTGAAGAAGATTAACGATTTTATTGATGAGATCATGTTCTTTTTCAACCAAATAGTCCAGCCGTTTTTGAATAGAGGTAAATGCATCCGGATGAATGATTTGAAAAGATAAATCCTGTAATTCATCTTTCATTTTGTTCATGCCGATTCGTTCGGCTAACGGGGCATAAATATCCAAAGTTTCTTGGGCAATGCGTAATCGTTTTTCTTCACTTTTACAATAATGAAGTGTTCGCATATTATGCAGACGATCCGCCAGTTTAACCATCAATACACGAATATCGCTGGACATGGCTAAAACAAGCTTTTTAAAGTTTTCGGCTTGTGTCGTCGCCCGAGAAAGTTGCCCGATATAAGATAGTTTGGTGACGGCCTCGACCAAATCGGCAATTTCTTTGTCAAACATATGAAGAATATCATCATATGTGACGGAAGTATCTTCAATGGTATCGTGAAGCAAACCGGCAACAATTGAGGCATAATCCAGATGATATTCGGCTAAAATGGCGGCGACTTCAATCGGATGAGAATAAAAAGGATCACCGGATTCCCGCTTTTGGGAACCGTGTGACTTTATCGCAAAAACATATGCCCGATTTAATCCGGTTTCGTTGACATCCGGTAAATAGCTTTTAACCAGATTAACCAATTCGGATTGTCGAAGCATTTTTATTTTTCAGATTCAATATCCAAATCGCTTAATTCTGTTAAAGAACCGTCTTCAACGATAACTTCGCCGGTCGCCAGTCTGGCTTCATCGGCGTATAAATCCTGTCCGGTGAGCTCCATATTAACTTCTTGCAATTCCGGATTGCCGGAAAAGTATTCTTGTGCTGGTAAATAGCTTTGGAATGATGCAATTAACATATTGTCCAAATCTTCCAAATTAATTGTTCCTTCCTCGATTTCACGTAAAGCGATAACGGTTTTTTTATCATTATCTTTTTCAACGGTAATCGGATCGCCCGCCCCGATATTTTTTGCCCGACAAGAGGCCAATAAAACTAATTCAAAACGGTTTGGAATTTTTTCTACACAATCTTCAACTGTGACACGTGCCATTTTTATCTCCCTTTTTTATAATTAATTTTGTTTTTTTCTCTTATACGATAAATTTTATTTGAAATCAAGTTTTTTTTCTTTAACTTTTTGAAAAAATGTGATAAATTCACATCAAAATAACAAAAGGATATTGAATAATGAAAAAATATTTAGTCACAAGTGCTTTATTATATGTCAACGGATTGCCTCATTTGGGGCATTTGGTCGGGTGTTTGTTGCCGTCCGATGTTTTTGTTCGGTTCTTGCGGGCAAAGGGCGAAAATGTTTTATATGTCGGCGGAACGGATGAACATGGGGCTGCCAGTGAAATACAAGCTCAGAAAGAGGGAATGAGTTGCGAAGAATGTTGTTTGAAATATCACTTGAAACATAAAGATATTTATGACCGATTTGAATTGTCCTTTGACTGTTTCGGTCGGACAAGTGATGAGGAAAATAAAGAAATTACTTATCGGATTTTTAACGGATTGTATCAAAATGGGTATATTGAGGAAAAGGAAATTTCTCAGGTTTATTCCATTGATGACGGCACTTTCTTGGCAGACCGCTATATTATCGGAACTTGTCCGTTTTGCGGATATGAAAAAGCACGAGGCGATCAATGTGAGGCGTGTACCCATGTTTTAAATCCGACGGATTTAATCAATGCTCATTCTTCCATTTCGGGTTCGTCCAATTTGGAAGTTCGAAAAACAAAACATTTGTTCCTTAAACTATCCGCTTTGCAAAAAGACTTGGAAAAATGGGTGGCCGGAAAAGAATTTGTTTGGCCGGAAATTGCTTATTCCACAGCTCAAAAATGGTTGAAAGAGGGGTTGAATGATCGCTGTATTACCCGTGATTTAAAATGGGGTTTCCCCGTTCCATTGGATGGGATGAAGGATAAAGTATTTTATTGTTGGTTTGATGCCCCGATTGGATATATCGGGATTACGAAAAAAGCATTGGATGCTCGGGGCGAAAAATGGGAAGATTGGTGGCTGGCTGATGATGTTCGTCATGTGGAATTTATGGGTAAAGACAATATTCCGTTCCATAGTGTGTTCTTTCCGGCCTATTTATTGGGAAGCGGTGAAAATTGGACACAGGTTGATTTCTTGAAGGGGGTCAATTATCTGAATTTTAACGGCGGTAAATTTTCAAAAACCGAACAACGGGGAATTTTTGCCGATCAAGCTTTGGAAGAATTTCCGGCAGATTATTGGCGGTATTGGTTGATTGCCAATATTCCGGAAGGTTCGGATGCTTCTTTTAATTTTGAAGCGTTTGCTTCGACAATTAACAAAGATTTAAACGGTATTTTGGGCAATTTTGTTAATCGGGTTTTAAAAATGACCCAAAATAACTTTGGACTTCAAGTACCTGTTGGTGGCGAAATAGGCTTTGCCGAGGAAAAATTATTTGATGATTTAAATCAACGGATTAAGGAATACACTTTGTTGATGGAACAGATCGAATTTAGAAAAGCCGTTGCCGTTTTGCGTGAAATTTGGGGACTGGGTAATGATTACATTGCCAATAGAGAACCGTGGAAAGTTTTAAAAGAAGATAAAGAACAAGGGGCAATGATATTAAGGGTTGCGATAAATCTAATTCGGATTTTTGGTATTTTAAGCGCACCGATTATGCCTGAATTTGCTCGAAAAGTCGGGGAGTTGCTTAAAGCCCCTGTTGACGGTTGGGTTTGGGATGCCAAAGCCGAATTTAATTCTTTAAAACCAGGTGCTGAATTCGCAGAACCGTCATTATTATTTAATCGGATTACGCCGGAAAAAGTACAAGAATTAAAAATAAAATATAAGGAGGACTAAATGCCTGAACAAAAAAAATCTTTGATTGAGGATTTATCAAAAGCGATCTTCTTTTGGGCTTGTAAAATTACACGTAATTTTATGCCGGGGGTTTATCGTCGGTTGGTTTATTTCGGTCTTTCGGATAATGCCTTTGATGTGAAAAATAAAACTTATCCCAATTTGTCCAGAAAATTATTTGATCGTGTTTTTGAAACGCCTTTTGGGATTGCTCCGGGATTCGATCCCAATTTTAAATATAATAATAAGCTGTTGGGTAATGGTTTTTCTTTTCATGAATTGGGGACATTAACAATGACTAAAAATGATGCCCGTCAAAAATTACATTTTTTCCCAAAAAGTGAAGCGGTTGTTGTCGAAACTTCAACATATCGGAATATCGGGATACCGGCGATGAAAAAGATTTTGTTGGAAAATCGGCAAAGTGTTTTTTTTAACGGGGTGAATATTTCATCAACTTCTCAGTGTGAGGCAAATGCCGAAAAAGGTTTCTTGGGAAATTTGGAAAATGATATTTTGACGGCTGTTCAACAAATCGCACCTTTTTGTGATTTTATTTGTTTAAATATTTCAAATCCGTATATGCCGATTTCTAACTTGTCTCATATGCCGGATCAATTGGGGCGGTTATTGCAAAAAATGAAAGAACAGATACAAAAATCGGCTTCTATTAAGCCGCCAAAGCTATTTGTTCGGATCCCGTATCAAATTTCAAAGGAAAATATTGCCTTGCTTTCAGAGGTGTTTTTGAAAAATCAGATTGATGCGGTGGAGGTGGCCGGTTTTTATCAATCCAAAAATAATATTCATGCCTTGACATCATCTAATTATGTCGGATATGTTTGCGGTCGTCCCATTAGTGAAATGAATATTTCATTGATTAAGGCTTTTTATGAACATTTGCATGGGATTATTCCGATTATTGCTTCGGGCGGGTGTTTGGATGCAAAAGGTGCTTTTGAACGGATATTGGCCGGTGCAGATTTAATTGAACTTCATTCGGCAATTATTTTAAATGGTCCGGATATTGCCAATACGATTTGTGAAGAATTATCCGAGATTATTAAAGAAGCCGGTTTTTCTTCAATCGCTGAGGCTGTCGGAAAAGGGGAAGCATCTAAGAAAGAATATCGTCCGGTTTTGGCTCCGGCAATTCCGGAATAGCTGTTTGAAGGACCTTTTTCATTAAGTTGGACATCGGATAGCGGTTTATTTGATGAAGCGGAATAAATGTCCCTTTTTCATTTGTCGCCTTTCCAATCCAAATATCCAATTTCATATCAATATGGGTAAAAATATGGCGAACCGTTCGGTTTGTTTTATAGGCGTTAAAATTAAGTTCATTAAGACTCCAAGGGAATTCCCAAAGCCCTTTTAATAGTTTCGCTTCTTCATTTTTACGGATTAAAATTTGATTTAATGGATTAAAAATTAGATAAACATTCCCATGTTCACTTTTTTTCGGTGTTTTTATTATTTGAGGTAATTTAGATTGAATATTTTTTTGAAAGGCGATGCAATAATCATTCCATGGACAAAGGGAACATTTGGGATTTTTGGGGGTGCAAACTGTCGCACCTAAATCCATAATCGCCGAAGCATAATCGGCTCCGTTTTTTCGGGGAGTGAGTTGAAGTGCTTTTTGATAGGCTTGATCTTTGGACATATTTTCTCCGATTAATCGGCAGATAATTCGGTGGACATTTCCATCACAAACGGTTTCATTTTTGTTAAAGGCAAAACAGCAAATGCTGGATGCCGTATAAGGACCGATACCCGGAAGTTTTAATAAGGTTTCTCGATTTGACGGAAGTTGAGAATGATATTTTTCGGTAATTAGTTTTGCACATTCATGGATTTTTCTGGCTCGGGTATAATAACCCAGTCCTTGCCATAAATTTAATACTTCTTGAATGTCTGCTTCGGCCAATGTTTTAATATTCGGAAATCTTTCCATCCACCGCAGATAATATGGAATGACCGTCGCTACGGTTGTTTGACAAAGCATAATTTCGGAAATCCAGACAGCATAGGGATTGGGATGAGCTCCGCCTTTATGTCGCCAAGGCAACTCACGTCCATTGATTTTAAACCAATTCAATAACTTTGTTGACGGTGTCATAATGGCCTTTTTAAGGTTTTGTTTTTTTCAAAAAATGATTTGTAAAATTCAGAAAATGTTCCCTGTCGGATATGTTGACGAATTGTTTTCATTAAATCTTGATAAAATTGGATATTGTGTCGTGTCAATAATATCGGACCTAACATCTCCCCCGCTGCAAATAAATGATGCAAATAACCACGAGTATAGTTTTGACATAAGGGACAAGAACAATTTTTGTCCAGCGGTTCATGAGAATCTTTTAATGAGGCATTACGAACATTGACAGTGCCATCCCAAGTAAATGCCAAAGCCGTTCGTCCGCTTCGTGTTGGCATGACGCAATCAAACATATCAATTCCCAATGCAACAGATGCAACAATATCACTGGGACGACCGACTCCCATGAGGTATCGGGGCTTATCTGTCGGTAATAATGGCGTTGTTTGTGAAAGAATATCTAGCATCATTTCCTGTCCTTCTCCCACCGCTAAGCCACCGACCGCATATCCGTCAAAACCGATATCTGTCAGCATTCGAACAGATTGTCGACGAAGATCCGGAAACATTCCCCCTTGGACAATCCCGAATAAACCGTATCCGGATCTGTCAATGAAAGCATCTTTACATCTTCGAGCCCATCTCATAGACAGATTCATTGATTTTTCAACCGTCTTCTTTTCGGCCGGATATTTAACGCATTCATCAAAACACATGGTAATATTGCTGTCTAACAGGTGTTGTATCTCGATAGAACGTTCCGGTGTTAACATGATTTTTTCGCCGGAAATGTGTGAATTAAAAGAGACACCTTCTTCGGTTATTTTTCGAAGTTCGGATAAAGACATGACTTGAAAACCGCCACTGTCGGTTAAAATCGGGTTATCCCAATTCATGAATTTATGAAGTCCGCCAAACTCGGCGACTCGTTCGGCTGTTGGTCGAAGCATTAAATGATAGGTATTACCTAATATGATTTGGGCTCCGGTTTCTTTGACCCATTCCGGCATCATTCCTTTAACGGTTCCGCAAGTGCCGACCGGCATAAATGTCGGGGTATCAATCATGCCATGAGCTGTCGTAATTTTACCCAATCGGGCCTCGTTTTCCGTTTTTAATAATTCAAATTGTATCATTTAATTATTCCTTGCTTTTTTTTTGTTTATACTTATAATGACACCAAAGGATAAAAAATGCAAGCATGGATTGTAAAAAATTTAAAAGCGATTTTTTGGGCGGGTTTAATTGCCTTAACACTTCGCAGTTGTACGGTTGAACCTTTTCGAATTCCATCTGGTTCAATGGTGCCGACTTTAATTGTCGGAGATTATTTGTTTTCAAATAAAACGGCATACGGTTTTTCAAGATACTCATTTCCTTTCGGCATCCCTTTTACGGGGAAAAGTAATCGGATTTTTTATAAAGAACCGAAGCGGGGGGAAATCGCTTTATTTAAATTACCGACAAATACCAGAATAGAATATATTAAACGGATTATCGGTCTTCCGGGGGATAAAATACAAATGAAAGACGGACGACTTTATATCAATGATACATTGGTGGAACGGACTTGGGTCGGACAATATGAAGACGGCGGTTTGATGTTTAATAGATATATTGAAAAATTACCGGGCGGGGTGGAACATTCAATCATCGAATTATCCGATGATATGCCTCAGGACAATACGCCGGCCTTTTTTGTGCCAAAGGATCATTTCTTTATGTTGGGGGATAATCGGGATAACTCAAAGGATTCTCGGTTTTCCGATGTAGGGTTTGTTCCTAAGTTAAACTTGTTTGCCCGAGCCAGCTTTATTTTTTATTCAAATGAAGACGGAATCTTGCCGGGGTTGATTGAAGTTTGGAAATGGCGGGGGCAAAGGATGTTCACATGGATAAAATAGTTTTTAAAAATAAAGCTCTTGAAACAGAGGCCTTAACTTTGGCGCGAGGGGGGCAAAAGGCACCCTATGAGCGATTGGAGTTTTTGGGTGATCGGGTTGTCGGTTTGGTGGTGGCGGATTTGTTATTGGAAAAATATCCGACCGAAAGTGAAGGTGATATTGCCAAAAGATTGACTTTTTTGGTGCAGGCATCATCGTTGGCCTCTCTTGCAGTTGATTTGGGTTTGGATAAGTTATTGATGACGGATGTACCAGAGCTTCGTCAAAACGAATCAATTTTATGTGATGTTTTTGAAGCGTATGTCGGGGCAATTTATTTGGATCAAGGGTTTGATGTTTGTCAGAAATTTTTAAATAAAATTTTTACGCCCTTAATGAGTGAAAGAGTGCCTTTTGAACCTAAAAGTTTCTTGCAGGAATGGACAATGGGACGAAAAATGTCGTTGCCGAAATATACTTTAATTGATAAGATCGGTCCCGATCACAGTCCGACATTAACGATTGAATTGACGGTGGATACTTTCCCTCCGATTGTTTGTCAAGCATCTTCCAAACATAAAGGGGAACAGGAATGCGCTCGGCAATTTATTAAAAAATACTTGCATTCTGATAAAAAATAAGTATAATGAGGGCAACTTATTTAAGAAAAGGATTTTATAAATGGCAAAAGAAGAAATGTTAAATTTTACCGGTACGGTCATTGAAAAATTGCCCAATGCCATGTTTCGGGTTCAACTTGAAAACGGACATGAAATTTTGGCTCATACAGCCGGTAAAATGCGTAAATTCCGTATTCGGGTAATGGTTGGGGATACCGTGGATATTGAAATGACACCGTATGATTTGACCAAAGGACGTATTTCATTCAGACATAAATAGTTTTATTTAAAAGGAGATTTAATATGGGAACATTGATGTCATTTATTGTCTTAATGACCTGTTTTATTTTGTCTTGGACTTTTTCGTCATTGATTTTAAATTCATCTCGGGGATGTGATTTATCTAATAAGGGCGGAATTCCGGTTGCTTTCACAATTTCGTTCGGGTTCTTTGCATTGCAGATTATTTGTCCATTTGATGTTTTTTTTGATGGATTTGTTTTTGGATTTTATCCGATTATTATGTGTTTAATGGCCGTGGCTTTGTTGCCGATTATTCGACCCAAAATGCATCGGAGTTGGATTTTGTTTGTTTTATGCTTTATGAGCACTTTGTTGATTTCACCCAATCAATTGATTTTTGGCGGTTTGTTCCCGTTGTTATTGGATCGTTTAGTCGCCGGTGTCCTTTGGACTTTGTTTATTTACCTTTATTCCAAAACAAATAAAATTGATGAATTTATCAATGTTCAATCTTTGGCATTATTGTTTGCGTTTGCGTTTGCTTCGACATTTTTATCTTTGCCCGGATTGTTCGGTTTTTCCGCATTGATTGCTATTTTGTCGATGTTAGGATTTTTATATTATCGGCGGAAAATGCCCTTTGTTTATCTGGGTAAATCCGGTGCAATGATGTTCGGTTATTTGATTGGATTTTTCTTTATTTATTTAATGATAAATGGATTTTATTGGGTATTTTTAACGGCCCCGATTTATGTTTATTTTGAAAATTTATATTATGTGATTTCCCGTTATTTAAATCGGAAAAAGAAAATTGAAACAATGTTTAATTTTTATACGACTTCTCGTCAACAGGTCTTTATTGCCCGGCCGAATTATGTTCAAAAAACATTGTTTTTTCATTTATTATTGATTGCCTTGGTTGCATTGATGTTTTCGCCCAGTTTATCCGGTGTTTTAATCTTGAATATATTACTGATGATAGGGTTGATTTACCGACTCTCCTTAATAGGAGCCCGTAAGATTCGCTATCGGGATATTTTATCGGATGTTAAACAGGGTTGTTCGCTTTTGTTTACTTCTGTAAAAGAAAATGTTTACAAAATTCGAAAAAAATAAATTTATCCTTCATTCTGATTTCGGACTTGCCGGTGATCAGGGACAAGCTGTTGATGCTTTGGTTCATGGGATCCAAGACGGTAAAAGAGATCAAGTTTTACTAGGGATAACAGGGTCTGGGAAGACCTTTACAATGGCGAATATTATTCAACGCCTTCAAAGACCCAGTTTGATATTAGCTCATAACAAGATTTTAGCGGCTCAATTATATCAGGAAATGAAATCGTTCTTTCCGGAAAATGCGGTTGAATATTTTGTATCGTATTATGATTATTATCAACCGGAGGCCTATATTCCGAAGACAGATACCTATATTGAAAAGGATTCGGCAATTAATGAAGAAATTGACCGCATGAGGCATAGTGCCACACAAAGTCTTTTGGAACGGCGAGATACGATTATTGTGGCATCCGTTTCTTGTATATACGGGATTGGAAATCGGGAAGATTATGCACGTTCCAAATTATCCCTTTGTGTGGGACAAAAAATTGAGTTAACGGATGTGATAAAAGTTCTTGTTTCTTTGCAATACCAACGTAATCAGGTTGCTTTTGAACGAGGGTTATTTCGCGTTGCTGGAGATACATTGGATGTTTTTCCAGCTCATCAGGATAATACAGCTTGGCGTGTTGTTTTTTTTGGAGATGAAATCGAAAGTATTTATGCCATTGATACTACCAGTGGAATAAAAAAAGAAAAGCTGAATGAAATTGTTATTTATCCGGCGACTCATTTTGTGGTGCCGAAAGCGTCAGTAGAACAAGCGATTGTGGAAATCAAAAAAGAAATGGAAGAACGGGTAAATTGGTTTACTCAAAATAATCGCCTGATTGAAGCTCAACGCATTCGTGAACGAACTCAATATGATATTGAGATGATATTAAGTACGGGTTCGTGTAAGGGAATTGAAAATTATTCGCGTTTTTTTACGGGACGAAAAGCAGGACAAGCTCCACCAACTTTGTTTGAATATTTGCCCGAAGATGCTTTGCTTTTTGTGGATGAAAGTCATGTCAGTGTGCCACAGATTGGGGCAATGTATGGCGGGGATAAGTCTCGAAAAGATAACTTAGCCGAATTTGGGTTTCGACTTCCCAGTTGTCGGGATAATCGTCCGCTTAAATTCGACGAATGGAATCAGATGAGACCTCAAACGATTTTTGTTTCAGCGACACCTGGTCCATTTGAATTGGAACAGACAAAGGGCGAGTTTGTGGAACAGATTATTCGTCCGACGGGGTTGTTGGATCCGATTTGTATTGTTCGTCCGACTGAAAATTCAGTGGATAATGCCTTGGCGGAATGCCGACAAGTGATTGAACAGGGCGGTCGGGTTTTGATGACGACCTTGACCAAAAAAATGGCACAAGATTTAACCGATTATTTTTTAATGAAGGGGGTCAAGGCCAGATATATGCATTCCGATGTTGATACTTTGGAACGAATTGAAATTATAAAAGATTTGCGTCAAGGTGTGATTGATGTATTAATCGGTATTAACTTGCTACGAGAAGGGCTTGATATTCCGGAATGTCAGATGGTGGTTATTTTTGATGCGGATAAAACCGGCTTCTTGCGTTCCAAAACCTCATTAATTCAAACGATTGGGCGAGCCGCTCGGCATGTGGATGGAAGAGTGATTTTGTATGCCGATACGATGACATCGGCTTTGGAAGAAGCCATTAATGAGACTAATCGTCGTCGTCAAAAACAGATTCTTTTTAATCAGGAACATCATATTATTCCTCGATCGGTTCAAAAACGGTCGGATAGTTTGACTTTACAAAAAAGTGAAAAAGTTATTCCTTTAAATGATGATGAAATTCGGATTTTAGAACAAAAAATGAAAATGTATGCAGACCAAATGGAATTTGAAAAAGCGATTGAAATTCGAAATCAAATTCACCAGCTTTCTAAAAATAAGATTTTATCTGAAGCTTGATTTTTTTTAATCTCTCCCCCCCAAAAAAAAACCTTGGTTTTTTGCAAGAACTTTTTTTTACGATTTAAATATTTTTTTTCTTTTATTTAAAAAAACTTATTTTTTCATTTTTTGTCTTTTTGAATATCAAAAAAAACCAAGGTTTTTTTTATACTGTTTTTATACATTAAAATTAACCGAAAAATAAAGGGGGAAAAATGAAAAAAGAATATGGACGCAGTATGGTTGAAATGCTGGGAACACTGGCAATTATCGGTGTTTTGTCGGTGACGGCATTGACGGGATATAAAATCGCCATGACCAAGAATCGGACAAATAATATTTTATATGATGTGAACTTGGCAATGAATGAAATCGCCACTCGGGAATATATGTCTTTACCGGTTGATGAAGAAGCTCCTGTATCCGATTTGGGGGTTAAATCGGAATTTGATATCGGTTATGCTCGACTGGGAGGGGAAGAAAAAAACGGATTTTATATTGC
>JAZSNA010000001.1:0-20281 GCA_045536135.1 Alphaproteobacteria bacterium
AGTATGGTTGAAATGCTGGGAACACTGGCAATTATCGGTGTTTTGTCGGTGACGGCATTGACGGGATATAAAATCGCCATGACCAAGAATCGGACAAACAATATTTTATATGATGTGATTTTAGTGATGAATGAAATCGCCACTCGGGAATATATGTCTTTACCGGTTGATGAAGAAGCTCCTGTATCCGATTTGGGGGTTAAATCGGAATTTGATATCGGTTATGCTCGACTTGGAGGGGAAGAAAAAAACGGATTGTATATTGCTGTGGGTGATATTACACCGGAAGTCTGTGAAACCTTGCGTTCCAATAAAACCGCTTTTATGGCGGAGATCCAACCATATAATGGTGAAGATCCCGCCAATTCATGTGAAGATGCCAATGCAGTCTATATCACATTCCCATACCCGCCAATCGAGGGGGGAGAGGTTGCAGAACCTGCATATTGTAATGCTGATCAATATTTTAATGGTTATCGATGTGATCCTTGCCCGTCGGGTGGAAGCTGTGATGGAACGGAAAATGTTGTTTGTGATACCAATAAATATTGGCTTTTCACTTCGTGGAGTGGAGTTTCCTGTAATGATTGTCCATCGGGTGCGACTTGTGATGGAACGGAAAAAGTGATTTGTGGAAGCACCGATCAGTATTTTAGTGGTTCGAGTTGTGATTCTTGTCCATCGGGTGCGACTTGTGATGGAACGGAAAATTTTAATTGTGGCACCGGTAAATACTCTACTGGTTATCGATGTGAAACCTGTCCAGACGGTGCAACTTGCGATGGAACAGCAAATGTGATTTGTGATGATACCAGTAAATATTTTAATGGTTGGAGTTGTATAAATTGTCCGTCAGGTAGGACCTGTGACGGAACAGCTGATATGGTTTGTGATAACTCTGAATATTATAATACTTATTATCAATCATGTCACTCTTGCCCAACGGGTGGAATTTGTGATGGAACAGCAAATGTGATTTGTGATGATGAATATCAAAAAACTTTTTTTGACAATGAATATTTTTGCTGTCATAAAACAAATGAATATTTAAGTGGTCACTCTTGTTACCCTTGTCCTGATGGTGCGACCTGTAATGGAACAGCTGATCTTTCATGTGGTGCCGGTTATTTTTATAATGATGAATGTCGGGATTGTCCGTCGGGGGCGACTTGTGATGGAAGGAAAATTTTGGATTGTGGGGAAGAAAATATTGAAAATACTTATGGGGGTTCCCTATTTTGTTGTTCCACTAATGAGTATTTTAAATATGGCTCGTGTTATTCTTGCCCGACGGGTGCGAACTGTGATGGAACAAAAATTACTTCTTGTAATGATGGATATGTTTTAAATACTTATGGTTCCAGTAATTATTGTTGTTCAACCAGTCAGTATTTTAGGTCCGGTTCATGTACTTCTTGTCCGTCGGGTAAGATGTGTGATGGGACAAATATTGTCGGATGTACCGATGGAAAAGTTTTAAATACTTATAACAATAATGCATATTGTTGTTCCACCGATCAGTATTTCAAAGGTTCGAGTTGTCAATCTTGTCCGACGGGTGCGAACTGTGATGGAACAAAAATTACTTCTTGTAATGATGGATATGTATTTAATTCTTACAGCACTTATAATGTGTGTTGTTCCACCAGTCAGTATTTTAAAAGTGGTTCATGTACTTCTTGTCCGACGGGTAAGATGTGTGATGGGATAAATATTGTCGGATGTACCGATGGAAAAGTTTTAAATACTTACAACAATAATACATATTGTTGCTCGACCAGTCAATATTTTCAAAATGGCTCATGTAAAACTTGTCCGGAGGGTGCAACCTGTGATGGAGTGAATGCAACATGTAATAATGGAAAAGTTTTTAATACTGCTTATGGTTATGGATATTGTTGTTCCACCAATGAGTATTTTAAATACAGCTCATGTTATTCTTGTCCGGATAATGCTACCTGTGATGGAACGAATGCAACATGTAATAATGGATATGTTTTAAATACTTATGATGATTCCAGAAAAATACTCTGTTGTTCTGATACCAGTGAGTATTTTTCTGATGGGTACTGTTATTCTTGTCCATCGGGTGCGACTTGTGATGGAACGGAAAATGTTGTTTGTGATAGCACCGATAAGTATTTTGATAGTTACCTTAGATCGTGTAATGCTTGTCCGCCGGGTGCGACATGTAATGGAACAGCCACCGCCACATGTGCCAGTGGGACATGGGAGGCGTCTAAAGGCTGTTGTGTTAATGATGATTGGGCGTGTATCGATTATTAAATCAGTCAATGTTATCCAATAATAAAACCGTCGGTTTCCCGACGGTTTTATTTGGAGCGGGTGAGGGGAATCGAACCCCCGTCTTAAGCTTGGGAAGCTTCCACTCTACCATTGAGCTACACCCGCAATCCAATATCTTTTTATATCAAAATCAAAAAATAGGCAAGCTTTATTTTTCCAATAGTCGATTTATATCGTCTATATATTGTTTGGAATTGATAATTGGTTCGCCTTCAATAATTCGGGCTGTATTATATAAGACCCAAATTTCAGATGAAATATCTTCTTTTTGAACAGCTTTTTGTGCTATTTTGTGAATCAAAGTATGATTCGGATTTAATTCAAAAATACGATTACTGGGGAACATTTGACTTTGTTGATAGGTCTTCATTAAACGTTCCAAATGGATGCTCATTTGTCCTTCCCCGGCTTTTAAGGTGACGGCATTTTCGCCCAAATGCTTGCCGTATTCAACGGTTAAATTTTGATCTTTTAAAATTTCTCGTACTTTTTCCAATAAGACATTTTTTTCAATATCGCTTAACTGTTCACTCTTGTCCGTCAGAAGTAATTTTTCAACATCGTCTCCTGGGTGTAAAACAGATTTAAAAGAAAAGTCTTTATATTTGGGATATGTTTGAGGCCAAAATTCATCAATCGCATCCGTCAACAGTAAAACTTCAATGCCCTTTTCCTTGAAAAGAGAAAGGTTGGGATTATGTTTTAAAACATCCAAATGATCGCCGGTCAGATAATATATATTTTTTTGTTCCGGCTTCATTCGTGAGACATAGTCGGATAATGTGGTCAATTCTTCGGAATTCGTCGAATTAAATCGGCATAAGTCTGCTAACTCATCGGTATGTTCTTCGTAAAGACCCTCTTTAAAGACAACGCCAAAGTTTTTCCAAAATTCGTCATATTTTTCGGCTTTTTTAAGCTCTTTTAATATATGGGTCGTCAAGCCTTTTTTGATTTTGGATAAAATCGGATTATGTTGTAAAATCTCACGAGAAACATTTAACGGTAAGTCCGATGTATCAACAACGCCCCGAACAAAACGCAAATAGCGGGGCAATAGGTCCTCAATCTCGTCCGAAATAAAGACACGGTTGACATACAGGTTCAGAGTATGTTTTTTATCTGGCTGAAATAAATCAAAAGGAATTTGGGACGGAATATAAAGTAATGCCGTATATTCAATTGTCCCTTCGGTTTTATAATGAATGGTCATCCATGGTTCATCAAAGCTTTTGGCGATATGATGATAAAATTCCCGATATTGGATGTCTGTGATTTCGGATTTCGGCTTCATCCAAAGGGCTGAAGAGTCGTTAATCTGTTCTTTCCCAATATAAATCGGGAAGCCGATATGGTCTGAATATTGTTTAATAATTGACCGGATACGAATCGGATTGGTTAATTCCGAATCGTCTTTATTTAAATATAAAATGATTTTTGTTCCAACCGGAATATCCTTAGCTTCTTCAATCACAAAATCGGCTCCACCGGATGAACGCCATAAAAAGGTTTTTTCTTCACCGGCTTTATGAGAAATAACCTCAACCTTTTTCGCCACCATGAATGCCGAATAAAAGCCGACTCCGAATTGGCCGATTAAAGACGCATCCTTGTTTTTGTCGCCGGTTAAGTTTTTTAAAAACTCCGTCGAACCCGACCACGCAATTTTCCCCAAATTATTTATCAGGTCTTCTTCATTCATTCCAATACCGTTATCGGAAACGGTCAGGGTATTTTCCTTTGCGTCCGGTATAATTTGGATTTTTAAATCCTTACATAAGTTCGCCATGTTTGGATTAATTTGTCCGATATATCTTAATTTGTCGCAAGCATCTGATGCGTTGGAAATCAGTTCTCTTAAAAAAATGTCCTTTTTAGAATAAAGTGAATGGATTACAATATCTAAAACTTTGGCCACATCGGCTTGAAATGAATGTTTTGTCATAATAAACTCCTTGATTATGAGTATATAAGTATGTCTGTTTTTAAAAAAATCAAGTCTATTTAAAAAAAAGACTTGCTTTTTTTGAAAAAAAAATATATAAACCCCATTAGTGCAATTTAACAAAAGGAGTTTATTATGCCATCAGTTGTAAATGATAAATGTAAATTATGTAAAACTTGTGTTGAAGTTTGTCCGGTTGACGCTTTCCGTGAAGGGGATAGCCAACTCGTTATCGATCCGGAAGTTTGTATCGATTGTGGTGTTTGTATCGGTGAATGTCCGGAAGAAGCTATCACAACTTCCGATGATGCCGATTCGAAATGGATCGAATTTAACGAAGAAAAAGCCAAAGAATGGCCGGCTGCTTCTAAGTAATAATTAAATACTTGACAAAAGAGTCTTTTTCGGTTATAAAGACTCCGAAAAAAAAGAGGAATTTATTATGAAAAGAACATATCAACCATCACAACTCGTTCGTGCTAAACGTCACGGTTTCCGTAGTCGGATGGCCACTTTGGGCGGACGTAAAGTTTTATCAGCCCGTCGGGCAAAAGGACGCAAAGTTTTAAGCGCCTAAAACGATTATGTATCGTTTAAAGAAAGATAAACAATTTAAACAGATATTTGAGCAGGGGCAAAAAGTTATTGCCCCCGCTTTTGTTGTGTTGTATTTGAAAAATGATATTCAAGATACCGGTTTGGGATTTATTACATCCAAAAAATTGGGAAAGGCCGTGCGACGGAATCGGATTCGTCGCCGGTTAAAAGAACTTTTCCGTTTGACAAATCTTCCCGTTGGATATGACTTTATCGTTATCGGGCGGAATAGGGCTTTTTATCAGGATTTTCATGAAATGCAAAAAGATTTGGAAAATTTGTTGAAAGATGTGAATAAATGAAGTATCTTGCGATTATATTGATTCGAATCTATCAGATATTTTTATCTCCGTTAAAAATATCGTCATGTCGATTTCGACCGACTTGCTCGGTATATAGCATAACGGCAATTAAAAGATTCGGTTTGTTTTATGGCGGATATTTAAGTATTCGTCGAATTTGTAAATGTCATCCATGGGGTGGGTGCGGATATGACCCTGTGCCGGAAAGAGAGGAAAAATGAATAATAAAAATATAATTTTAGCGATGATTCTAGCTTTGGTTGTTTTATTCGGAATGGATATTTTTATGCCAAAAGCCGAAAAAAAAGAAGTGGAACAGGAAATTCAAGCCGAAATTATGCCGACAACCTTGGCACCGGTTCAACCGACTTTATCTGCTGTTCAACCCAGTCAATTTTTAATTCCGATTAAAAGTCAAACTTTATCCGGTTTTTTGGATTTAAAAGGATTTAAAATTGTTGAAATGGAATTGTTGAAATATAAACAAACCATTCAAAAAGACAGTCCGAATGTTGTGCTGTTAAATAAAGATTTTTATGTGGATTATGCTTTTAAAACAACTTCCGAAACATTTGATTTCCCTAATGAAAATACTGTTTGGACGGCGGATGGAGATGAATTAACTCCGAAAAAACCATTGACACTGTCTTGGAAAAATACTCAGGGAATTGAGTTTATTCGTCAAGTCTCAATGGATCAGGAATATATGATTATGATTGATGATTTTATTTTAAATACTTCTTCGGTTATTTTACCGGTGGCTCATGATTCCAAAATCGTTCGGCTTGATCCGAGAGTGGACCAGAATGTTCGGATACATCAAGGCTTCGTTGGTATTTTAAATAATCAATTGTTTGAAGAAAAATATCCTGATATTCAAAAGGAAAAAGTATCTCAAATCACAAATGGCGGTTGGATGGGTATTTCAGACAGTTATTGGTTGACGGCTGTTATTTTTAATCCGAATGAAAAAGGGATTATGACAAACTTTGATGCGATTGCTCAAAGTCCCGATTCAGAATTGTTTGTGGCTTCGGCTCAATCGCCGATATATACTTTACGTACTGGCGAACAATTTAAAACAAAACATTATTTGTATACCGGACCGAAAGATTTAAAGATTTTAACGGAGTATCAAGATCGATTGGGAATCGAAAAGTTCCAATTGGCCATCGATTTCGGATGGTTTTACTTCTTAACGAAACCGTTTTTATATATTTTGGAATTCTTTAATAAAATTTTGGGAAATATGGGATTAGCGATTTTGTTGTTCGCAACCTTATTACGTTTGTTATTGTTGCCGATTGCCGGTAAATCATATGAATCAATGGCAAAGATGAAAAAGATACAACCTCAGATTAAACGTTTGCAAGAACTCTATAAAAATGATCGGATGCGGTTAAATCAGGAAATGTTGATGCTTTATAAAAAAGAAAATATTAATCCGGCTTCCGGTTGTTTGCCGTTGTTGATTCAAATCCCGGTGTTTTTTGCACTTTATAAGGTCTTGTCTGTTTCTATTGCAATGCGTCAGGCACCGTTCTTCGGATGGATACAGGATTTATCTGCACGGGATCCCTCATCCGTATTTACCTTGTTCGGGTATTTGCCGTGGTCAATCCCCAGTGTGTTGAATATTGGTATTTTGCCTGTTTTGATGGGTATAACGATGTATTTACAACAAAAAATGTCCCCAAATGCATCCGCATCTCCAGAACAAAATAAAGTGATTAAATGGATGCCGGTCATTTTTACCTTTATGTTGGGTAATTTCGCATCCGGATTGGTTTTATACTGGACGTGGAGTAATATATTATCCATTATTCAACAAAGATATGTGATGAAAAAATATGGTCAATAAGGGATATTCACTTTTTTCAAAGCCATGTCAGTTTGTTATCGGGGCAACTTGTCCCGAACAATTGGTGGGTTTAGAAAAACCTCAAATTGCCTTTATCGGTCGAAGTAATTGCGGAAAGTCCTCTTTGATAAATGCTTTAACTCGTCGGCAAAAGTTGGCAAAGACTTCGTCTACTCCCGGTCGGACGCAACAGATAAACTTTTTTAATTTAGGCGATATATTTTATTTGGTTGATTTGCCGGGATATGGTTTTTCAAAAACAGATAATCAGACCACTAAAAAGTTTCAAAACTTTGTTAAAAGCTATCTGAAAAAAGAGGTTAATTTAAAACAAGTCTTTATCTTGATAGATATTCGTCGAGGTATTTGTGATATTGATGAAGAATGGATGAGACTTTTGGATGAAGTTCCGATCCCATATCAAATTGTTTTAACAAAATCCGATCAGATTGTCCAAAAAGATTTGACTGAAATTATGGAAAAAACTTTTCAAAAAAGTAGTCGGCATGGTGCCTGTCATCCGAAAATTTTATGCGTTTCATCATTAAAGGATAAAGGTCTTGACGAATTGCGGGATGAGATTTTTGATTTGGTCGGATAAAATAAATTATTTTTCCAAATTTTAAAAAAAACGGGGGATTGTCCCCCGTTTTTTAATCAATTATTTATTCATGTTGCTTGGAATTTGAAAGCGGGACAGATCGAATGACGTCCCCAAAAGACGAACATTTGACCAATTTGGTTTTGTCGGATAAGTTGGTTTCAAGCATTCGGATAATATTTCCTTTGGTTATTTTCTGCCGGTCAAACGGTTGTGGCGGAAAAAAGCTGAAACCGTTTTTTTTGAGTTGTTGAAGTATTTGATCTCCAGATACATATTTTGTCATTTTAACCTCCTATTGTTTCTTTTTAATTTCGGTCATACCGCCCATATAGGGTTGTAAAACAGTTGGAATACGGATATTTCCATCGGCCGTTAAGTTATTTTCCAAGAAAGCAATTAACATACGTGGTGGTGCAACAACCGTATTATTTAAAGTATAGGCCAGATATTTCTTGCCGTCTTTTCCGGCAACACGGATTTTCAGACGGCGGGCTTGGGCATCCCCCAAGGTGGAACATGAACCAACCTCAAAGTATTTTTGTTGACGGGGAGACCAGGCTTCCACATCGCAAGATTTAACCTTTAAATCAGCTAAATCACCCGAACAACATTCCAATGTTCGAACCGGAATATCCATGGATCGGAATAAATCAACCGTATTTTTCCATAATTTATTATACCATTCCATGTGATCTTCGGGTTTGCAGACAACAATCATTTCTTGTTTTTCAAATTGATGTATGCGATAGACCCCTCGTTCTTCCAAACCATGAGCACCTTTTTCTTTACGGAAACAGGGCGAATAGCTGGTTAAGGTATAGGGTAAATTTTCTTCCGGAATGATTTGATCAATGAACTTACCAATCATGGAATGTTCCGATGTCCCGATTAAGAATAAATCTTCGCCTTCGATTTTATACATCATGGCTTCCATTTCGGAAAAGCTCATCACACCATCCACAACAGATGAACGAATCATAAACGGTGGAATGTAATATGTAAAGCCTCGGTCAATCATGAAATCGCGGGCATATGATAAAATGGCGGAATGAAGGCGAGCTAAATCACCCATCAGGTAATAAAAACCATTTCCGGAAACTCGACGGGCCGAATCTAAATCAATTCCACCCAAGCTTTCCATAATATCGATATGGTATGGAATTTCAAAATCAGGAACAGTCGGTTCACCGAATTTTTCAATTTCGACATTTTGACTGTCATCTTTCCCGATTGGAACAGACGGATCAATGATATTCGGAATAATCATCATCCGGTTTTTGATTTCTTGTTGAATTTTTTCCTGTTCAGCTTCAATTTCAACAATACGATTTCCGATTTCCGCACTTTCGGCTTTGATTCTTTCGGCTTCATCTTTTTGATTGTTTTTCATTAAAAGCGGTATTTGTTTGGATAAATTCGTCCGGCGAGCACGAAGTCCTTCAGCTTCGGTAATCATAGATCGATTTTGTTTGTCCAATGCAACCACTTCATCGACCAAGGATAGTTTTTGATCTTGAAATTTTTTACGAATATTTTCTTTGACGATATCCGGATTGTCCCGAACGAATTTTATATCTAACATTTTTTCCCTTTCTTTTATTCAAGATTATAAACAAGAATGATTGTATTATTTTGCCTCTCTTTTGTCAAGAGTTTTCGCTTTTTTACGGTTGATTTTATCGTATCCTTTGTGGTATAATTTCTTCTATGGAAAATATCGCTTTATATGTTCATTGGCCCATTTGTAAAAGTAAGTGTCATTACTGTGATTTTTTTTCAATTCCGATCTGTCAAGTCAATTGGGATAATGAAAAATTTATAACCAGATATTTGGATGAATTATCAGCAGTGAGGCGGCCTGTTTCTTCGGTTTTTTTTGGTGGCGGAACACCGTCGTTAATGCCTTTGTCCTTGGTTGAAAAAATTCTTCAAAATACATCGCTGGTCAAGGGGGCGGAAATTTCAATGGAGGTTAATCCGGATTCCATCGATTTAAATCAGATGAAAGCATTAAGGGATATGGGGGTTAATCGATTATCAATCGGTGTTCAATCGTTAAAGGATGAGGTGTTGAAATTTTTTGGTCGTCCGCATGATGTCAAGCAGGCCTTAAAAGCGATTGAAAATGGAAAAAAAGTTTTTGATAATATATCAATTGACTTGATTTATGCTCGTCCTCATCAAGGGATACAGGAATGGTTGGATGAATTAAGGCAGGCCGTTGATTTTGGTTTGCCTCATTATTCGTTGTATGAATTAATCTTGGAAAAGGGAACAAAATTTGAAAATATCGAGCCTCCGGATGAAGAAATTACCAGTCAAATGTTGATTGAAACTTGGAATTATATGGATAAAGTCGGTATCCCTTTTTATGAAGTATCTAATTTCGCAAAAGTTGGATATCAATGTCAGCATAATCTTGTTTATTGGCGTGGCGGGGATTATATCGGTATTGGTGCCGGCGCTCATGGTCGGATCGGTAATCGGGCGATTGAAAACCCTTGTGATATTGACTTGTGGATGGCCGGTGAGCAAAATCGGACACAATTGAGCCAGCAAGAACGTTTAAATGAAAAAATAATGATGGGGCTTCGGCTTCGAGAAGGAATGGAATTATCTTTGTTTAAGACAAAAGATGTTCAGAAAGCATTGTTGAATGGGTGGATTACAATGGATGATTATAAGTTATATCCGACACAAAACGGTTTATTGTGGCTGAATCAGTTGATCTTGTGTTTGGGGTTCTGATGATATTTCCATATCTTGTGTGATACGCAAGGCTTCTTCCAGCTCGGTCCTTGCTTGTTCTTCCATCCGTTTTTGAAGATAATGTTCATAGATTAAATATAATTGATGGTCTTTTTCTTCGTCCGTCATGAAAAAATCAAATGCTTTATCAACCCGACGATATTTATGCGGACCGGTAATTTTTGTCATTCCAAGTAAGCGTTGGTTTTGTCCGTTTGGTAAAAATTTGAATGCGCCGTCTATTCCGTTAAAACCGTTTGGATTTAAAAGTAATTCATTGTTCACGATGCCGTCTTTGGATATAATTAAAGAAAGAGCAACTGCGTCATAGGCCAAGGTGGACAGGCGGATGGGTTCTTTGTTATAAACTTCTTTATACTTTTTGCTGAATTTATTAAATCCAGATGTCGAAAGAGATGGAAAATAAAAGTTTTTCAAAGAAGTTTCAATGGTCATGTTGCTGTCCGATAAGGTAGATAATCCCATCATTAAAACGGTTTTGGCATCCACGTCGTAAATGTTAAATAATGATGAAATCGATTTTAAACGAACACCGTCATCGGCTAATAACAGAGCATCAAATTCCAATTGTTCCGCAACGGATGGCGTTGTGATTGGTGTTTCGGGATTATTTAAATCTGGTGCCGGTGTTATCGGTTTATCCGTTGTTTTTTCTTTGAACGATTCCGGTAAAAGAGATAAAACATACGGTTCAAAATTGATAAAAGTCGGATTATAATAAACCGGTTTTAAAACATTCATGCCACATTTTTTGGCGTATTCTTTGGCAGATTGGACGGCTAAATCACCCGCCAAAGTGTCTGGAACCATAATGGCCAGATTTTGTCGTCCGGTCGCACAAGCATACCAAATGTTTCTTTCCACCTGATCCGGTATCATTAATGCCAAAGAGTAAATTCCGTCCCCCAGATTTTGAGGGTCTGATGTAAATGAAATAATCGGAATATTTTTTCGAAATGATATATTTGATAAAGCTTCAACCTCTTTTGAAAAAATGGGACCCAATATTAAACCGACGCCGTCTTTTTGAGCTTGACGGTATGCGTCTTGGACACCTGTTTCCGTTCCTTTGGTATCGTAAAATTGTAAAACATAGTCGTCCGGTGCCAAATCAAATTGAGCCAACATGGCACTGTTTCTGAAATGTTCGCCGATAGAAGCTGATTGACCGGTTAAGGGTAAAAGCATTCCGACACGCAATGTCGTCGGTTTTTTATTTTTGATTAAATCTTCAAATTGGGGACCGATATCCGATGTGTAATAAGGGACGATTGATGCCGGAAGCTGTGTCGATGTTTCCGGTACAGAGTGAGTACAGGCTGAAATTAATAATATTGTAATTAAAATCAAATAACGTATCATTTTCTTTACTTATTTCCTTTTTCAAAGTATAATACAAAAATAAGAAAAAAGAAAGGATAAAATGTGCTTTATTTAGTCTCTACCCCTATCGGTAATTTATCCGATATTACGGATCGGGCAAAAAGTGTTTTGGCAAGTGTTGATGTCATCGCTTGTGAAGATACTCGGACAACCCAGAAATTAATGTCGTTATTAGGAATTAAGTCGAAGGGACGTTTCGTGGCGTTTCATGATCATAATGAACAAGGTATGTGTCAAAAAATTGTTCAAATTTTAAAAGCCGGACAAAGTGTCGCTTTATGCAGTGACGCCGGAACACCCTTGATTTCAGATCCGGGGTATAAATTGGTGGCCTTATGTGCTACCGAAAATATTGATGTTGTTCCTGTCCCCGGAGCTAATGCTTTATTGCCGGCTTTGCAATTATCCGCTTTGCCGACAAATCAATTTTGTTTTATCGGTTTTTTGCCTCCCAAAAAAAATGCCAGACGAAAAGAATTGGAAAAAATTACTCAATTAAATATGACAATGGTGTTTTATGAAGCACCTCATCGATTGGTGGAGACCTTGACGGATATGGCAGAAATTTTGGGACAAAGAAATGCTTCTGTCAGTCGGGAAATCACAAAAAAATTTGAAGAAAGCAAAAGGGGAACTTTATCCGAGTTGGTTCAAGAGTTTTTAAACGGTGTCAAAGGGGAATGTGTTATTGTGGTTGAGGGTGCAAAGGAAGTTAAACCACTTTCTCATAAAGAAAAGTTTAAAGCACGGTTGGAAGAAAAATGTCGGGAAAAGGCTTAAAAGCATATAAAAGCGGATATTTCGCCGAAAAAATAGCCAGAATATTCTTGCGGTTAAAAGGGTATAAAATTTTGGATCATAATGTGCGGATGAAAAAGGGAATGAATGCTTGTGAGTTGGATGTTGTGGCTTTGAAAAATGCTAAAATTCATTTTATTGAAGTCAAAAAAAGAACTTCGATTGATATGGGGGCATATTCGATTACCCCTTTGATGCAAAAGCGGATTTATAAAGGGGCGATGGCTTATTTAAGTGGACATAAAAAGGCACAAAAATATGATGCTCAATTCGATGCTATTTTAATTTCTTTCGGAAAAATAAAACATATTCAAAATGTATTTTACGGTGATTAGATGAAAGTTTTGATTTTTTTGTTTTTATTATCAGCTTGTCAAATGTGGGGGTCTGTATTATCCGGTATTTCAGAGGTTGGAACGATTTTATTTGATGATCGCTCGCTTGCAGATGATACAAATGATGCCGTTATGTTAGGACAAATCAAAAAAAATTTAATTTCCGAAAATGTGGCTTATGGTATTGATGTTATGGTTTGTGTTTTCGAGGGAAATGTTTTGCTTACCGGTACAATACCTTCCGTGACGGATGTTCAAAAGATATTGGAAATCATATTTCGGGTGAACGGTGTTAAAAAAGTATATAATCATATTCGTATGATGCCGCCGATGGATGTTGCCGAAGTGACAAATGATACAATGATTTATAATTCATTGATGACACAGTTGCGGTTGGTTCAAGGAATTGACAGTGCAAATTATAAAATAACCGTGGATGGCGGAATTGTTTATATCATGGGAATTGCTCAAAACCAAAATGAGCTGAATATGGTTTTGAATATTATTTATCGGACAAAAGGGGTGCGGAAAAACATATCGTATGTTCGGATTAAAAACGATTTCGAGTCGATATAATGAATCCCTTTTGCGACTCGAAGTAAAAAAAATATTTTTTTTCTTGATTTTTATTTGAAAGTGGTTATGCTGTTCTTATAAAAGGAGAAAAAATGACAAAACGAATTGCCTTGACAATATCTGATGAAATCTTACAAAAAATCATCTTTTATGCACGTTCCCGTGATATGTCCGTTAATGATTTTTTAAACCAGATGATTGATCAAGGACTTGATGTCTGGGATTGTTCGACAGATGTGAAAGATGTTGTCTCGCAAAATCAATCTTGCATCCACTTTAAATAATCGCCGGAATCAAGGAATATCGGGGTCGGAAATCGGTGGGTTGGAGATAAATAAATCATACCTTCTTCGCCTTGATAGATTTTGAATTCCGGAAAAAATATCCGATAGTATTCGTATGATAATAATCCGCTTATTGAACCGTTAATTTGGGATAAAGTCAAAACTTTTTCATTTGATAAAAGGTGCTTTTCAATTTGATCTGGTGTTATTTGGGGGATATGGTTCGGGTATGAAAAACTGACATACCAGATAAACCAAAGCAGAGAAAAAACAATAAAGGTGTAATGTCTGGTATATTCGATAAAACCGGATAGACGTGACAAAAAGGATGGGAAAAAATAGCCGAATATGTATGGAAGTGTAATTAACATACTTGCTTTTAAAAATGTTCCCCAAAAACCGATCGCATTACTGTATGTATAGATAAAGGGAAAGGGTGAAATCAATAATAAAAGGCTGTATGCAAAGATATGATTGCGGGGCTTAATAAATACGGCCGTCAAAAAGATTAAACAACAACTCAAAGCCCAAAATGGTGTTGGTGTTATTTGAAAGACAGATAATAAAACCATCATAACGGGGCAAAAATAAACTAGATAATGAAAGGCGTTTCCACAAAGGGTTTGATTAGCCTTATCAGATGATGATATATTTCGGAATAGATATAAAAACAGTGGATTAAAGAAGAAGAAAATTATCCAAAGTAACGGATTAGTTTTAAAATGATAAATGATTTTTTGTTCCTGTTTTTGGGAAAGGTCGGATGAATGGATATACAGGTATTTTTTGTGCTTGATTAAAACAGATATTTCATTGGGAATTTCCGTCGGTTTTTTAAAAGTCAGAATCATTTTGTTATTGTCGACTTCCTTTTGCGTTAATTGTAAATCTGTTCCGTTTAAAAAATTCCATTCTAAATTATGGTCAATTTGGGGAAATCGGATAATCATTTGAATGGTGTCTTGCGGGGTTGTAAATATTTCAATTTCATCTGTTGTCGGTGTCGGAATATAGGCTCTTGCCATGTCAATCGCCGTGGCGAATGCGGATGGACGTGGCAAACCGGCTTTCATTGGTAAAGTCAGGGGGATAATAAAATCCGAACAGGTATCGCCTTGACAGGCATTGACTTTGATGTCGACTTCAAATGTTGTATCGCCTTTTTTTTCGGTTTGGATTAAAAAAGGAATTAATCCATTATGCTTTAAGTTAAAATCCGTACTCAGGGTATAATAGGGGCGATGATATATCAGATTAAAGTTCGGATTGATAAAGGATAAATCCCGTATGACCCAATCCGGTTTGATTTGAAGTTCCACGCTGTTCCAAAATTGATTTTGGATACGTTCGTTTTGTGAAATTAAGCGAATGTTGCCAAATTCGGTTTTAACCCAAGGGCCTTTGGCATCGGTGGTATAGAATAAAAAATCCGGTATTTTATTTTCAAAAGCAGAGGCTGATAATGAAAAAATAAATAAAAATATTGTATAAAAAATGTGTTTCATAATGATGATTATATAAAAAAACTTGCAATTGTCAAAAAAATATGTCATATTAGGCCCATTATTTTTTAACACAGGAGGAAAATATTATACAAGATACAAGAAAGTCTTTTTCGTCAAATAAAGATGAGACGATTAGAGCAAATGATCAAATCACCGCAAATCAAGTGCGTTTGATCGGGGAAAATGGTGAAAACTTTGGCGTGGTTTCAATCGCTATTGCAAAGGATAAAGCCCGTCAGGCTGGTTTGGATTTAGTGGAAATTTCAGCATCTTCCTCACCTGTTGTGTGTAAAATTTTGGATTTCGGAAAATATAAGTATGATTTACAAAAATCAAAAGCCGAAGCAAAGAAAAAACAAAAAGCAATCGAAATTAAAGAATTAAAATTAACTCCTCAAATCGAAGAACATGATTGTGGTGTTAAAATGAAAAAAGCACGGGAATTCTTGACGGCCGGACACAAAGTTAAGCTAACCTTGAAGTTCCGTGGGCGGGAAATGGCCTATCAGGATCAGGGCTTAGCGGTCTTAAACCGTTTCAAAGAAGAATTGGCCGATATTTCTAAAACCGAAATTGAACCGAAGTTAGAAGGGCGGTTTATGGGGATGTTATTGGCTCCGTCCGCAAAGAATTAACTTTATATAAGTTTGGTATTTCTGTTTTTTGAAGCTCAATATATTTTGATATAATCGGTATGTTTTGATCTTTGATTAAAACATAATCAAAGGGATAGTCTTTATAAAAACGACCGTAATTAATTCTTGTTTTGTTGAATGGTGGTGGCATAGCCGGTAATTTATTAATGGTTGCAAAACGCCAGACATAATGGATTTCGTCATAAATAAAAATCGGTTTGTCTGAATTTTGGCGAATGAATCGGCAAATCCTTTCTTCTTCGGGTGTTAGCTTTGTCCAATAGGTATAAGAACGTTTAAATCGACCCCATTTTTGGGGCGAAAAACAGGTAAAATCAACCTTAAATAATGATATAAGTATTAAAATCAAAATTATTATATTTAACAGGTGGGGTGAAATGTTTCGCGTTAAATAGAATAAAAAATAGATTTCTGAAAATAAAAGAACGCCAGCCCAATACCTGTAATCTGGAAAACCGGCCAGATAAAATGTGCCGATGAGACCTAAGAAAATCCAGATGAGTGGGTTTTTAATGTCAATTTTTATGCTGTTTTTCTTTTGAGTGATTAGTATAAAAATATAGGATATTATCCAACATAAAAACAAAATAATCCACATTGGGTTTCTGTAAATAACACTATGGGCAAGATTGGTGATGTAAAACAGTTTATAAAAATGAGCCTGTATCCATAAAATCGGTTCTTGCCAAATGGTCGGACCTAATTCTTCAGCAGGGATATATTCAATAATATTGGAAAAACGAACAAGAGCAAATGCTCGGGAATTGTCCGTGACAAATGGGGAACCAAAGGTTATATAGTTAAAGATTAGCCATGGTAAAATGGTTATAAAAAGGCTAATCCAATATATCAGGCTTTTTTTAAAAAGTGTAATTGTATAAATAAATCCAATGGCTAAGGCGGCTAATAAGAAATCGTATCGACACAAAAAAGATAAACCGGACAGAAAGCCGATAAAGAAAAGAGTGCGGGGTGAAAGATTTTTATCCTTTAAATAAGTGTATAAGATTAAAATTTGTAAGAATACAGCCAGTGGAATGGAACGACCGCCAATGACTTCATCTAAAAAATCGGGGTTGGCTAAAAGGGATATGCTTAATAAAAGACCTAACAAATGATTTTTATACAGTATAAATGAGATTTTGCACAAAACAAAAGCCGATAAAAAGAATACTGAAAAATTTATAATTAAAGTTGAATAAATGTCAATGGATGGGATTTTAGAAAAAATGGCAATTAAAAACGGAAATAGTGGCGGAAAAGCACAATTGATATCAGATGGTAAATTTGTTTGATAATGTCTGAATACAGATGTTCGATAAAAGTCCGAAAAAAATGTTTGACCTAAATCGTAATAAACCCAACTGTCCGGCGAAAAGGGGGTGTGAAAACAGATATGTAATAAAGCATAAACTACCCATAAAATAAAGGTCAAAATAAGAATGGGTTTGATGCTTTTTTTGAACATTTTCACCCTTTCAAATTCTTTTCAATTAACGCTTTGGCTTCAATTGCAAATTCAAGCGGTAAATGATGCATAACATCTTGGCAAAAACCGTTAACGATCAAGGAAGTGGCTGAATTTTCGTCTAAGCCTCGACTGCCGGCGTAAAAAAGTTGTTCTTCACTGATTTTGCTTGTGGAGGCTTCATGTTCCAAAATTGCCGAAGAACAACGGCTTTTTTGGACGGGTATTGTGTATGAACGGCAAAGGTCGCCGATTAACAAATTGTCGCATTTGGAAAAATTTCGGGCATTTTCCGCTGTTTTATTGATTTGCACCAATCCCCGATAAGTTTGATGAGAATGGCCCGCAGAAATACCTTTGGATATAATTGTGGATTTTGTGTTTTTCCCGATATGTATCATCTTTGTTCCCGTGTCCGCCTGTTGATAATTGTGTGTCAGAGCCACCGAGAAAAATTCACCCACGGAATTATCCCCCTTTAATATGCAAGATGGGTATTTCCAAGTTTTTGCTGAACCCGTTTCGACCTGTGTCCATGACAGGCGGGCATTATGATGACAGATGCCCCGTTTGGATACAAAGTTATAAACCCCGCCGATGCCGTCTTTGTTTCCGGGATACCAATTTTGAACCGTTGAATATTTGACATATGCGTTATCCAATACCACAATTTCCACAATGCCGGCATGAAGTTGATACTGACTGCGTTCTGGGGCCGTACATCCTTCCAAATAACTGACACTGGATCCCTCATCCGCAATAATTAAAGTTCGTTCAAATTGACCTGTTTTTTGGGCATTAATCCGAAAATAACTGGAAATATCCATGGGGCATTTAACCCCTTTGGGTATGTAAACAAAAGAACCATCCGAAAAAACGGCACTGTTTAAAGCCGCATAAAAATTATCGGTCGGTGGAATAACCGAACCCAAATATTTTTTGACTAAATCCGGATATTTTAAAATAGCTTGGGATATCGGACAAAAAATAATGCCATATTGTGCCAATTCTTCTTGAAATGATGTATGAATGGATACGCTGTCAAAGATGACATCCATCGCAACAGAGCCTGTATTATTGAGCGGAATACCAAGCTTATCGTATGTTTCCTTAATGGCATTATCTATTTTTTTGGGGGCACTGTAATAGGACATTTCGTTATAGTTTAAGGGCTCATAATCAATGTTCCCCCAGTGCGGTTCCGACATTGTTTGCCATTTCTTAAACGCTTCAAGGCGGAAATCCAGCATCCATTCCGGCTCATTTTTTAATTGTGAAATTTGTCGAATGGTTTGATCGGTTAAACCGGCTTCAATACTGGTACTTTGGGTTAAAGTATCAAAGCCGTAAGCATATGTCGAATTTTGTTCGTTATTATTCATATCCCCAAGATAACCTAAAAAAATAAAATGTCAAGATTTTGTCATTTTTTTTGTTGCGAAAATATCTTTTTTCAGCTATCTTTTAAAGGGAGAGGGAAAAAATGGAAAAACATTTATCTGAAATTTGGGTTTTGTTGACGACTTTGTCGGTGATGTGTTGCTTTTTTATGACATCGCTGTATGTGTTGTTTTTAAAGTATAATCAGAAAAAACAAGCTCTTAAAGCCGCATGGATTTGTTGTGATCGTCAAAGTAAAGAGATAGAGTATCTGAAAAAAACAAATGCAGACCCATTCGATGCGATTTCGTCTTCTCCGTCTAAAAGTTTAATTATTACTTTTGATGTGTCCGGTAAAATAACATCTGTTAATGATTATCTTTTGGAATTTTTCGGTTTTAAACGGAAAGAATTGATTGGTCAAAATGTCGTCGGCACTTTGTCGCCGAAACATGATCCGTCTAAAAGTAAAAAGACATTGGTTGAAAAAGTTTTTATGAATCCGGATTTATATTTGGATGCCGAAATCAAAAATACGAAAAAAGACGGAACAATCGTTTGGGTGTCTTGGATTAATCGGGTTATTTATGATGAAAAAGGAAAACCGACCGGTTTAAGGGCCGTGGGGTTTGATATTTCTGCCAGAAAAAAAATGGAAGAAAAATTAAAATATTTAACTTCTGTGGATCCGGCAACCGGAATTTTAAAACGAGCTCCTTTTTTAAGCGCGGTTTTCAAAGAAATGAAACGTTCTTTATTGTATGAACGGGATATGAGCTTAATCTTGATTAAGTTTAATTCGTTTGATATTAAGCAAGATCAAATATCTGATGTGTTGGATGACAGAAAATTAAAAGAATTAATTGATATCTTACAAAAAACATTGCGTTCGGCAGATGTTGTTGGACGGTTGACAGATTTGGAATTCGGTGTGCTATTGCCGGAAACTTCGGCGGATAAAACCCCGATTATTGAAGAAAAAATCAAAAAAGCTTGGGTGGATGTGAATGCTGGAAATGAAATGTTGGATATTGTGTTCTCATCGGCGTCTAAAAAAGATGAAAACGATAATATTGATGCATTATTGCTTCGGGCCAGAAAAAGATTGAAAAAGAAAAAATGACAGCAGATATAAACCTAAAATATGACGATCAAAATCAAGTCATCATTGATGACAACGGTGCTTTTGTTCGGTCTTTGATTTTGGGGGGACGTGAGCTTTTAACACGGGACGGATTATTCCCGATGATACCTTTTACCAATCGGATTAAAGGGGGTAAATTTACTTATTTTGGAATTGTTCGCTCTTTGCCTTTAACGGATGGAAAAGATGCAATGCATGGCGATGGATGGAAGAAAAAGTGGAATGTCGTCGAATGTGAAAATCAACAAGTCCATTTGTCTTATCAACATCAAAAAGGGGAAGTCGGATATCCGTTTTCGTATTCGGCTGATATTATTTATAAAATTGCTAATCGTGTTTTTCAAATCGAAATTAAAATTAAAAATAC
>JAZSNA010000034.1:0-31529 GCA_045536135.1 Alphaproteobacteria bacterium
GAATGAAATCGCCACTCGGGAATATGGGACTTTGGCGGATGTTGAAGCTAATGTATCCACTTTGGGTGTTAAAACGGAATTTGACATCAGCTATGCCCGATTAGGGAATACAGAATCAGAAGGTTTTTATATCGCTGTGGATGGTATTACACCGGAAGTTTGTGAAACCTTGCGTTCCAATAAAACCGCTTTTATGGCTGAGATCCAACCATATAATGGTGAAGACCCCGCCAATTCATGTGAAGATGCCAGTGCGGTTTATATCACATTCCCATACCCACCAATCGAGGGGGGAGAGGTTGTTGAAACCGTTCCGCCTGTCACTTGTTGGAGTAATTATGAAGTTATAAATGGTGTTTGTTGTTATGAGGATTATGTTTGTGGAAATACTTGCTGTGGCGGAGAATGTATAAATGATGTCTGTTATAATGCTAATGGCGATGTTTGTCCGAATGGAGTAGATTTGTATGGAGATTGTTGTACAACAGGAAACATTGCGGTCGAAGGTGACGGCTGGGGCTTCTATTGTTGTCCAGAAGGAACAGTAGAAGCCACTATATTGGGAGAATGTTGTCCAAAAGGGTATTATGCGGCTCACCTTTATGATAACGGTGCAGAAGATGGTTTCTGTTGTCCAAATGGAACTACTATAGATCTTGATCAATGGTGTTGTGTTGATGATGATGGGAATTGTTGGTAATCATTCTACTTTTAAAAAAAGGGGGATTTTGTCCCCCCTTTTTTTTAATCGTCCCAGATGACGACATCTTCAATAATATAAACGGTATTATCCTTGGGATCGACGATATATGTAATTTCAACCAAATCATCTTCTTCAACCATCGGTTTGAAATAGCTGTGTTCTTTGTTTTTGCGTTTCATTTTTTTAACCTTTTTTTGACGATAGGTCGTTTGATCGGTTGCTTTTAAAGTCATTTCTTCGCCGGCGGGTGTCAAAATCGTAATACTTTCACCCATCATATCCGTCACAGTTCCGGTTGTTGTTTCGGCGCCAACATTTAATGCCAAAACAGAACATAAAGTTGTTAATAAGATTTGTTTTTTCATTTCTACCTCCCTTTTTTTGATGAAAAAAGACATATTGGAAATAAGGCTTTTCATTTTTTAAATCAAGTTGAATTTGAAATAAAATAATGGGGTATGTCAGACTTCTTTTTAAAAGATTTTGAATAAATTATATATAAAAAGCAATAATGCATCATTTATTTAACAAAGGAGAAAATCATGGAACAAGAATACGGAACAAGATATCCAACCCTTGCTTTTTACACGGGCGGTGCAGGACAAGCTAATGACGGCATCCCGCCTCATCCATTTGAAACATTTTGCTATGACAGTGCGTTACTTGAAGCTAAAATTCAAGATTTCAATGTTGTTCCTTATACTTCGGTTTTACCGCCTGAATTATTTGGAAATATTGTACCTGTTGAAAAAGTCGCTTCCACATTTAAGCACGGCGCTGTTTTGGAAGTCATCATGGCTGATGCCGGTGCTTCCATCAACGACCACAAAGCAATCGCAACTGGTGTGGGCATTGTTTGGGGAAAAGATAAAAAAGGAAACTTTATCGGTGGATGGGCTGCCGAATATGTAGAATATTTTGATACATATATTGATGATGAAATCGCCAAAGCTCATGCCGAAATGTGGTTAACTAAATCATTAAATCATGAATTGGATATACGGGGTGTCGAACAACATTCCGATTTCCAATTTTTCCATAATTTCGTGAATATCACGCAAAATTTCGGTTATTCGTTAACGGCTTTGGGATTTTTGAATTTTAAAAATGCTCCGGCTGTGACCGTTCAAAAGTAATTTAAAACAAAGGATTAAAGAAATGGCACAATCAAAGACAAATTCTTCATCTAAATTGGGAACAATCGCCTTAGCCGCAATTGTAATCAGTTCAATGATTGGCGGTGGGATTTACTCTTTACCGCAGAATATGGCTCAAAGCGCTTCAGTCGGCGCCGTTATTTTGGCTTGGATTATTACAGGAATCGGTATGTATTTTATTGCAAATACTTTTCGCATACTCTCGGTTGAAAGACCGAATATGACAGCGGGTATTTATAAATATGCCGAATCGGGCTTTGGAGATTATTTGGGGTTTAATATCGGTTGGAGTTATTGGTTGTGCCAAATCTTTGGAAATGTCGGATATGCCGTTATTACAATGGATGCTTTGGACTATTTCTTTCCGGGTGTTTTTACCGGCGGAAATAACTTAAATTCCATTATCGGCGGTTCTTTATTGATTTGGTTTTTTAATTATTTGGTTTTAAGGGGCGTTAAGCAAGCCACCATCATTAACTTAATTGCAACCATTGCAAAATTGGTCCCGCTGTTTTTATTTATTATAATCATGATGGTGGTCTTTAAATGGGACCAATTTAAATTTGATTTTTGGGGTCATGGTATCGGAGATATAAGCGCTCAATTAAAAAGTACAATGTTAGTCACTTTATGGGCTTTTATCGGTATAGAGGGGGCGGTCGTGCTGTCTTCCAGAGCCAAGAGCCAAAAAGCCGTTTCAAAAGCAACTTTAATCGGTTTCTTGGGCTGTTTAATTATTTATATTTTACTATCGGTTTTACCATTCGGTTTTATGGGACAACGGGAATTAAGTCAAATTGCCGATCCGTCAACTGCCGGTGTTTTGGAAAAAGTGGTCGGTAATTGGGGAGCATGGATTATGAATATCGGCTTGTTGATTGCTGTATTGGCTAGTTGGTTAGCATGGACAATGATTGTCGCTGAAATGCCTTTCGCCATGGCCAAAAACGGAACTTTCCCATCTGTATTTATGAAAGAAAATAATCAAAGCTCTCCCATGGTGTCACTGTGGGTCACAAGTATTATTATGCAATTAGCCATGTTATTGGTTTATTTTTCAAATAATGCTTGGAATACGATGCTTTCAATAACCGGCGTTATGGTTTTACCGGCCTATTTAACCTCTTGTTTGTATTTATGGAAAATTTGCCATCAAAAACAAATTAGTCAAAAGGCTAAAAAAATAGCATTAATAACCGCTATACTCGGCACAATTTATGCCTTATGGTTATTGTATGCTGCTGGTTTAACCTATTTATTGGCTGCGGTTATCTTTATCGCTTTGGGTATTCCGGTATTTATGTGGGCCAAATCCGAACGTCAAGGTGATTTCTTTACTTCAAAAGAGTATATCCTTTTGTATGTGATATTGGCTGTGGCTTTATATGCAATTTACGCTTTATGGACAGGAGTAATTAAATTATGAAAAAAATATTTTTATCAACAATTTTTGTTTTAACTTGTTTGGGAGTATCTGCAACACCCACAACAAAGTCGATACATAAAAGAATCAAACATTCTCAGAAAATATGGCATATTGAAAATGATTTAAATGCCTTGGGACAATCATACGCAAATTTTAAAAATGAATTAGCTCAAAAGACAGGTTTATCTTTCGGATTAGATATTTCTTTTCTAGGTCAACGCGGAAATCCAAGTGGCAAAATAACTCCATGGCAAGTTCAATATTATCCTTATTTTAACTGGAATATGTTTGACAGTTCAATCGGTAGCGGAAGCTTGCAATTTTCCTATACCGCTGTTCGCTATTGGGGAAATAATGCGACAAACTTGGGGGAAAATTTGGGCGTAGTTTCCGCAGTCAATGACTATCCATCCAATTCCAATTCGTTTGATCAATTGTCTTATACACATCAAATGCCTGAAAAATTAGATTGGCTTTCTGTAACTTTGGGACAATTCCCGATGTATAATTTTGACGGAACTGCCTATAATTCAAATCAACAAATTAACTTTTTAAACTATGCATTATCTCAAAATGCATCATCTGCATATCCGCTTGCCTCATTGGGGGGATTTTTAACAATAACTCCTAATGAAGATTGGAGTTTTGTTGTTGGTTTTCAAGATGCCAATAATGTTGATGGTACAAAAATAGATACACATCATTTAGGCGACCATAAATATACATCATTTATTTCGGCAACATATAATCCGACAATTATGAATCAAAGCGGACAATATTCAATTATGTTATATAATCAGCCGTCCGTTCAAAGTCAGCCGACAGAAAGTAATGGATGGAGTATTAACATGCAACAATTTATAAATGAAAAAGTTGCATTGTTCGGTCGGATTAACGGAACATCTTCGTCAGAAGAAGAAATTAAACAATCTTATGTCCTCGGTGGTGTTTATAACAATCCTTTTGATCGAAACAGTTTGGATCAATTCGGATTAGCGGTAGCGGTTAATAAATTAAATAAATCCATGTTGCCTCAAAATACCCGTTCTGTTGAAAGTGTGATTGAAGGATATTATGCTTTCGGTATATCTAACTTTATGACCTTAACACCGGATATTCAAGTTTATATCAATCCGGGTCAAGATCCGTCAAACAACTTGGCATTAGTCGGCTCTGTTCGAGCAACATTAATGTTTTAAAGGAAAGCCGGATTATCCGGCTTTTTCTTTTAAAAAATCATTAAGATAATCCAGTCCGTCCTCGGGCAAAATATTTTCAATGAATCCTTTTATTAAAATATTTTTGGCCGATTGAAAATCAATTCCTCTGGCCATTAGATAAAATAACTGATCCTCATCAACTTTTCCAAAAGTTGAACCGTGCGAACAAGACACATCTTCAGAAAAAATATCCAATTGCGGAATCGCTTCAATACCGGCATTATCAGATAATAACATCCCTTGATGAAGTTGATTTCCAATACATTGGGATATATTTTCCGGTATGAATATTGTTCCGTGAAAAGAAGTTTGGCCCCGTGACAATCCCTTAATTAATTGATTCGAAGTCGTCTGATTCGCTAAATGATTAATTTGTGTTTTAATATTCACTTTTGTTTGGCATAAGTAAATAATCTTGATATCAACAGATGCATTTTCGCCAACCAGATCTATCTGTATATCCAATGGCTGATCAACCGTCAAAAAAACAACCCTTTCAGATTGGTTTTTGCCAATCTCTACATGATAAAAAGGCCGGTTAATTAAAAAATTATTTTTCATAGTAACGGTATCCCGTTTCTTCCAACTCTTTAGCTAATTCTTTTCCGCCGGTTTTAACAATATGTCCGTCCATCATAATATGGATTTTATCCGGTGTTAAATAATCCAAAAGTCGTTGATAATGAGTGATTAACAAAAAAGAACGGTTCGGTTCAGCCAATACTTTCGTGGCACGGGTAATTGTTTTCAAAGCATCAATATCTAATCCGCTATCTAATTCATCCAAAATTGCAAAACTCGGCTCTAAAAACGCCAGTTGCAACATATCCATTTTCTTTTTTTCTCCACCCGAAAAACCAACATTCACAAAACGGTTTAAAACTTCTTCTTTTAAATCAAAAGCATTCATACGTAAGGAAAGTCTTTTTTTAAAAGCCAAAGGATTTAACGGTTCAATTCCACTCGCTTTAAATAAAGCATCAATTGATTGTCTTAAAAAGTTTTTATAAGTGACGCCCGGAATTTCGGTCGGGTATTGAAAACCTAAAAAAATACCCATATTCGCCCGTTCATCAACGGTTTTATCCAAAATACTTTGTCCTTTGAATAAAATATCCCCCGATGTAATCGTATAGGCCGGATGACCGGCAATCACATTTGATAAAGTACTTTTCCCACATCCGTTCGGACCCATAATAACATGAGTTTCACCAGCCGGTATAACCAATGAAAAATCATTTAATATTTGTTTTTCGCCGATACGGACATTTAAATTTTTTATTTCAATTAATGGTATTTTCATATTTTTCTTATATCCGATACTTAAAAAAAAATCAATTAAAATAGTTTTTCTTCCTCTAATTGGGTCATGGCTTCTTTGATTAAAGGAATCGTCAAACGTCTTTTTTGAGTTAAAGACAAATTATCCGCCAACATCACTATTCGTTGGATTGTATAAAAAGAACGTTCAATATGACGAAGCAGATAAGACAAAACCTTTGTATCAATTTGAATTTGTCTGTCTTTAAAACTTTTGTATAATATAGACATAATCAACACATCATCCGGTGCCGTAATCGGTATAATCGGAATAGATGATAATCGGCTTTTCAAATCCGGTAAAGACCAAACCGGAATTTTGCGAGTCGTCATTAAAAACATCTTCCCCTTTTCTTTTGTATCGTTAAACAAATGAAATAAAATCCGTTCATCCGTGATACAATCAATATCTTCCAAAACAAATTTATCCGGTAAGTTGGGAATATCATCAATCGTTAAATGATATGCTTGAAAAATCTGATCAGAAAAGACCGATGCCAGATGTGTTTTCCCAGAACCTTGTCCGCCTTGAATAATTATGCAATGAAAACCCCAATTCGGGTATGAATCAATCCATACAACAGCCTCTTTATTACAAGAGGTAACCAAAAAATCTTCTCGATTAAATGCCGGTCTATATGAAAGAGAGATTGGAATCTGTTCCATTAAAGCTCCTGTAAATCTTCTTCGATCAAACCGGTATAATCATCCGGAACTGTCGGGATTGGGGAAATTGGAATTGTTGTTATCGGTTCCGGTGTTTGGAATGCCTCTTGCTTTAAATCCGATGGTAAAACCAAATTGTTTTGCTCTTCTTCCGATACAAAAGCAATGTCCCGTAAGCTCCACTTATCATAAGATGTCGGAGCTAAAAACAGTTGATTATCTTTTAAATTTTTAATGAAAATAGGCAACGACCCGACAAAAAACAAATTAATCTGAACCTGATCCCGACGCATTGCATCCACCGTATATTTTTGTATCAAGGCAATTTTATCCAGTCTGTTTTTCATACTTAACCATTCGGATAAATTGTTAATCGGTATCATGACAGTAATTTCCGTAGATTGATCAAATCGAACAGAATTTTGTTCCCGCCATTTGGTTTCAAAGTCCGCATAAATACGACCGATGGCCTGACCGAAAGCTGTTTCAAGCGATGTTGAAACGGGTAATTCAAAAGAGATTTCTTCTTGTGATCGTGGCGGTGTATATGAAAATGTTATTATATCGGATATCGGATCTTGTCTGGCATAAATAATACATTCTTTTTCCGTCTCATATTTTTTCTTTAATAAATTTAGGTTTTCAAGATTGTCTAAATTATATAAATTAATATCTTCCAAATCACCATGCGGGACAATTAGCGGAGTTGTATCGCTTTTATATGATGATTTTTCCCAAGCTTCTTTCCATGGGTTATCAGTCCATAAAACATATTTACTGAATGGCTCTTTTTGATAAAGTGGAAGGATTAAGGTCGGTTTATCCAATGCAGCTAAATATGGAATTTTATTTTCCTGCAACATCTTTTCAATTTCATGTTGTTTAAATGAAACGGCAACATTGGCGATATATCGAATTTGAGATGTTTTTTCATCCTGAACCTGTATTCCGGAAATTAAAAAGGTTAATTCATCATCACTTAACGGCGGTATTTTTTCCAAGTCTTCATCAATAATTAATCGTCTCATTAAGGCATTAAAACCACGTCGGGAAGCCAATTGAAAGGCTTTGATTTTAGCTTCCGATGCATTTTCATCCACTATATCAACCGATATATTTCGGACAGTAAAAATATCAGCCCAAACGGAAAAACAAAGAAAAAATATTGATAAAAAATAACGCATCTTACCCAACAATTTCCTCTGGATTGAAAAATAAAGCAATTTCCCGCCGAGCACTATCTTCACCGTCAGAACCATGAACCGAATTATGGGGTAATTCCAAGCCAAATTGTCCACGAATTGTATCTTTATCCGCCATCGCCGGATTTGTTTTTCCCATAATTTGACGATATTTGGCAATAGCGTCTTCTCCTTGTAAAACTTGAACGACAATGGGGGCGGATGTCATACATTCAACCAATCCATCAAAAAAATCTTTTCCCTGATGTTCTTGATAAAATTCACGAGCTTTTTCCGGTGTCATCCGAATCCGTTTTTGGGCCACAATGCGAAGCCCTGCCGATTCAATCATAGCGTTAATTTTTCCGGTAATGTTGCGTTCTGTGGCATCCGGTTTGATTATACTGAACGTTTGTTGTATCATGTCTATCCTCCAATTATCATTCAGTAGAATAGACATTTTTTATCAAAAAATCAATAATTATTTAAATAAAGGAATACCTTGATTTAATTTTGCCAATTGAGATTCACGCAAAGTAGCCAAATTAATTTTGGTATCACGAACCAACATACGCATTTGATCCGCTTCCATTAAATCCGGATTAGCAAAACAGAAATGAGCCGTCGGGAATAATTTACCATTCCGTTTTTCCAATTTTTGATTGATTGTTGCCAAAATTCCACGTGCCAATAAGTCGGCAGCCAATTCTTCATTTAAACCCGAAGCAACCGCATATTTAACAATAGAATTTAAACTATCTTCCAATCCGTTGGCGTGAATCGTTGAAATAACCAAGTGTCCGGATGTTGCCGCCCGTAAAAGAGCATTAGCCGTTTCGGGTGTTCGACATTCTCCGACGAACAAATAACGTGGACGAGAACGCAAAGCCGATTCCAAATTAGCCTGCCAATTTCGTTTGATAACCTCTGTTTGTTTACAAAGACCGATGCCTCCCATCTTGGCATTATAAACACCATCCATCGGCATTTCGGGCGGATCTTCAATCGTATAGGCAAAACCGCCTTCATTTTCCAAAAAGTAGCGAAGAAGAGCCGATGCCGAAGTCGTTTTACCCATACCAGTCGGACCTGAAATCAAGATTAAGCCTGTCGCTTTATTTAAACTTTTAAGCTGTTTTACCAAAACCGGCGGTAATCCGATTTGGTCAATATCCGGAATTTTGGACGGCATCCGACGTGCGGTATAATGCACTCCGGTTGAGGTCATAATTCTTTCCACACGATATGAAGTACTTTTATAATGGACGGAAAATGACGGATCGCCGGCATAAGTATCTTCCAATAATTTATAAAAATCCATCGCATCACAACATTTTAAAACCTTTAATCCGTAATCATAACGAGGGTCCGGAATATATGGAATTTTTTCAGGGGTAAAATAAAGATCGGAAAATGGAATAAAATCCAACGAACAATTTAAATCCTCTTCTGGTTCTTTTTTAGGTTCAACCGGTATATTTTGTTGAATTTGAGGCATCTCATCCGGTTGAGGTGCTTTGATTTTAAAAGTATCAATCGGCGGTGCCTTTATATCAGATAAAAATTGATCTTCAAGATTTGTTTCCACTAAATCTTGTTTTTCATCTTCTTTTTTGCTAAAAAACATAAACATTCTCCATAATTACAGATTAACTTTATTTCGATTTTAACGGATAAATCTTACCAAAATCTTAAATTTTAAGAAAAATTATAAGGGTCTATATCAAATCGGACACAAACAGACGACGGAACTTTGATATTTAAAATCCAATTTTTAATAATTGTTTGAACAGATATATTTTTTTTTGCAGATATTAAAATTCGCCACCGATATTTCCGATTGAGTTTATAAAGGGGGGCTTGGATGGGACCCAAAATATTAACATCCGTCATATAGGGGACTTTTGACATAATTAAATGGGCAAACTTTTGTGTTGTTTTTTCATTTGTTCCGGAAATAATAATACTGGCTAATCGACCAAACGGTGGAAAGGATAAAAGCCGACGACTTTGAATTTCCTGTTCTAAAAAGGCTTGTCGATTATTTTGTGATAACGCCAATATTGTCGGGTGTTGTGGGGAAAAAGTTTGAATAAATACCCGACCAGCCTTTTGACTTCGACCTGCCCGTCCCCCCACCTGATGAAGAAGTTGAAAAGTTCTTTCAGAGGCTCTTAAATCAGAACCAGATAATCCAAAATCCGCATCCAAAATCCCAACCAAAGTTAAATTGGGGAAGTGATGCCCTTTGGACAAAATTTGTGTCCCGATTAAAATATCAATCTCACCGGATTGGACTTCGGTCGAAAGAGCCATAATTTCATCCATATTTGAAATAGTATCACTGCTGACCAATTTAACTTTGGCATTGGGAAATAATTTTTTGATTTCCGTGGCAACCTTTTCAACTCCAATACCATAATCAATCATTTCAGTTTGACAGACAGGACATAAATCCGGCTCCTTTCGTTGATAACCGCAATGATGGCAAATCAAATTTCCGCTATGTCGATGAATTGTTAAATTAACGGAACATCGTGGGCATTTCATGGTATGTGAACATTTTTGACAAATTTTAATGGGTGCATATCCCCGCCGATTTAAAAAAAGTAAAGTTTGTTCCTTTTTTTGTAAATTCTTTTCAATTTCACCAATTAATGTCGGAGATATAATTGATTTTTTGAAAAGATTCATATCAATTAATTGAACATCCGGTAAAGGTGATTTCGAAAAACGATGTTTTAAACAAACCCAATTGTATTTACCGTTTTGAGCATGTGTTATCGTTTCCAACGATGGTGTGGCAGAGGATAAAATAATCGGTATCTTTTCTAAATGAGCCCGAACAATCGCCATATCTTTTCCGTTATAAATAACGCCGTCTTCTTGTTTAAAAGATGAATCATGTTCTTCATCGACAACGATAATACCTAAATCGTCAAACGGTAAAAATAAGGCGCTACGTGTTCCGATAACAACATCAACTTGATTATTGGCAACAGCCCGCCAAGTGTCTCGGCGAACTTTGGGCGACAGGGACGAATGCCATAAAGCCCCCCGATTACCAAATCGTTTTTCAAAACGATCTAAAAAAGATGACGTTAAGGTAATTTCGGGTAATAAAATTAAGGCTTGGTGTGAATTTTTTAACGCATTAGCGATAATTTCAAAATAAACCTCTGTTTTGCCGGAACCGGTAATACCATCTAATAAAATCGGTCGATTCGGCGGAAAATTTAAAATGGATTGAATGGCTTTTTCCTGTTCTTCGGAAAAGGATAATTCTGAAACGGGCAGGGTTGATTTTTGAAAAACAATCGGATTTCTGGTTTTCTTTTCAATATCCGGTATCAGCCCCATTTTTAAAACCAATCCTTTTGGGGTTAAGGTGTATTTGCTGACCCAATCAATAAAACCCATATAAGTCTTATTTAGTGGTTTTACAGGTAAAATATCTATTACCTTTTTTATCTTTTTTTCATCAATAGCATCGGGGATATCATTCCAAACAACACCGATTATTTCTTTTTTCCCGAACGGAACTCGAACAAAAGTACCGGCCGGAATAAAATCTGGCGAAAAATATGTCGCTTTCGAAAAAAGATTCGGTACAATAACAGATATTTTTTGCATTTTTATTCTTTCTTTGCTATCCTATGACAAATGGATACGTTTTTCAAGAACTTTAATTTTTATATTGAAAAAGATTTGGCTCAACGGATAGAAAATTGGGTCAGATGGTTATTGGTGGAACGGCGATTAAGCAATGAAACACAGGAAGCCTATCAGACAGATTTGGGAGAGTTTTTAACCTATTTATTTAAAAGTCGGGGACAAAAAACAACCTTAACTGATTTAAAAGACATTTCAATTGCCGAATTTCGGGGATTTCTGGTTTGGCAAAACGAACGACAAATTTCTCGTTCGTCTATTGCCAGGTGCTTATCCTCTTTACGTTCTTTTTTTAAATATATTCATCGTTATGAACAAATCGAAAATACTTCCATACGGTTAATTAAATCACCTCGTCCGCCCAAAACTTTACCCAAACCCTTACCTGAAAAAGATATCTTAGACTTGTTGGAGTTGGCGGGCAAGGAAGCAAAAATAAAGTGGGAAGCTAAAAGAAATGTTGCTTTACTGATATTAATTTACGGATGCGGATTACGGATTAATGAAGCATTATCTCTGGATTTAAAAGATTTAAATAATCTGGACACATTACGGATTTTGGGAAAAGGAAAAAAAGAACGGATTATACCCATATTACCAATCGTCAAAAAAGAGTTGCTCACTTATTTAAAATATCGTCCCAATGACACAGATGAACAAGCTGTTTTTATTGGCGCGCAGGGGAAAAGGCTAAATCCGGGTGTTGTTCAACGGTTTATTCGTCATTTAAGATCTATTTTGGGCTTACCTCCGTCAACAACACCACATGCACTTCGTCACAGTTTTGCCACTCACTTATTACAAGGCGGGGCAGATTTACGCAGCGTGCAAGAATTATTGGGACATGCCAGTTTATCGGCGACGCAACGTTATACGGAAATAGATACGATATATATGAATAAAGTTTATAATCAAACACATCCTCGGGCAAAGAAAAAATGAAAAAATTGACATTTAAACGTTTACAAAATATCGCATTATATTATTTGGAACGATATGATACATCCTCGGCTCATTTAAAAAGTGTTCTTAAACGACGAATCTTAAAAGCTCGAACCATGGGGGCGGATATTGATGAAAATGCCGATAATTGGATAGATGAAATTGTTCAATCATGTATTGATAACGGGTATGTCAAAGATAAAGACTTTGCTCAAAGAGTGGTCGAACGATTGACTCTGGCCGGACACAGTCGAAAATATATTTATCAAAGCCTTTATCAAAAAGGTATTTCGGAAAATTTAATATCCGAAGTTTGTCAAATATCCGACGAAGATGAGTATGAAAATGCATTAAAATTTGCTAAAAAGAAAAAAGTGTATCAAGATTATCAAAAAGGTTTGGCCCAAATGGCCAGAGCCGGATACAGCTATGAAATTGCTCGAAAAGTTTTAGCTTTCTTCCAAGAAGACCAACGCAGTGGAAGTGAAGATTAAAGCCAATACGGACGGTCCGAGAACGGATAAAATAATCGGTAAAGATGATGATAATCCCAAGGCAAATGTTAATCTGGAAATAAAAAATAAAATAAATCCGCTTCCGATAGCCCCCATTGTTTTAATCAAAAAACCACCGCGACGGGAATGATGAGATAAAACAAACGCTGCGGCAATAAAAACCATTGCAACCAAAAAGAAAAAACTGGCTAATAAATTATAAAAAAACATCCGATATTCTATCGATGAAAAACCGATTTTTTCCAACATCCGAATAAATGACGGTAATTTAAACACAGAAATAAACTCGGGCGATTCAAATGTTTGTATAATTTCTTCAATATTCATTTCGTTGGGAATTTGAATATTTTTTTCCTCTTTTTTCTGACCTAAATAATCATAAGAATAAGCTTCAGGAATGAATATTCGGGTATTGCTTAATATGGCATTTGCCGCTTCAAGTTGCTTTTGAAAGGCTTCATTTTCATTTAAGAACAAAACCGTAATATTGCCTAAATCCAAAGTTAAATTATTTCGAGATACATTTTGAGCATGAACAATAATCGGAATATTATCTTGATGAGTTTTCAACCACAATTCATCATCCAGCCAGCTGATTTTTGTTGTTTTATTATAAACAATTTCTTTATCTTGTATAAATTTTTTATTTAAAATCGCCGATAAAGGATTAAGTGCAAAAATATTCAACAGGTAAATTAAAAAAACAACAAAGATTATCGGTTTTAAAAAAGACCAAACCGAAAGCCCCGCACTTTTGGTGATAATAATTTCCTGACTTTTATTTAATTTATAGAAAGTTAAAAGAGAGGCAATCAAAACCGTAAAACCCAAAAGCTGGGGCAATAAATTTGGTGATTTCAATAATGCCAAATATAAAATTTGTGACATCTGTACATGTTCTTTATCTGATGCACGTTGAATTAAATCAATAACATCAAACAGATAAATTAAAGACATCAATGCCAACAATGTCCCCAAAAAAGACAAAGTAAATATCTTTGCAATATATCTGGACAAAACCGAAAACAAAGGCATTACTATTTAGGCCAAACCTGTTGTAAAGATGCCCGTATCGGTTTTTTTGCTGTTTTTACAATTGTCGCAAAACGGTGTGATTCCGGACAACTGCCTTTGACTGGAACCATCACTTGCATTCCGACAAAATAAAAACCTTCCGGTAAATTTTTAAATTCAAAATTACCGTCTTTGTCTGTTTTTGTTTTGATATTAAACGGAATAACCCGACTATCGGCATTTGCTAAAATTTCATTTCCGGCCCATCCCCGACGATACCATTCTGTCGAATATGTGGTAACAGGATTAATGAAAACTTCGGTGTTTTTGAAACATTTTTTATCTGTTCCTTCCCCGATACAGGCTTTTCCACGAATAACGGTTTTGCCTTTTTGACTATACGGTTTGTATTCAACCGGATCAAATTTTGCCAAACGTGGCGCCTTGACGGGACGTAACTGACGACGCAAACTTTCGTTTTCCTTTTTCAAGGATTTAATTTCTTCGTTCAATCGAGCAATATGTCTCAATCTGTTCATTTGATAATTGCGGTAATCATCTGTTGACGTGATACAAAGTTGTCCACGAACATAAGAATAGGAAATATCATAAACCGTAAAAAGATACCCGATGGTAATTAATTCAGCATAAACCAAAACAATTAAGAAAATACGAGTCCATGGATATCTTGATGAAAAATTCGAACATTTTTTCTCGGGAATCGGTGTCTGCGCAACCGGTGTCGAAATAGATTTGACGGCTTCAACAACAACAGGTTTCTTTACAGACGTTTGAACATTTTTTTTGACTGTTGTTTTCTTAGCTGTTTTACGAGGGGTTGTTTTTTTCTGATTTGTTTTTTTCGTTGTTGTCATTTTTTATTCTCCTTTTAACATAACAATAGTATATCGGTAAAAAAAATAAATGCAAATGCTTATTTCATTTCATGACATGCTTTTTCTATTTTTTCTTCCAATAAATTTAAAAAATCCCTTTTATTTAAACCCGGTTGAATCGGCGGAAGTATTTTGACTTCAACAATTCCAGGGAATTTTTTATATGAATTTTTAGGCCAAAAAAGACCTGTATTCAAAGCAACAGGGACCACGGGAACCTGACATTTTTCATAAATCAAAGCCACACCCGGATTATAACGAGTCGCTTGATTATGAACTTGTCTTGTTCCTTCGGGGAAGATCACAATGTTTTGACCATCATGCAAATTTTTTGTGGCTTTATCAAACATTTTTCGCATTGCGATTGTCCCTTTGCTTCGATTAATCGGAATACAACCCGTTGCAATAAAATAAAAGCCGGCCAGTGGAACCCACATCAATGATGATTTTAAAACATAGCTGACATTCGGCACAATTGAATGGAAAAGGCAAGTTTCCATTGCCGATTCGTGTTTTGATGCTACAATATATCCGTTTCGGACAGGCAAATTTTCCCTTCCGGTAATTTTTATTTGAATTCCGGCAATGTATTTCAATAAAAATCGAGTACAGACGGACCAAGTCACGGGAACCAGATTTGTTATTTTTTTAGGCGCAAATAACAAAGGAATGCCTAAGGTCAATACAAGAAAAGACATTAAATAAAAAAGTATTGTAAATATAATTGATTTAATATAGATCATTTGATAAATCCTTCCCCAAAAATTCGTAACCACGCATAAATATACTTGTTATATTCCTTAAAGACAATAAAAAATTTTGATGACGTAAAAAAATGACCGTTTGATTGAAGAGTTAAAATCGGATATGGAATAAAATTTACTTGCGGGCAAAGATGTTTTACTTCCAATAAACTGCGATGCATGTGGTAATAAGAGGTGACTAAAATTGCTTTTTTTATTTGATTATCCTCAACATAATTTTTCACTTCTAACGCATTTTCTTTTGTATTTTTCGCTTTTTTACCCAAGATGACTTGATTTTTAATTTCTTCGGGCGGATTTAAATCAGATAAAGTGGTATGGTCATTAACTCCCGAGATAAATAAAAGCGGGGCTTGTTGTTCCTTTAAAAGAGCAAAAGCTCGATCCAACCGACCATTACCGCCGGTTAAAACAAAAATAACATCTGCTTTTTGTGTTGTGTGATATTTAAAGAATGCAATAGATGTTGAAAAGATAAAAAAACCAATAATCCAAAAAATAAGAAAAAGCAGAAAAATATAATAAATGAAGTTTTTCATGCCAATTTTTTAATTCGTTTGATAATAACCCAGAAAGAAGCGATTAAAGAACAGAAAGAAAAAACAACAGGACAAAGGGCAATAATAATCCACTGTTCCATATTTAATGATCCGGATGTAAAGACATAATCTGTTCCGTTTTTAAATATAAATGTTGAAATCCAAAAAACCGGAAAAGATAACATTCCGCCCATCAGCGAACCAATAAAAGTTTTTGATGCATAATAACACGATAAATCAAGTGCAATCTTCCCATCCCGTTCCCCCATTAAATGAAGCAAATCAATGGTATCTTGTTGGACGGTTAAACTGGTAATCGATGTAAACGCAACACTGAAAACGGTTGTCATGGATAAAATAAACAACATAAATAAGACAAATGTTTCCAAATTGCCGGTAATTTTTAAAAGTCCCTCCATCCAAATTTGATGAGAATCAACCTGTGCCATCGGGGCAATGTCTTTTAAATCATCAGATAAAGTTTTAAAGTTCGTTTGAGAATTTTGCATAATCTGAACATCAATCAGCTTTGGTAAAGGAAGTTGATTGATATGGGAAACAGACCCTAAATAGGGTTCTAAAAGATTTTCCATTTTATCATCAGAAACAACAGCAGCGGACTTGATGCCAGCTTTTGTTTGAAGAAATGAGACAATTTTTTCAACATCTTTACCGGCCTCTTCAACACGGGATTCTCCGCTGATGTGATAAGTCGGAACCTGTATTGTGACCGAACCGGACACAGATTTATCCCACGATGACAAAATATTCGTCAACGAAAATGCGGCAACCAATAACAATGAACTTAAAAAACCCATTAACGCCGTAATCCATGTTAAAAACAAGGTTGAAGAGCGAATACGTTCGGAATTATACTTATTACTAAATTTCATGATGAACCTTGCTGGATTTGATTAAAGATAAATGACCGTCTTTTAAATGAAGTTGCGGTGCGCCAATTTGTGAAATCAGGTGATGATTGTGGGTTGCAATTAACAAGGTCGTACCAAGCTTATTCAGCTGAACAAATAAATGAAGGATACGTCGAGCCATATCATCATCAATACTACCGGTTGGTTCATCCGCCAATAAAATATCGGGTTTATTTATAACGGCACGAGCAATCGCAATACGTTGAGCTTCACCGCCGGACAATTGATGCGGATAAGCCATCGCTTGCTTTTCCAAACCAACCCATTTAAGCATCTCGGCGACTCGTGTCCGAATAACATTACCCCGATATCCGGCAATACGAAGCGGAAGAGCAATATTATCAAAAGTTGTTAAATAATCCAATAGGCGAAAATCTTGAAAGACGACCCCAATCCGACGCCGAAATTTTGTTTTTTCGCCACGAGATAATGTGTCCAAATTCTTGCCGAACAATTGAATGCGACCTTGTGTCGGATTTTGGCGAATAGCCAATAAATTCAGTAAAGTTGTTTTTCCGGCACCACTATCACCCGTAATAAAATGAAACGATCCTTTTTCCAATGAAAAATGGATATTTTTTAAAACATCCTCACCGGGGGTATAAGCCATAGCAACCCGATGAAAATCAATAATTGGTGGCTGCGTTATCAATGGTTCCATTTTTTCCTTGTTTATTCCAAATAAATCATCTATAATCACGACTATAACCTTTTTTTAACAAAAGAGCAAATAATAAATGTTAATTCAATGCAAAAAATGTAAAAAAACATATTGGGCACCTATCGAAGATGCTGATATAAAGCCAAAATATTTCCGTTGTTCTTATTGTGGAAATGAATTTGATTATTCCGAAACACAAAATATAACTTTGCCGGAAAACAAAAAACAGGAACATGATGCCTTTACACCGGTTATCAGTCGAAAACCGATATATCGTCAATTATCGATGTGGATTTGTTTGATCGGGTTATGTATTAGTTTTTTCTTTTTCGGAAAATATGGAATGGAATTGTTTTTACAAGATAAACCTTCTTTTCAAAAACAAATACCCTCCCATCAACGACGGGAGTTTCACCCCCGAAATCCAATTGTTTTAAAGAATACAAACTTTGAAATTATATCAACTCCAACACCGGTTATTGTCGTTCGGGGGATCTTAGAAAATCAATCTGGTCAAAAAGTTCCGATGCCTTTGGTTAATTTTATCCTATACGATATGAATGATCAAGTGGTACAACATCATTATATATCAACACAAAAACAAACCATTAACCCACATGAAGACCTGTTGTTTAAAACAGAGATTATACCCATTGTTATTCCGATAAAAACAATAGATATCAAGTTAAAGAATCCAGTATGAAAAAAATATTTATCAAAACTTTTGGTTGTCAAATGAATGTTTATGATTCAAACAGAATTTTGGATTTGATGATTAAAGAGGGATATCAACCAACCGATAATATGAATGATGCCGATTTAATTGTCGTCAATACCTGTCATATTCGGGATAAAGCTGCCGAAAAAAGTTTTTCGGAATTGGGACGATATACCGAAAAGAAAAAAGCAAATCAAATATTTGTTTTAGCCGGTTGTGTTGTCCAGGCTTTCGGTGATGAGATTTTAAAAAAAGTCAAAGGTATTGACTATGCGGTCGGCCCCGGTTCATATCACTTATTACCTGAAATGATAAAGAATCATCAAAAAGTTAGTTTTGATTTTTGCGGTATTCAAAAATTTGCCCCGCTTCCACCGACAACCTTTGGAAGGATATCTTCTTTTTTAGCCATTCAAGAGGGATGTGATAATTTTTGTTCATATTGTGTTGTTCCGTATACAAGGGGTTGTGAGGAATCTCGTCCGTTGGAAGATATTATATCAGAAGCTCAAAATATGGTTAAAAACGGGACAAAGGAAATTATGCTTTTAGGACAAAATGTGAACGGATACCACGGATTAGACCAAAAGGGAAAAGTTTCTTCTTTGGCGGATGTCATTCGTCATGTTTCTCAAATTAAAGGGTTGGAAAGAATCCGATATACCACATCTTATCCATCCAAAATGACAGATGATATTATCAATTGTCATCGGGATTGCGAAAAATTAATGCCGTATGTCCATTTACCCATCCAAGCCGGTTCGGATAATGTATTGAAAGCAATGAACCGAAAATACACGGTATCTGAATATTTGGAAATTGTAGAACGATTTCGCTCCGTTCGACCGGATATTGCCATTTCTTCGGATTTTATTGTCGGGTTTCCGGGGGAAAGCGATACAGACTTTGAACAAACTTTAAATATCGTCAAAAAAGTCAAATATGCACAAAGTTATTCCTTTAAATACAGCCCTCGTCCCGGAACGGTTGCATCCACCATGGATAATCAGATTGACGAGCATATCAAAACCAAAAGATTGGCGATTTTACAGGAAGAAATTTTAAAAAATCAAAAAGAATTTAACCATCAAATGCTTAACCAGACTTTACCTGTTTTATTTGATGAGTTTATACAAGGTCAAGCTTTTGGTTATACTCCATACCTTCAAAAAGTTCATATTAACGCTTCAAATGAAGTTTTGGGAAAAATTTTAAATGTAAAAATAGTGAAAACAACCGCAAGTTCGTTAACAGGAGAAATAAAATGAATATTGTCAAAAAATATCAAAATACACTTGCCCTTCAAATGATGCTGGGTCCGGCAAATTCTTTGTTAAAAGTCTTGGAAGAAAAACAAGGCGTCAATATCTTTTGTCGTGGAAATGAATTATCTTTTGAAGCCGAAGATGAAAAAGCTAAATGTGTCGAAAAAATTTTGGATATTTTATATTCAAAAGCCAAAAAGGGAGATGTCAACGAACATGATATAGATATGGCAATTGCACAAGCCAGCGGAACACTTCCAACCGAACAAGAAATGGAAGGTTTAATGCTTAAAACATTAAAAAAACAAATTGTTCCCCGAACAAAAACTCAGGCAGATTTTATCAATGCCATGAAAAATCACGAAATGGTTTTTGGCATCGGTCCGGCCGGAACGGGAAAAACTTATTTAGCAGTGGCGCAAGCTGTCGAACAAATGCTCGCCGGAAAAATAGAAAAAGTCATTTTGACCCGACCGGCGGTAGAGGCCGGCGAAAATTTGGGTTTTTTACCGGGCGATTTAAAGGAAAAAATTGACCCGTATTTACGTCCGCTTTATGATGCGTTATACGAGATGTTGCCAGCGGATATGGTGGCTAAAAAAATCGCGGCCGGCGAAATCGAAATTGCGCCACTGGCGTATATGCGTGGACGAACTCTTTCTCACTCTGCAATTATTTTGGATGAAGCTCAAAATACAACGCCGATGCAAATGAAGATGTTTTTAACTCGTTTAGGTGAAGGTTCCGTCATGGTTATCAACGGGGACTTATCTCAAACGGATTTACCTAAAGGAATGACATCCGGATTGGCACAGGCTGTGGACTATTTATCCGGTATAGAGGAAATATCTATTATTCACTTTACCGAAGCGGATGTTGTTCGTCATAACCTCATTACAAAAATCATCAAGGCTTACGCAAAGGGACAAAATAATGGCTGATGGTGGCTTATGTATCCGAATTATTGAAGATCGGTGGAAACAGTTCCCTCATTTAAGAAAAATCATTAGGCAGGCTGTTTCTGTCGTTTGGGATTTAAAATCCAGCGAAATCAGTATTGTTTTAGCCGATGATGATTTTATTCAAGATTTAAATCATCGCTATCGTGGTAAAAATTCTCCGACAAATGTTTTGTCTTTTCCGGACGGAGATATAACACCCGAAGGGATTACTTTGGCTGGAGATATTATCCTATCATACCAAACCCTTCTGAAAGAATCTGAAAAAATCGGCTTTCAAAATCATCTGATACATTTAATTATTCACGGATGCTTGCATTTGAAAGGATTTGATCATATTTCTGACGATGAAGCCGAGATTATGCAACAAACAGAAATTCAACTTTTAAAAAAATTTGGGATAAAGGACCCGTATCAATAATGTCAATTATTCAAAAGATAAAAGAATATAAAAATCATAAAAAACAAGAAGATAAAGCCATAGAAGCTTTGGAAGAGATTATAGAAAAACGAGAAGAATCGGGAGAGGAAAATTTATTAGATTCCCGTGAATTACCCTTAATGAAAAATTTATTCCGCCTACGTGATATTCGGGTGGAAGATGTGATGGTTCCTGTTGTCTCTATTGATGCGGTATCCATTGATACGCCCTCTCGAAGTTTTTACCGCCATCTGGAAGTCAATAAACATACCCGTTATCCGGTATATGACGGGACTTTGGATAATATTGTCGGATTTATTCATGTCAAGGATATCTTATATGATTTAATCAATCATAATAAAAAATCATTACGAGATATGACGATTCGTCCGATACTTTTTATCTCTCCGGCCATGCGTTCATTGGATTTATTAAAAAAAATGCAAAAAGAACATATTCAAATGGCTATCGTCGTAGATGAATATGGCGGAACGGACGGATTGGTTGTCATTGATAATTTGTTGGAAGTCGTTATGGGCGAAATGGATGATGAGCATGATATCCCTGAAATTGATTTAATTACACCCAACGGAAAAAAATCATGGATCGCTAAAGGAGAAGCTTCTTTGTATGAATTAGAAGAATTATTAAAAATTCGATTATCCCATGAAGATTTGGACGTAGACACAGTGGGCGGATATGTTTTTGCATTATCCGGTAAAATACCCAAAGTCGGCGAAATTATAAAAGATGAAGAAAAAAATTTAAAATTTAAAATTATTAAGGCCAATCGTCGTCGAATTCAACAGGTTGAAATTTTAGCCTAATAAAAAAATATCATAAAAAAAAACGGATATAAATATACTCTTTTAATTTGTGTATTTTTTTTACGATTTAAATATTTTTTCATCAAAATAAATATCCAATTTAATTGAAACACGCCTCTATTTGTTATTATTATGTAATTACATATAATTATATTGTAATTACATTTATATTACAATGTAATTACATTTTGTTTTTTAAAAAAATAACTTGATATTTAAAGTAAAACTTGATATATTGTTTTTTATGAAAGAAATTGTACTCGATACCGAAACAACAGGACTCGATCCGTTTACAGGGGACCGAATTATTGAAATCGGCATGGTAGAGCTTGAAAATCATATTCCAACCGGTCGAACATATCATCAATATATCAATCCGGAAAGACATGTTCCCGAAGAAGTGGTTAAAATTCACGGAATTGATGATGAATTCTTAAAAGATAAACCGACTTTTATTCAAATTGCAGACGAGTTCCTTGACTTTATCGGGACAGAAGCTTCATTAGTCATTCATAATGCGGCGTTTGATATGAAGTTTTTAAACCACGAACTTGAACGGTTAGAAAAAGAAAAACTTTCATATGATCGGGTTATTGATACTTTGATTATAGCTCGCAAAAAATATCCGGGTCAAAAAGTCAATTTAAATGAACTTTGTCGGCGTTATAATATCGATTTAAGCGCACGGAATTTTCACGGGGCATTACTTGACTGTGAATTGTTGGCTCAGGTTTATAAAGAGCTGTTAAACAACGGGGAAGAGGGGTTATCCTTTAAATCCGCCCCAAAAATAAAAGCCGAACCCATTCAACGCATTTTCCATGAACCGCGTCAATTTGATATTCCCGAAGAAGAATTCCAAAACCACAAGAATTTTATAGAAGGAATGAAAACATGTCTATGGAAAAATTAAAGTTTTTATATTTATTATCAATAACTTATTCTATCTTTTCTTTTCCTGTTCATGCTCAACTTATTGACACATTGGGTGGAATCGGAATCGGTGGAATACAAACAGTCGAAAGTATAAAAAACATATCCAGTATGCAAAAATCCATTCAAGTCAATCAAATTTTAAACGACATTCAGACAAAAGTTTATACAATAATATTTGATCATATGGGGTCATACCAAAATCTTCAAGCGACACAATTCTCAACAACAGGTATTACCGGACATATTATTCCTATCAATTCCCAATCTTTTGGAATTAAACTGGATAATGTCCCTCAACTTGTTTGCCAAAAAATAATTAATCATCCATTTCAAAATATAAAAGAAATACAGATTAATAATAAAAAAGCAACATCATCCGTAAATTGTACAGAAAATAATCAAATTTTTTACATTTTTAATTAAAAAACACTTGTTTTTTTATTTTTTTCGTGTAAAAATGTTTCACATGAAACAATTTTATGTAAAAAATGGATTTTTAAATGCAAAATTTTAATTTTTTAACAGAAAATAATCAAAAAAGATTAAAAACTTTTCAAAATAATTTAGAAAAGTGGCAAAATAAAATCAATCTAATCAGTCCAAAAACCATTCCGGAAATTTGGGAACGACATATTTTAGATTCGGCACAGCTCTATCCTTTATTAACAAAAGAAGAGAAGGTTATTGTGGATATTGGAACAGGAGCCGGTTTTCCGGGGTTAGTCTTGGCAATCATCGATGATGAGAATCGCGTCTATCATTTAATTGAAAGCGACCATAAAAAATGTGTCTTTTTAGAGGAGGTGGGACGGATATTAGGTTTGAAAAATATCTGTATTCATTGTAATCGTATTGAAAATGTTGCGGATATTCAGGCGGACATTTTAACGGCCAGAGCTTTAACGGATTTGGATAGTTTGTTAAAATATAGTATCAATCTGTTAAAGCCCGATGGTCGTTGTTTGTTTTTAAAGGGACGTACCGTGACGGAAGAAATAAGCAAAATAAATCAATCTTTTCAAAATCTTAAAATCATCAAACACCCCAGTCATCTGGCACCCGATTCATATATTGTTGAGGTATTAAAAAAATGAAAAAGTTTCACACAATCAAAACCAAACGTTTAATTTTAAAAAAGCATAGTTTTGATATTCAATATGCCACTCAATATTTTCAATTAATTCAAAATGATTATGAATATCTGACTGTTTTTTTGGATAATATGCTCAAAGTCAAAAAAGTGGAGGATGAGTTGTCTTTTTTTAAAACATCATCTGAAAATTGGGATGCACAAAAAGAAGCTCATTTTGCAATTTGGTGTCAAAAAACACATCAAATTTTAGGCGCTATTTCCGTATTTGATATTAATTGGGAAGATAAAAGCGCTGAAATCGGCTACTTTTTGTTTCAAAAAAATCAAGGAAACGGCTTTATTTCCGAGGCTTTGAGGGCTGTTGAAGAAGAATTTTGGAAAAGGGGGATTGAACGTTTACAAATTCGGACCGATTCCCAAAATAAAAAGTCTCAAAAGGTCGCTGTTCAAAACGGATATACTTTTGAAGGCAATTTAAGAAAATCAAAATATTCATTATATTTCAATGAATTAAGAGACTTTTTTGTTTATTCAAAATTAAAAAATGAGGCTCAAAATGAGAAGCAGTGAATATGTCGCAATCGGACATCCGGATAAAATCGCTGATTTTATATCGGAAAATATTTTAGATGTCTATTTAAAGAGAGATTCAAATGTTCGTTATGCTCTTGAAGTGCAAATCAAAAATAATCGCATTTGTTTAGGTGGGGAAATTACATCGGTTTCTTTTTTGAATGAGGATGAAATTCATTCTATTTGTCAAACCGCTATTGAAAAAATCGGATATACGCCGGAATATCAAAAACGTTTTGGATCTGAAAATACCATTTCTTGTCATGATTTAATTGTTTTACCTTTGATTCAAAAACAATCCCCAGAAATTGCCATCGGTGTTGAAAATGACGGTTGGGGAGATCAAGGCATTTTTACCGGATATGCCGAAAACAATCCGACTTATAATTATATGCCTTTGGATCATGCTTTGGCCAGAGATTTAAATAAATATCTTTATGAATTTGTTTTACAAAACCAAATTGGCGGTTTAGATATTAAAACTCAAATCACATTATCCAACAACCTTATTTATATCGTCGCAGCCGTTCCGACTGTTAATTCAGAAGAACATGAAATCATTAAAACTCAAATTGAAAACTGGTTTTTGGAAAAGAATATATCTACACCTTACCAAATCATCCTCAATGGTACGGGTATATATAAAATGCATTCTTCAATCGGTGATTGCGGAACAACAGGTCGGAAATTAGCCGTTGACTTTTATGGCGGGAATGCCCCCATCGGTGGCGGTTGTCCATGGACAAAAGATGGAACAAAGGCTGATTTAGCGTTAAATTTATATTCCAGAATGATGGCAAAACAAAGTTTAATTGAATATAATCAAAATCATTCCACATCAGCTCATCATGCGATTTATCAAACTTGTTGCTGTATCGGGCGTAAAGATTTACAAGGTATTTTAAAATTATATGATTCAGAAAAACATTTAATTGGGCAAAAAATATTTTTTGAAGAAATCGGACAAAAAGAATTGGTTCGCCGGTTCGGACTCAATCAACCGATATTTTCCAATTTATGTTTAAATGGTTTATTTTATAATTCCCAATACCCTTGGGAGACAAACAAACAGGAGGTCAAATGAGGGTTTTTTCAATTTCAAATCAAAAAGGCGGCGTCGGCAAAACAACAACCGCCGTTAATCTGGCCACAGCTCTATCGGCTTTAAAAAAGAAGGTTTTATTGATTGATCTGGACGCACAAGGGAATGCCACCGTTTCATTCGGAAAATCCAGACAAGCCAAAGACCATAATGCCTATACTGTTTTAGTCGGTGCAGATACATTGGATAGTGCGGTTTTAGAAACGGATATTCCATGTTTATCCATTTTACCATCTTCTCAAGAATTGCTTGGACTTGATATTGAATTGGCCGGTGTTGAAAAGGCTCAATATTTTTTAAAAAACGCTCTTGAAAAAAGTCAAAAAGATTTTGATTACGTCTTTATTGATTGTCCACCGGCCGTCGGTATGATTACAGTCAATGCCTTAACCGCATCCAATGCCGTTATTGTTCCCATTCAGTGCGAATATCTAGCACTGGAAGGAGTTGCAGATTTAATCCACACCATCGAACGAGTTCAAAAGAACTTTAATCCTAAATTGGCCTATCAAGGTATTTTGCTGACTATGTTTGATAGCCGAAGCAATTTATCAAAGGGTATTTCGGATAATGTCCGAGGCTTTTTTGGACAAAAAGTTTATCAAACAATGATACCTAGAAATGTTCGCATTGCCGAAGCACCATCTCATGGAAAACCGGTTTTACTTTATGATTTAAGATGTGCTGGAGCACAGGCTTATTTAGAGTTGGCGAAAGAATTTTTAAACAGAGAAAAGGAGTTAATCAATGAATAAATTAGGTTTGGGAAAAGGTTTAGAAGCTATCTTGGGAACAACCGAACAAACACAAGTTGTTCAAGATAATCATCCATCAAAAGACGGCGTGATTTCAATATCCGTTTCAAAATTACAAGCCGGAAAATATCAACCCCGAGAAAATTTTGATGAAGAAAATTTATCCGATTTAATTGCATCCATCACAGAAAAAGGGGTTATTCAACCCTTGCTGGTTCGTCCGCTTTCCAATCAAGAAGATCGCTATGAAATCATTGCCGGTGAACGTCGTTTTCGGGCATCAATAGCGGCTGGATTAACGGAAGTTCCGGTTATTGTTAAAAACTTTAATGACTTGGAAGCATTGGAAGTATCCTTAATTGAAAACCTACAACGGGCGGATTTAAATCCCATTGAAGAAGCTAAAGGATATCAACGTTTAATGAAAGAATTCCAAAAAACACAAGAAGAATTATCTAAAACTTTGGGAAAAAGTCGCTCTCATGTGGCCAATATGGTTCGATTACTGACTTTACCGGATGTTGTTAAAGAAGCTTTGGAGAAAAATATTATTACATCAGGCCATGCTCGTGCTTTGGTTGGATTGGAAAATGCAGAATTTTTATTAAAACAAATTATAACCAACGGATTATCTGTCCGAGAGGTAGAAAAAATTGTTCAAAATCCAAATATGACAGAAATGCCGATATCTAAACCCAAAAAGAAAAAAGATAACGACATTATCGCATTAGAGGAAGAATTAACCTCTATTTTAAAAACGGGAGTAAAAATCAATTGGAATGGGAAAAAGGGTAAAATTTCCATAGAATGCCACAGCCTTGAAAAGTTAGATTTAATTTTATCCCGATTAACCGCCGGCGGTGTCGTTCCCGAAGAATAATAAAGTAAAAGCCCCGAATTTGGGGCTTTTATTATTTTTGTGTTGCTTTCATCCGAGGATTTTTTTTGTTAATAACAAATAAACGATTTCCACGTTTAACCAATTTATTATTTTTATCCCGTTTCATCCAAGCGCGCAAAGATTTTAATACTTTCATTTTTATTCCCTTCGTTTAAACTGGTTTCCTTATATAAATGAAAATTAAAGAAAAGTCAAGTATTTTTTATATTCTGTTTTAAATTAGATAAATCCGGCTTGTGATAATTCGGACCTTTGATGACTTTCCCATCGGATCTTTTAATCGGTTTACCATCCGGACCCAACTTTGACATATTGCTTTGATGAGTTAATTCAAAAGCCTCAGCCATCGGTAATCCGAATGAAATAGCTAATCCGGATAACGCATATTGAACATCAGCCATTTCCTTACACATATTTTCAAAAGTTTCACGATTAACAGAGCCTTTTTCCACCTGTTCCATAGCTAAATCTAACTCATCAAACAGTTCTTTAACTTCTTCTTCGATCAGTTTTTTTCGCAACTGTAATAAATCCTTTGAAAAAGGAACATTCACAGGGTTTTCCATTGCCAAATGAAATTCTTCCACAATATCTTCACGATTCATTCTCCATATCCTCCTTTTTTATTTTTTAAACCTTTTTTATTCTTGATACAAGTTTATTCTTGACTTTTGAATGTATTTTTGCTAGTAGATATATAGATTTAAGTGCCGCTGTGGCTCAGTGGTAGAGCACACCCTTGGTAAGGGTGGGGTCGTGAGTCCGATTCTCACCAGCGGCACCATTAAAAGAAGTCCCTTTTTGTGGGGCTTTTTTTAAAACCGTTTTAGACAAATTAATTTCAATTGAAATACATATAATTTTATGATATAATCTTTGAAAAAGGAAGATATTATATGAATTATGCTGTTATTTTAGCCTCGGGTCAAGGAAATCGTTTTGGATCGGATATACCAAAACAGTTTGTCAAAATCGGGCGGAAAATGGTCATAGAATATACTTTGGATATTTTTGAAAAATCTGAACATATTGATAAAATCATTCTGGTTGCTCCACAAATCTATTTGGAAAAGTTGCAAAAATTAAAAAAATATTTTCCTAAAATAGAACAAATTGTCAGGGGCGGTTCTACACGAAGAGAATCTTGTACCAACGGCATTTCGGTTATTTCAGAACAAAATGCATCCGTTTTTATCCACAATGCCGTTCAACCGTTAATTTCGTTGGATACTATTCAAAAATGTGCCGAAGCATTGAAAAAATATGATGCTGTTTCAACGGCTATTCCTTGTGTTTATACGGTTTTAGAAACTCATCAAAACAGAACTTTGAAAAAAATTCATCCACGAAAAGATATGTTTAATGATTTTGGAACGGAATGTTTTAAATTACCTGTTTTGAAAAAGGCTTTAAGTTATCCGGATGACGATTGTACCGATTTTATCGGTTTGGTCTTTAAACATCATTTGTCACCGGTATATTTAGCCGAATCTAATCCGGAAAACATAAAAATCACACATGCATTGGATTTGGAATTGGTCAAAATTCTTTTAAAAAAGCAAAAGGTAAAATGAATTCAAAAGGAGTATAATATGAAAAAGACAATATGTCATTTGATTAGCTGTTTTATTCCGATTAAAAAATACAGAAAACATTTCAGACAATGGATGAAAGTTAAGTTGATTAACTTTAAAAAAATTCAACAAAATTATTCTAAAAATCTTAACTTATTAAAAAACAAAGATAAAATAAAAGTTGCTTTTTTGAATTGGGAAAATTGTAAATGGTCTTATGACACTTTATATCAAAAATTTAAACAAAGTCAAAAGTTTATCCCTTGTGTTGTTATTGTTGATAAAAAACACCCTTCTTGCAATAGGGAAAAAAATTTAAAATTTTTCAAAGATAAAAAGTATGATACTTTGGTTATTAAATCAGCCAAGGAACTTGAAAATCAATTTGACCTTATTTTTTATGAACAACCATGGTTTTCATTGGATAATGAATTTTCTCCGGAAAACTTATCAAAAAAAGCTTTATGTTTCTATGTTCCTTACGGTATCGAGCTGGATATACACAATAATATAATGCGTTTTGTAAAAAAATTTTATATGTCTTTATTTAAAACATTTATATTTAACGAACAAGTCAAAGAAGATATGAGAAAAATCGGCTTAAAAAATGTTGTTGTGACCGGACATCCCAGATTAGATAACTATTTATTACCTGTTCGGCATAAGGATTTATGGAAAACAAATAAATTTAGGATTATATATGCACCACATCATTCATTTTCCACATCAGAATTGAAATGGGCGACGTACGAATGGAATGGAGATTTTTTATTAAAACTGGCTCAAAAATATTCTGATACCACAGAATGGATTTTTAAACCTCATCCCCGTTTTTACACAGCTTTGACGGAAGAGTTCGGTAAAAAGTATGCAGATAAAGTTTTTTCCGATTGGTCAAAGGTTTCCAGATTGTATGACACAGGCGATTATTTTGATTTATTCAGAACATCTGATTTAATGATTTCAGATTGTGGTAGTTTTAAAATAGAATATCTGCCATCAGGTAAACCCTTTTTAAATTTAGTTTCCAATTATCCGAATACAGATCCACACGGTATCAATTACCAATATTTTATGTCATCTTATTATCATGCTCATGATAATAAAGAATTGGAAAAGTATTTTGATTTATTGGTTAATAAAAAGCAAGATCCTCTTAAAGAAAAAAGAAATCAGTTAATTCGTGAATTTCCGATTGGTTCGGCTGATCAAATATATACTTATATCAACGACCTTTTAAAGAGTTCAGAAATTGAATAATATCTGTCATCGGCAGACCTTGAATTGTATCCGTATCATAATCTTGTGATTTAAAAATTTGCGGAGTCTTTTCAATTTGAAAACCACCCACACATCCGATACAATTTTGACCATGATTTTGAATATATGTATTAATTTCATCTTCTGTCATTTTTTTGATTTCCAAGGTATCATCTTGGACTTTTTTAAATAAGATTTGTCCGTTTTGAATAATAACACAAGCTGTTAACAAATGATGTTTTTGACCATTTAAAAGCCGAATAGATTGTTCAACCTCATTAATATTATATGGTTTATCCAACCGCTTTGATTGAAATTCCACCATTTGATCTGCCCCAATAATCAATTGATTTGGATTTTTTAATGATACACTTTCGGCCTTTCCGATTGCTAATATTTCCACCAAACGAATTAAAGGATATTCTTTATATTCTTCTTTGGCTTTTTCTTCATCAAAATCAGACGGTATGATTTTAAAAGGGATATTATATTTTTCCATTAATTTTTTTCTGGACGAGCTTGCAGAAGCTAAAACAATACCCTGTGGATAAGTTGATAAGTTTTGGTTGTCTGACATAATTATCCTTTGATATAAATTTTAATACACCTCTATTATACACAAAAAAATATAAAAGGAAATAAAAGAAATTCCTAATCAAATAAAAGTTATACACAATATACACAGGGTATACAAATCCTAATAAATATTTTTTTAATATAAAAGATGGAATTTTGGGAATAATCCTTGACAGAGGATAAAAGAATCTCTATTCTAAAAAAGTCTTCGGCAATACAGCATATATTATATATTGATTTGACGAATTATACCTTGACAAGGTTTTTTATATTCAAGGAGAAATAAAATGGCAACAGTCGGTAAAGTAAAATGGTTTAATTTCAGAAAAGGTTATGGTTTTATTATTCCCGAAGGGGGGGAGGGTGATGTTTTTGTTCATATCACATCATTACAAGAATCCGGACTTCGTGGTTTAAAAGATAATCAAAATGTTGAATTTGATATCAAAACCGATGAAAACGGTCGCCAAAGTGCAATTAATATCGTTTTAAAGGATTAAAAGAAAAGCCCCGAAAACGGGGCTTTTTTTTATTCATATATATAACTTGGTTTAGATTTTTTATTTAATCCGCGAATTTCTAATTCATCCCGACTGGATACCTTTATCACTTCTTTATTGGGTTGTTAACCCTTCTGTTAAAAGGTCTTTTAGTTTCGAATTCTTTATCATCCGGAAAAGCTCCGTTATCATAACCACCATTATAAATAGATGATTTGTTATGTAAAGATATTGTTAATTTAGTATATTGTTTATTATATTGTTCGGAATCTTTTCCAAATACTTGTTCGGTTGCTTTTAATATCCGAGTACGAGTTGTGGAATATATCCCATCAATATAAGATTTACGTTCGCTGTATTTAAAAGCATCGTTTCTTTTATTCATTTCCTGATTAACAAAAGATTCATAATTTGTTGAATTAACATCTTTTAATTTTATTTCTTTTTTCATGTTTTTTTCC
>JAZSNA010000007.1:0-10963 GCA_045536135.1 Alphaproteobacteria bacterium
AGTTCAATCCTTGATAAATTTCTCAATTCTTCTAATAATTCTTCATCATTTTTTAATTTTAAGACAACATTTTCAGCATCTTTGTATATCTTTTTAGGTAAAAAGAAAATTCCTTTTTTCCCAGCATTTAAACGATCTGTAAATTCCGTTATTTCATCTAAAAAGCCTTTTGTTTCAAGACCATAAATCCGACAAGGAACATAAACCTTTTCCTCTCTTTGATTAAAAAACGGGTTTATACTGATACGGCATAACGGCGACATCGGATTTTTCTTACTATACCCGTATGCCATTAAAGATCCATATACCATCTGATATGCAATATCATGATAATATAAATCACCGATTTCCATACAACTCCGCCAATTTTTATATGTGGATTGAGTCACCAATTGATGGGGATTTCTGGTAATTGAGATATAATCAATACTTTCCATAACACTGTTATTCCGGTCCAATAAACCACGACAAGTCGCTTTAAATTCCAATTCCTGATACATATCAAAATATTCTTTCTTCAAGGAATATAAAGCAGAATTTATATCATTTTTTTCATTCAACCTTTTTGATAAGTGATAAAATAATATTTGATTACTTAACACTTTAATCAAACTTGAATTTTTTAAATTATGATTCATCCCCCTATTTCTTTTTAACTCTTGAAATTGGGTATAATTCTTTTGTTGAACTAAAGAAAATAATTCACTATCATCCGGAACAATATTATTTAAAGCCTCTTCCAGCAAAGTCGCCGCTCGACTGAAAAACGAAACAATCCGATATTCATCACCGTTATTTTGATAAATTTTATCATCAAGAACCTTTACTTCAATCGGACTATTCTGATTGATATTTTGAACATATTTATCAATTAAAATTTGTGCCGGATGAATAGGATGATCTAACTTAAAAAAACGGGTCTGTGTGCTATTTAATAATTCCGGATAATTCGGATTAAACCGATATACATCTGACAAACTTTTTGCTTCCAAGATAACACCTCGAATAGCCATCGCCTCGTCATTAAAGCCAATTAAAATATTATTCATTTCTTCCTTTCGTCGATTAAACGGCGCTTTAAAATAATGAGTAATAATTAATGACAATTCCCTTTCGGATATATTAAAGAAACGTCCCCATTTTAAAATATTCTTAATGTCATTCAGCGATTGATTATAAATATCTTTCCCTTGAATTTCATCCATATATCCGGATAAATAACCCAAAGCTTCTGATAAAATTACTTTATCAAATTCTTGAAATAATTCACGAACTTCGCTTCTTTCCATTAATTGCATAATGGATCAGATTATATCATAAATGGATTATTTTGTCAATCTTTTTGGATAAATAAACAAAAATTGATTTCGCCCATAATTTCGCTCTTCATCAATATAAAAATCATCCGGCAAAGCAACTTGTTGCCCCTTTTCCACTTCAAGAATAATTATCGCATTTTCGGCCAAAGGCAGCTTTTTTTTCAAGACAAGCATTCCCAAATCCGTTTGATACGGCGGATCCATGAATAAAAGATTTATTTTTTCAGATATTTTTATTTTTTGTGTCGCATCTTGTTTTAAAAGAATCGCACCTTTTAAATCAGATATATTTGACCGAATAATTCTTAATGCCTGATGATTATTTTCAATGAAATAAACCTTTCGAGCCCCTCTGGATAAAAATTCAATACCCACGGCCCCACTTCCCGCAAAACAATCCACAGCAACAACATCAGCCCAAGTCATATTATTCTTTTGAAGTTTGGCTTGTATAATATTCATCAACGCTTCTTTCGCCCGATCTGATGTCGGACGGGTAATATCCATTCCATCCAAAGTGTTTATTTTTTTACCTTTTAAAAAACCGGCAATTACACGCATATTTTAACTTCCTTGATTTGTCCGGATTTTAAATCGCCCAACTCATACGGTCCATATGAAATTCTAATCAATCGTGAAACCGAAAAACCAAAATATTCCATTATTTTTCGTATTTCTCTATTTTTTCCTTCGGATAAGGTTATTTTTATCCATTGATTTTTACCCAGACTTTCTTTTTCACATTCAATATCCGCCCCCTTATATTGCACGGACTTAATTCTCACACCTTTTTTAATCTGTTCAATCATTGTCGGCGTTAATTTACCAGAAATCCGCACACGATAAGTCCGACGAATATGACTGCTGGGCAATTCCAAACGTCTGGCCAATTCTCCATCGTTCGTTAATAACAAAAGGCCTTCTGAATTCAAGTCTAAACGTCCCACAGATATAATATGACCCATTTTTTTAGGAATTTTTTCAAATATTGTCGGGCGAGATTGTTTATCCTTTGCCGAAACAATCAGACCATTCGGTTTATGATAAATCCATAAACGACTTTTCGGTTTTTCGCCCAAAACATGTCCATCCACAACAATTCTGTCTTTGTCAGACACTAAAACGGCCGGAGTCGTCAATTGAACACCATTCACGAACACCAAACCTTTTTCAATTTTACGTTCGGCATCTCGTCGGGAACAAATACCGCAACGAGCAATTTTTTTTGCAATTCTTTCTTTATTTTCTTCCATAAATCTGATATTATCACACCTATGTTAAAAATGGAACAAAAAATTATAACAAAAGCATTTAATGAGGCATTATCATGTCATGACAGTCATGATATTCCGATCGGGTGTGTTATTTTCAACACCCAAACCAAAGAAATTCTCACTTCTGCACATAATCAGGTTGAAAAGACATCTTTGGTGACGGCTCATGCGGAAATCCTTGCCATCAATCAAGCTTGCCGATTATTAAAAACGCCCAACCTGTCGGGTTATTCAATTTACTCTACCCTTGAGCCTTGTCCTATGTGTGCCGGTGCAATTGCTTGGGCTCAATTGGACAGAGTTTATTTTGGGGCTTATGACCCTAAAAGCGGTGGAATAGAGCATGGTGTCTGCTTATTTAAACATACCCATCACAAGCCGGAAGTTATCGGCGGAGTGGAAGAAGAAAAGTCATCTTTAATCATTAAAAATTTTTTTAAGGAAGTTCGAAATGGAAAATGAGGTTGTTTTTTCGGTATCAGATATTTCTCAAACATTAAAAAATGTTGTTGAGGGTACTTTTTCACATATTCAAGTCAAAGGCGAAATCAGCGGTCTTAAAATCGCCACTTCCGGTCATGTTTATTTTTCATTAAAAGATGAAAATGCCGTATTAAATGCGATTTGTTGGCGGGGAATGGACAGTCAAACAAAAGAATCTCTTGTAGAAGGACAAGTTATCATTGCTTGCGGAAAGTTGTCAACCTATCCAGGACGCAGTAATTATCAGATGATTGTTGAAAATGCCCGAGCCGACGGAATCGGCGACTTATTAAAACAGTTAGAAGATTTGAAAAAGAAATTAAGAGCTGAAGGATTATTTGACGAATCTCATAAAAAACCACTACCGTTTTTACCGGATACGATTGGGATTATCACATCTCCAACCGGAGCAGTTATTCGGGATATGATGCACAGAATTAACGACAGATTCCCGACACCCGTGATTTTATACCCAACAATTGTTCAAGGAACCGAAGCTCCCATTCATATTATAAACGGCATAAAATACTTTAATTCTTGTGCTAATCCGCCGGATGTCATCATCATTGCCAGAGGGGGAGGAAGTATTGAAGATTTATGGTGTTTTAACGATGAAAATTTAGCCAGAGCCGTTTATCAATCCGATATTCCAATTATATCTGCCGTCGGACACGAAACCGACACCACTTTAATTGATTACGTTTCGGATAAACGAGCTCCGACTCCGACCGGGGCCGGAGAAATTGTTGTTCCAATTAAATCAGAACTTTTACAAGCCATCAATCAAACAGATGTTCGTCTTAAAAATTCTTTACTTCGTTTTTTATCCGAAAAAGATTTATCTTTAAAGGTATTATCGGCTCGCCTTCCCAATTTAAAGGATACCATTCATCTTTACGAACAGAAAATGGATGATCGAATTTTCCGTCTTCAAAACAGCATTAAAGTTCTTTTAGATAAAAAGACGGAAAAATTATCATCCTTAACTCAATTATTAACAGCCTTTTCCTATGAACGAATATTAGATAAAGGATTTGCAATGGTATCTTGCGGGAAAAAAGTCATTACTTCGGCAAACTCAGCTCAAAAACAAAACGAACTGACTTTAACATTTAAAGACGGAAAAGTTAAAACATATCCCAAACTTCAAGGTGAGTTATTTTAAATATTTCATTCCGGATTTTAAATAATCATATCCGGTAATCACTGTCAAAATACCGGCTCCCCATAGGAAGATACTACCCAAAACATGGAAAAACAGCATCCAGCACGGAACATCACCGCATCCGGATAACATCAACATCGGCAAGGCCACCATCTGACAAGCCGTTTTCCATTTAGCCAAACGAGTCACCGGCAAGCCAACCTGTATCTCGGCCAAAAATTCACGAAGACCGGAAACCAAAATCTCACGACACATAATCACAACCGCCGGAATAATTAAAATACCGGGCAATTTATTAGAATAGGCCAACATCACAATAATTGCACCGACCAATAACTTATCAGCAATCGGATCCAACACGCGACCAAAACTGGATGTTTGTTTTAATGAACGAGCCAAATATCCGTCCAAATAATCCGTAATACCCGCCAAAACAAATAAAACAACCGCCGTTATGGAGGCCCAAAGCCCATCAAAAAAGAATAAAAAAACAATAACCGGAATAATCCAGATACGAATCATTGTTAACAAATTGGGAATATTAACTTGTTTTTTTTGACGTGACACCATAATACGACTCCTTTTGTATAACTGATTATACGAATTAAAAAAAATAAATACAAGTATTTTTTACGGTGATATAAAAAAAAGCCTTTTTAAAAGGCTTTTTTTATTTACTCGGACCGTCCTCTTGAAAATTTTCTTTTTATCAAAGGAAGAATAGGAATACGATGAGATTCCTTTTTCTTTTCTTTTTTTTCGGCTTTAATTAATTTTTTTTCTTCCGCATCGGCATTATAACGCATCCAATAAACTGCCTCTTCATCATAAGTTCCACGAGCATATGCGATTTCTTCGCCACGGGCCCAAAGTGAAATTAAACAAAACTCGGCGGCTTTGGGTTCTATTTTTTTCCGTTCTTCGGTGGAATAAGTTTTTGATATATCTTTAAATGTTTTATCTAAAAGTTTCTGTGTTATTTTTCCAACTTCAACCGTTTCTAATTTTTCGGCAATTTTTTCAACATATTCAAAAAAATCTTTTTGATGTTCGTATATTTCTTTCAAGTGTTGATAATATTTTGGTGATGAAAAATTTATTTTTGTCATTTTTTCCCCTTTTAAAATAAAAAAACGGTCTCTATTATACCACAACTTTCTTTTTTTGTCAATTCAACAAAAAAAGAGCCTTAAATTAAGGCTCTTTTTTTTGATGGTATTTCAAAATTATTCAATAATTTTTGAAACAACACCGGCACCGACAGTGTGTCCACCTTCACGGATAGCGAAGCGTAAACCTTCATCCATAGCAACCGGCACAATCAATTGTGCTGTCATATGAATGTTGTCGCCCGGCATAACCATTTCAGTACCTGCCGGCAATTCGATTGTTCCGGTAACGTCTGTTGTACGGAAATAGAATTGCGGACGATAGTTAGAGAAGAACGGTGTATGACGTCCACCTTCTTCTTTCGTCAAGATGTAGCAGTCTGTTTCAAATTTTGTGTGCGGCGTAATTGAACCCGGAGCAGCCAAGACTTGACCACGTTCAACTTCTTCACGTTTTGTACCGCGGAGCAAGACACCGATATTATCCCCGGCTTGACCTTGATCCAACAATTTGCGGAACATTTCAATACCAGTACAAGTTGTCTTTGTTGTCGGTTTGATACCAACGATTTCAATTTCGTCACCAACTTTCAAGACACCACGTTCAACACGACCGGTCACAACAGTACCACGACCAGAGATTGAGAAAACGTCTTCAATCGGCATCAAGAATGCACCATCAACGGCACGTTGCGGTTGCGGAATGTAAGCATCGACTTCTTCCATCAATTTCAAGACAGCTTGTTGTCCCAATTCCGGATTTGTTCCTTCCAAGGCGCATAAAGCAGAACCTTTAACGATAGGAATTTCATCTCCCGGGAATTGATATGAAGACAATAAGTCACGAATTTCCATTTCAACCAATTCCAACAATTCCGGATCATCAACTTGGTCACATTTGTTCATGAAAACAACGATTGCCGGAACGCCAACTTGACGAGCCAACAAGATGTGTTCACGAGTTTGAGGCATCGGACCATCAGCAGCAGACACAACCAAAATTGCACCGTCCATTTGAGCAGCACCGGTAATCATGTTTTTAACATAGTCAGCGTGACCCGGGCAGTCAACGTGTGCATAGTGACGGTTGTCTGTTTCATATTCAACGTGAGAAGTGTTAATGGTAATACCACGAGCACGTTCTTCCGGAGCTTTATCAATATTTGCGTAATCAACAAAAGAAGCACCACCCTTTTCGGATAATACTTTTGTGATTGCAGCAGTTAAAGTTGTTTTCCCATGGTCCACATGGCCGATAGTACCAATGTTGCAATGGGGTTTACTTCTTTCAAATTTCTCTTTTGCCATTTTCCTTTTTTCCTTTGACTAGAGTTAACCTTCTACCCCCACCATGGGGATTTCATAAATCTGGAGCGGGTGAAGGGAGTCGAACCCTCGTACTCAGCTTGGAAGGCTGCTGCACTACCGTTGTGCTACACCCGCATCACTGGTGGAAAGGGGTGGATTCGAACCACCGTACTCCGAAGAGGGCAGATTTACAGTCTGCTGCCATTAACCACTCGGCCACCTTTCCATTCATCGTCTTTAAACGAATCAGATGTGCTTTGTAAGATACATAATTTTCCGATCCGTGTCAAGATTTTTTTTAAAGTTTTTTATTTTTTTACCAAAAACAACATAAATTTCTTTTTATTTAAAAACATCTTTTCTTCATTCGGCTATAAACGGCCCCGAACAAGGATAATAGTCGTTCGAACAATCACTCGTTGTTAAACAACTTCCGCCACCAAATTCTCCAGCTGATATCCAATAAGTGGTACCTTTTGATAATTTCACTTTTCCACCCACTGTATAATAACAGTCGCCCCTATCAAGCAGAACTTCACATTCCGGATTATAACAAATATAATCATAATAGGCACCTACCCCCACCTCGGTATATTTGTCTTGGACACAAGTTTCACCGTTTACCTCACACACCCACTCATCATGGACAACACCACTAGGAAAATCCGACACCTCAAATTCTTTCCATGTCCCATCGCAACATCCGTATTCTACATCATCATCGGAATAATCCAGAGTCTCCGGCCAGAGGCCATATTTAGCCCGACTTAAATCGTCCTGTCCATCACAAGTTTTTGGAATATAATCGTATCGAGAACAACAAACATTATCTCCATCTTCATCCTTGTAAAATGATGCATAACAACATTCACCTTCCCAATCGACAGCTGTGGGTTGCAATCCACGTTCCCTTAATAAATAATCATCATTACCTTCTTTTTTATTAGAATCACTGAACTCACAGCACCGTGTTTTACCATCCTTATAATCAAAAATCCGTCCATAACAACAAAAACCTTGCGTATCAATACCGACAGCCTGCCAGCCATCATACTGCCAGTTTTTTGGAGAACGATCTGGCGGACTGTCCTGTGCCAATACATCTACTTTCGGGCAACAACGATAAACTGTTTCAAAATCATTATCTTCATCTTTAAAGGAATGCATTGTTCCATTATAGCAACATCCGAATTCATCCGCCGCAAATGGTTTAACATCATTTTTTTCAATCTCGTCCCCATAGGTTGTCTTCATATCGTCAATGAATGAAGCATAACTTGAATTCAAGTTAGGACAACACACCTCATTTGTTCCATCACCGTATGGAACTTTTGTTGAAACAACCGGATAACAACATTCAAAGTGTTCTGGATCATCATAATAAGGCCAAGAAAACACATCATACGCATTTAATGGAACAGCGTTTTTGTTTTTCACCCGATAAGTTTCTCCAGTATTTTTATCTATTATATCACAACAGTAATTTTCATCAATAACATCTGAATCTATCGGACAACATTCCTTATATCCGCTAATATCAGTATAAACTTCCCCATTACAACATTTTTCTTCCCCGTCAAAATCCGTATAAACTTCACCATTACAACATTCCAATTTTTCAGAAGAAATATTATATAAAGGTGTTGCACTGGCGGTATTCTTTGACACATCATCCGTATTAACCTCGCCTGTTTCCGGATCGTATTTTTCACAGCAAACACCCAGCTCTTTACCATCAACAACCTTTGTCAACAAATCTCTTATAACTTTATTATCATTAGGTTCGCAACACAGCAGTTCTTTATTTTTATTTGATACACGGGTATAAACCATTTTGGGAAGAGTCGAACAACAGGTTGATTTTTTATCCCCGCTGTACTTATAAATTTTATCCTTTTCAGGATTATAGGCCAAAACATAAACCGCATTGACATACTGTTTTTTCCCGAATAACTTTATAACTTCATGATAAATTTTCTTTTTATCTCTATCAAAATTACCTTTATCATTCGCCTTCATCCAATAATAACTATTTTGAGATATTGACTTCGAATCGATGAATTCATATCTTTCTTTATCGCTTTCACAGCAATAGACAGCATCCACATATTTTTCAATATTTTTTTCAATTTTTTGATTATTATAATCATATAATTGTGTTTGTGATAAATTTGCATCCTCATCACAACATTCATTGTTCGCCGGTGGTTTAACCGCCGCATACGTGACCGCCGGAGTCGACAGCGGTTTCTTAGATATAGGTTTAGAGGTTAAGATAAATTCATCTTCCTTCCCTTCTTTAGGTATCACATCCGTTCCATTCAAGATAAACCCATTACCCCAAGAAACAGAACTATATTCCCCGTCCGAAACACATCCACCATTGCCGCCACCACCGTTATTATTGTTGCCACCATCTTCATTCGGAACAGTGCAAATACCTGAAACACATTCCAAACCGGCTGAACAACAATGAACCCCACATTTTATCGTACCGTCTGGACAATCGATGTCTTGACAAGCTCCATTTTGACAATATTGATCATCCCGACAACTTACATTGGCACAAGTATCTTGACAAATTCCACCTTGACAGACTTCACCTTCTTTACAACAGGTTCCGATTTCGGGATTATCAACACCGGCACAGAAAGTTTCCGGCGGATTGCGATCGGCACAACTGAATAAACCGTTTTCATCACATCCCCAATCCTTGCACCGACAATCCAGCGGAGTCGTTGTCGGAACAACTTCATCTGCAAGAAGTAAAAAAGGGGAAGATAAAAACATTAAGCAAGTTAAAATCTTTATATTCTTTTGAAACATTTTCTCCTCCCCCTATTTTTATCAATTACGGATTACAAGTTCCGTCTGCCGCAATACCATTGCTACAAGTGACACATTTTGATCCGTCAAAACCTTGTGTAGACTTACAACATGCACCGGTAATCGTATTTTTGACTAAATCGCCACAATTACAGGCGGTTTCAATGCTTCCGCCAACACCGATATTGTCTGTTGATTGACATACAACACACGATTCGCCGTTAAAACCGTGAGTAGAAGATGTTGAAGTCGAACAACAAGTCCCCTTTAATGTGTTCACAGCAGACGGACAACATTGACCATTCGGACGTTTAAAGTCACAAACGCAAGCACTTTCAACACTTCCGCCAGCTCCAACAGTTCCGTTTTTACACGAGACACATTTTTCACCATCAAAACCATAGCCAGACCCACAACATTCACCGGTAATCGTATTTTTGACTAAATCGCCACAATTACAGGCGGTTTCAATGCTTCCGCCAACACCGATATTGTCGCTTGATTGACATGCAACACACGATTCACCATCAAAACCATAGCCAGACCGACAACATCCACCGGTAATCGGATTTTTGACCAAACCAACCGCACTACAATTACAGGCCGTTTCAATGCTTCCGCCAGTTCCCAGGACTAAGCTTCCATCAACTCCATCAGCACAGAAGACACACGTTTGACCGTTATATCCATATGTATTACCATCCATATCTGTTCCACAACACCCACCATCAGGTGTAGACACATAATAGCCAGAGTCTACATCACAATTACATTTCCCGTCAGACATATTATCCGGATTGGCACAATCAACGCATTTTTCTCCATTCCAAACTGAAAATAAGGGACAACACGAACCATCTGGTTTTCTTGCATATTCTGCATAGTATCCACTGTAATAACTACTCTCACAGGCACACAGACCATCTTCAGTTCTACCATCTGTATCAGCACAATTAACACATTGTTCCCCGTTCCAAGCATAATATAGGCCATTTTCCAAACTTGCACAACATTCAGCATCCGTACATTCCGTCGGCTCACATTGAATTCCCGATGGGCTATCTGATCCCGACGCATTTGCATTATAATATCCGATATTACATTTACACCACCCGCCAGGTTGAAGTGTTGAATTTTCAGGACAAGCAATCGGTTCAGCAACCGTTCCCCCCTCCACCGGTGGATAAGGGAAAATGGCACGGACATCTATACCTTCGGCACAAGCATTGGCTTTGGCATTTCCCGAATACGGTTGAATGGAACTCATAAAAGCAGTTTTATTCGAAGTTAAAGTTTTACAAACGTCTTCCGTCACACCGTTGACTTGTATAAAAAAGCCACTTGATTCAGTTCCGCCGTTTCGAGCATAAACAATATCCAATTCCGTCCGAACCCCTAAATCACGAACATGTTGGGTTATTTCGGGTAAGGATAAATATTCCCGAGTGGCGATTTCGTTCATCGCTAAATTCACATCAT
>JAZSNA010000018.1:0-32990 GCA_045536135.1 Alphaproteobacteria bacterium
AAGTATTTAATACTTTTCCGCTTCCACAATCGGTTATTTTCGTTCCATCACAAGTGGCTCCTGACGGACAAGAATAACACAAACCATTCTTGAAATATTGATTGCTGGAACAGCACACATTATATGTGCTGTAAGTATTTAATACTTTTCCGCTTCCACAATCGGTTATTTTCGTTCCATCACAAGTGGCTCCTGACGGACAAGAATAACAAAAACCATTCTTGAAATATTGACTGGTGGAACAGCAATTATTATAAGAATTATATGTATTTGAAATATATCCTTCCTTACAAGACGTAATGTTCGTTCCATCACAATTTCCACCGGTCGGACAGGAATTACATGATCCATATCTGAAATATTGCGCTGTTGAACAACATCCGATACCTCCGGAATCTTCATTTTTAATATACCCGCTGGTACAACTTATGCTATCCGATCCATCGCAAATTGCATTTGGAGGACAGGAATCACAGCTTTCGTAATATGTGTTGAAATAACTATCCGGAGAACAACAATATTCCGTCCCATTATAATTTGTTATTTTACCGGGACACAATTCTTCACCATCGGCATCATAACAGCGGTATCCGGAATTAGCACTCCAATCATCCTCGGCAGAAGTTGCCCCTTTTGGACAACATACATTCATCCAAGAGTTTACCTTAATCAAGAATTCATCATCGGTGCAACAACGTTGATAATCGCCATTATGCATATCACCGGTTCCATTAGGACATGAAATACAGTTATAATTAGCATCGATTCCTGTATCCGAATTAGAACAACAAGTATAATCATCCCAATCATAAACATAAAATCCTTTTTCAGGACAACACCCGTTATCATATCCTTTTGTGCAACATTGCATACTTCCCCATTCTCCACCGACAAGAGTTTCTGTTTCCGGATCACAGCATTCATAATAACCGCCCGATTGATCGCGCCCGACTTCGGTTGTTCCGATTGGGCAACAGACATCCATGCCATCCCAGTCATAATAAACGGGAACTTCATCCGCACCGCAACACGATCCATCAGCCGCTCCACCAGAATCCTTTGGACAGCAAATATCATAACCATTCCAACTATCATAAAGGGGTTTTTCATCCGCACCGCAACACTCTCCTTCAGCCGTTCCACCAGAATCCTTTGGACAGCAAATATCATAACCATTCCAATCATCATAAAGGGGTTTTTCATCCGCACCGCAACATCCCGTATCGGAACTATATCCACCGGATCCTTTCGGACAACACCTTTTCACTGAATCATAACTATCGTATACCAGTTCTTCATCTTCATCACAACAGTCATTATAATCCCAAACATCATCATCCCAACCGATATCTGTTGAGCCCAACGGGCAACAATATCCCCAATCATTTTCATCAAAAATCACCCGTTCATTTGCATTGCAACATTTACCATATCCGCCATTGTCATAATCATATCCGATACCATTACTTCCATCCGGACAAGCGTCACCATTTTCGTTATAACAAACTTTATTTCCACGTTCGTCTTCCTCACAAGAACCATTGACACAACAGCTTCGACCACAAACATTTTCAGGCGGGCAATGGACCACATCATTCATGGTTAAATCTTTCAAAATCGGATAAGTAAAATTGAACCGAATAAAATTATCATCACGATTCTGGCATTCTCCGTCCACGCCTCCATTAACTTCTGTCGTTAAAACAAACGGATTAGAACCTTTACGAACATAATTACAAATCATCATATCCAAAGCGGATACTTTGATATAAAATTCATTAATATAACTTGTTCCATAATGAATTGTGTAATTTGATTTTAATCCGATACCGGCAATTAACATATCAAATTCTGGGATATACTTAAAAGGTAAAGAGTTAATTGATACCATCGCCGTTCTGACATCTGCCAAGATATTATTCGCATGATACTTACTTTTAGCGGTTTTATATCCGAACAAGGCGGAAGTAGAAACTATTCCGATAATGACCAAAACGACTGTCATTTCAATTAAACTGCGACCATATTCCCTTTTCATCATTTATCCTTTTTTATACACATCCGCCATTATAAGCATATGAACATTTTAAAGTCCCATCTTCATTCATTGTACAACCACCACCGCACATTGTTGTTGTATCGTTAAAATAACAAGCGATTGATGTTCCACTCAACACACGACACCAAAACTCATCCCCCACACATCTGATAACTCCTTTATCTGTCTTCTCCCAAGTCCAACCAGATGGACATGAATTACATATATTTCCAGCACAATTTTGGAAATCAACAGAACAATTATAAGCACATGACATATTATCTAAATCTGCATATGTATCTTGTAAACTGGTGCAATAATGTGCACCAGAAGATCTCCGAACACAACATCCGACACCTTCCTTACAACAGCCCATCATACTTTTAAACCATCCATCGGCGCATGTATCATTCCAACATTCCCCATAAGTGCATGATGTACCGGCATGATTACAAGCATGACCACACATTGTTTTATCCGTCATCCAATAACAATGTGCTGTTGTCGAACTATATGGTCTACAATAATAAGCTGGACCGAATTCAGAAGTTTCCGTCTCGCAACGATAAATATTGTCTGTCGCATTATATCGAGGGGTTGCCCTTTTATCTCCACAATGATTAATACATAAACCATCGGTACAATTTTTACCGTCCGCATCACACCCTGTTCCGCACCGCTGATTATCCAAATAGCATGTATACAATTCCCGATTGGACGAATTCGTGGATGAATAATCACATCTTAACACCCGGCACTCTCCATCAACAAAAATTTCATTATCCGCACAATCGTTTGGTTGTGGAGCATTAAACCATCCCGTTCCTTTATTACAATGTAATCGACCTTCAACCTTGTCAAACAAGCAAGGCTCATTCCCTTCAGCTAAAACCGGTATATAGTCTCGAATTAACGTCCCATTTTCCATTATTTGCATACTATATAAACGCATATTACTATATGACTTAAATAAGATTAAACCATTATATCCATTCATCGCAAAAAGATATAAACTATTCGTTGTATGAGAAGATGTTTTGGCATTAAAAGTAATTCCTCCGCCCAAAGACATATTTGCATTGGTTGGTGTAATATGAAATTCTTGACGCTCAGTAGGTTTTGAAACAACAAAATTCTTTACCACAGCCCCACCATCCAATGTACTGTTTGGCCAACAAAATATCTGATTATACTGAGTTGCAGCCGCCCCAAAATTAAAAGTATAGTATGTATAAATATCATCTGTACATCCTAAAAACGCACCAGAAGATGTCGGATTAAAATCCCCTAAAAACTGCAAATCCATTTTAATTTCCGTATTGGGATTTGGGAAATAAAGAGTATCGATATACTGTGTGCCAGAGGATTCAATATAATCAATCTGTTTGTATGCCATACATGTATTTCCTTGGCGGAATGGCTTTTCGGCACCACATTTCCAATTAAATTCGCCAGTGCCTTTATTATAATGACAAACCTGTTCAACCTTATCGAATAAACACGGCACACCCCGGTTATCCAACACCGGAACCATATCCCGAACAAGTCTAGTCCCATCATAAATTTTAACATAATATAGTTTATAATATCCATTAAAACTACTGACATCCCAATTTGCACGAAATATATACATCGGTAAATTATTTGAACCGGCGAAAGTATTGCTAACCGAATAATCGGTTCCATTTAAATTTAAAGAACTACTTCCGTTATAATTAAATTTAATAGTCGCCATAGTCCCAATCGGCAATAATTTAAGGTTGGTAAAAGTTCCTAATGAACCTTGAACCATTCCCCCGTTGTATCCTTGTGTTTCAAAGTTAATCCAAAAGCGATCATCACCTTTTCGAGAACCGATCAGAATTTGAGCCGTATCCGTATCCTTTGTTTGAACAGCTTTTATTTCAATTCCTGTTTTTGAATTCGGAATAACACCTGTATCAATATATTGTGTGCCGGAGGATTCAATATATTCCAACGGAGTGTATTGACTTAATTGTGTTTTTTTGGGGGTTTCCGGAATAACAAAGTCATCCGCCGTCGCCGTTAATGCCGTATTCCCGTTAGCATAAAAACACTGTTTCGTCACATTATCCCACATACACGGTTTACCAGAACAAACTTTCGGAACAAAATCACGAACAAGATCTGGATTTTTGATTTTTAAATTATAAATCCGCATATCAAAAAATATTTTTTCTGTCCGCTGATCACGGAATAAATACAGCGGATATGTACTGGACCCTGATATATTTATCGTCCCCTCCGTTGTCCCCATCGCTCCGGTTTGCGGTATCGTCGTCATTTTATATTTTTTATCATAAGCCCCCCAATCAAACAGAAAGTCAACCTTTTCTTCTTTTTTTATTGTTGAAAGACGTGTATCGACTAAACCTTGCTGAATATATAATCTGGATTTATTATTGACATCAACTTCGACACCCAATTCCTTAAATCCGCCAGGGTCAGCATGGTTGCCCACAATCATATGTCTGGCCCCTAAATTGGTTATGGCAAATGTTCCCGAAACAGTTATATCATTATCCCAATTTGTTTTAATTCCGGTATTAATATATGGGTTTGTTTGGGCGGAATATGGAACTTCTAAATAATCCACCGAATAACATTCATTACATGTTCCGTTTTCGCAATATGGTTTATTTGTAGGACACAGGTAATCCCGATCAACACAAGTCGAATTTATACAAACCGCACAACCGGATGAATCGCTGACACAATCCGAATCCGAATTACAGGAACCAACCTCTGTATCCGTTGAACATAGATTCGTTTTTTTATTACAATATAATTTACCCGGTTGCATTATTGTCCCATAATACAAACAATCACTGTCAGAAACACATAACTTTTCCTTCTCATCCAAATGTGGAACAGTATATCGCATATCAATATCACCATTTTCATCCAAACAACCTGTTTGATTGGCAATATCGCCCGTTGCATTAACCTTTTCTTCCGCACAACAATACTTCCCGATAACTTCGGTCAAATTACTTTTGTATGCTATTCGACCGTCTTCATCAATTGCTCGGGATCCAACCGGACAGCAATAACGTGTACCATTATCGACAACGGCACCATTAAAGGCATTACAACAAGTGTGATACTTTTCTGATCCGACCATCCCCCCAGTTTTTCCCAAACTTCCAACCGCCAAATCCAAACGACAATTCCCCGGAGTTGTTGCACCAAATTTACTGATTAAAGACGGATCATCCAAAGCCGATACATTGGTCGGCACATCCGTATCAATACATCCGTCTGCATTCGCATCAATCGGCACAAAACCCTCTGTCGGAATATTCTTACATTGACAAATATATAAATCATCATCACCCAGACGATCCCGACAATCTTTGGTATTACAAAGTCTTTCTAAATCAATCGCATCATGTACCAAATTCGGATCAATATAATCCTTTGTTTCTTTTTGTGATATATTAATCGTTTTAACACAACACTTACCATTCTCACACAAACTTGTCGGGCAACAATATGCACCATTTACGGAATTAGCCTCGACCCCGTTACTATCTATTAAAACCGTCCCATCCGGACAACAATACCGTCCGTCACCAAATGTTATTCCCGACGAACATGTCCCCTCTTTTTGCAATTCAGTTGGCAAATCGGGGGGAACAGTTCCGCCATTGTCACAAAGATTATCTGTATTAATACAGCCAATCGTACATCCGGTATCCGGATCAATACTTGCCCGATAACCCGATGCACACTTCCATGTCGAAAAAGATCCTTCCGGCAAATACTCGTCATTGGAAGAATCCGTATCCGTTTGATAAAGCTTTGCAAGCTCATCTAACGGCACACAAGAACTACACCCGTATCCATCCGCCCATTCACGGAAAACAACTTCTTTGTTTGTCACATCCATCGGGGCACAACCCCAAATCCGCTTTTTACCGCCGGATGTTTCTGTACCGGAAATAACAGCCCCATAATCACAACCAATCTCCTCATCAAACATCGGGTTGGCAACGTAATTATAAAAACCTTCGTCCTCTTCATCCGGAAAACCGGGTTTATAATATTCAGTATTTTCAAACTTATAATTTTCATTTAAATAGAACATATCCAAATCACAACATTGGACTTGACTTTCGTGATATGTCTCATAGGGGTTTTCCCATCTCGAAACCGATGTAGACACCAAATAATCATCCGAACAACGACAATTTTTGGGATTTAAATACTCCGCCGGATCGGCTTTGGAATAGACACCTGAATTTCCACCTTTTGTCACTTTTAAATTGCGTGGGTAAACCAATTTATCTGTCGGACAACAACTTTGCGACCATTCACCCGCCCCACCCGACGGACGATCCGCACGACCCCAAAAGTTTTCATATCCGCTGTCACAGATACAATAACAGTCCGGATCACTGGGATTAGACGCATGCGAATTGGCATAAGAACAGTTGAGAGAACAAGAATTGGACATACATGAACAAGTTTCCGTATTAAATCCAATTTCGCCACAATTTTCTATGGCGGCTATAACCTCCGCCGATTCGGTATCACAAACACAATTACATTCCTCCATACTCCATTTGGCTAAACCGGTACATTCCCGACGAGCCTCCTCGGGACATACACATTCACACGGACGATCATCATAATCCGAATCAGGCTTGTCTTCCGGATCCGGTGTTTGAGGTACAAAATTTTCGCCACATTCATACTTGGAATATTCACATGTGACACCATTCAGTGTCTTAACCGTATCATCTTCCACAATACATTGATCCTTTTGACAAGCCTCTGATTGGCTGGGGGTATCCGCATAACAAACCCCACATCCGGTCGCCGGATCAATCTTAACCAATTTCCATTTTTTGCCACCCTCTGTAAAATCCTCGCAATTTTGCGGTTTAGCACAACACGCAACCGTTGTACGACTTTCAAAAATTTTGCCACCACTACAAATACATTCGCCATCTTTAAGTATCCGACCGCCAACACAAGAACAACCATCTCCATTATCCGTCATACCATATTTTAAACACTGGCATCCCGTATAACAACGATTGTATTCATCCCGATTATACATCGGTGTTCCACCCGTTGATTCACATAAGGGGGATACCATGACGGGACAAGACACATTAACACCACATCCTTTGTCATCAATCGTATAATAAGAAGTATGGTTTTCAATATCCGTAACATTTGGTGTCACTATCGGCCAAGGTGTCGTCCACTCCCCATTAACACATTCCCGACATTGCGAGACCACCCCATCAACACAGGCAACTGTCGGAACAGGTGTCGTATCACTTCCTTCCCGACCAGCAAAAATAAAATCAATTTTCATCCCGTCCGTACATTCTGTTTCAGAATCAAAGTCCTCTCCACCGTTTTCAACGGCAAAAAAGACACTTTTATCCATCGTCTTTAAACGTTCGCATATCTTTTTGGACACCCCATCAGCACTGATTTGAAAAGCCCAATCAGCATTCTCAGAGGAAATAATCGATTCCTCTAATTTAATAAAAGATATTCGAGGATGTGTTTCTGGGAAACTGGCAACATCAATCTTCCTACCGGTTTTGACATCTTGTATCAGTGCATTTTGAATATAACTCGCCCGACTGAGAACCTCTTTAACCAACATCTGTGCCTGCCACCCGTCACGGGAATTTTCAAACATCGGTAATACGGCTATCGTAAGCAAGCCTATCAAACCCAAAACCATCAGCATTTCCAAAAGGGAACGACCGACTTGTTGCTCTTTATTTTTCATCAATTAAATATCCTTTCTTTGACGAGACAGAGAAATATCAAAAACAACCTGTGTTCCACCCATAGATGTCGCAGATATTTGAACTATGGCCACACGGTTATCACGGGAAAATGTTAAAACGCTGTGTTGAGAACGTGTCATTGCCACAGCCGTCCATCCAAACTTCGGCATTTCAACCATATAAAAATCAAAGACATTTGTCGGATTATACGGCGCATTAAATGTTAAGCGTCCCACAATCGGATCTTGTCCGAAAAGAAGCGTTTGTTTTAAATTCATAACTGATTTTTCAGGAATCGGTATATCCTTAAACTGTGCAAAATTCGGCGGCGGAACTAAATCACCGGTCGGTGTGGTAATATCCTCACTTCGAAAAGACGGTTCAAGCCTTGCTTGCGAAAAACAGGAACATAACAACAAAAGTGATAAAAAAGCGCTTAATATTTTCATTTCATACTCCCATACTGTTATTTGGATATTTTATATCACATAAATAAAAAATCAAGAACTTTTTATTGACAAATGCACTTTTTTTCAGATATGTTATACAAAAAAAGGAAAGGAAAAAAAAATGACACAATTATTTGAAAAATTATCAGAACGGGGATTCGTATATCAAACAACTCATGACGAACAAATCCGAAACTTATTAAACAGCGATAAAAAATTTACTTTTTACTTAGGCATTGACCCGACTGCTGACAGTTTACACATCGGTCATTTTTTCGCCTTGATGATGTTCAGACATTTACAAAATGCCGGTCATCGGGGAATTCTGGTCATCGGCGGAGCAACCGCACAGGTCGGAGACCCCAGTTTTAAAACTAATCTGAGACAAGCTTTGTCAAAAGAACAAGTTGAACATAATCTAAACGAAGTCAAAACTTTGGTCAAAAAATTCATTAAAACAGACGGCGATAATCCGGCAATTATTTTAAATAATGCCGATTGGATCGGAAAATTAAGTTATATTGACTTTTTAACAATTATCGGACGGAACTTTAACATTGCCAAAATGCTGTCTTCCGAAATTTATAAAGGTCGTTTAACAGAAGGCGGATTAACATTCCTTGAATTGGGATATATGCCGATGCAGGCTTATGATTTCGTCTATTTAAATCAGACTTATGATTGTGTTTTGGAAATCGGCGGCTCTGATCAATGGGCGAACATTACTGCCGGTTCCGAGCTTCATCGTAAAATGGGATTAAAAGGGGAAATTTATGGTTTAACTTCACCGCTTTTGATGACAAAAGAAGGTAAAAAAATGGGCAAAACCGAAAAAGGAACTTTGTGGGTTGCCGGCGATAAAACAACACCATTTGACTTCTATCAATATTTCTATAATACCGAAGATGAAAGCTGTGAAATGCTTTTAAAATTATTCACAGAAATTCCGACAGGCGAAATTGAACAGATGTGTCAAACGGATATTTTATCCGCCAAAAAAACAATGGCTTTTGAAATTACAAAACTTGTTCATGGCGAAGATGCCGCTAATGATGTTTTAACCGCTGTTCAAGCTTTATTTGCCGGCGGATGCGATATGGATAAAGTCCCAACCATTGACTTTAAAATCGATTTAAATCCCTGTGTTTTAGATATTTTGGCTGGAACAGGATTCTTGGCCTCCAAAGGTGAAGCTCGCCGTATGATTGTTCAAGGTGCAATTACGGTAGATGATGTCAAAATAACAGATCCCAATATGATTATTGATTTACCAAAAGATCGGGATTATATTTTACTTAAAAAAGGGAAGAAAAACTTTTTAAAAGTGATTTTTAAATGAAACTGGGATATTTGGGACTTCTGTTTTTTATATGTTCAAATCTATCGGCCTCACCGGTTTATTTCGCCGCAGATGTCGGCAGTGGGTTAATTTTGGAAACGGAAAATGAAAACGATTTAGTCTATCCGGCTAGCTTAACAAAAGTTATGACACTATATTTAACTTTTGACGCATTGGAAAAAGGGTTTTTACATATGAACGATTTACTGCCCGTTTCAGATTATGCCGCCATGCAACCTCGGTCAAATTTATCGCTTTGTGCCGGCGATGTTATATCCGTGCGAGATGCCATTTTATCGGTTATCATCAAATCGGCAAATGATTCCGCCGTTGTATTAGCCGAAGCTTTGGGGGGAAATGAAGAAAATTTTGCTTTGATGATGACTATAAAAGCAAAACAATTGGGTCTTAAAAATACAACTTTTAAAAACGCAACCGGCTTACATAACGCCAATCAAAAAACAACTGCAACCGATATGGGTTTGTTGACAATTGCCATCAAAGCTCATTTCCCGCAATATTATCCGCTTTTTTCCGCAAAAGAATTTTCATATGCCGGAAATAATTATCGAACCGGGAATCCGACTTTAACCAAGTATCAAGGGGGTGAAGGATTAAAAACAGGATTTACCCGTGCTTCTGGATATAATTTGATATCAACCGCACATCGAAACGGGCGAACCATTGTTGCTGTTTTAATGGGGTATGATACTTCCGAAGAACGAAATCAAAAATCCGAAAAAATTTTAAACAAATGCTTTAAAAAGCTGTCTAAATACGAAAATAAAAAATATAAAACACCCCTTAATCATCATTTAAAAATCAAAAAATCAAATAAACGTTATAATCATATTTATGAAAAATCTTTAAATCAAGCCAAATTAAATGCTTTGGCTTTAAAAAGTACGAAAACATATTCTGCTAAACAAGGAGATTTACTTAAATGAAAAAAATATTATTACCTTTATTATTGTTGGTCATGGCCTGTTCTTCAAACAAAGTCGATTACACGGATATTCCGGAACAAAAACTTTACGCAAATGCGATTGAAGCAATGAACAATGGGGATAATGAACTGGCTTTAAAATTATTTGAAGCTCTGGAAAAAACTTACCCGTATTCAGCCCTGTCTGCCGAAAGTCAAATTAAAACCGCCGAAATCTATTATAACGAGGCAGAATATGACGAATCTTTAAGTGCTTTAAACCGCTTTATCCAGCTGCATCCGGGGAACAAACAAGCCTCATATGCTTTGTATTTAAAAGCAATGTGTTATTATGAGCAGGTTTCAGATGTTCGTCGGGATCAAAAAAACACTCAGCTTGCCATTTCGGCTTTTGAATATTTAATTAATTTACATCCCAAAACCAGTTATGCAGAACAATCAAGGCAAAAACTTATTCTTTTAAATAATCAATTGGCTGGCAAAGAAATGGCCGTCGGACGTTATTATTTAAAAACCGGAAACTATATGGCTGCATTAAACCGATTTCAAAAAGTAATTTTGGAATATGAAACATCCGAAATGACACCAGAGGCACTGTATCGTCAAACAGAAATTTACCTTTCTTTAGGGATGAAAGATGATGCCCAACGCAGTGCTGTTGTATTGGGAACAAATTATCCTGAAAATGATTGGTATCATAAAGCATTTAATTTAATGAAAGAACAAAAATAATGTTATCCGACTTATCTGTTAACAATGTTGTTTTAATTGATAAACTCAATCTGTCTTTTGATTCGGGGCTGACAGTATTAACCGGTGAAACCGGTGCCGGAAAGTCTATTTTACTGGATGCGTTATCGCTGTGTTTGGGGGCAAAAACGGATACCGGTTTAATCCGACATCAGACAAATGCTTTATCCGTTTGTGCAACATTTGATTTAAATGATAATCATCCGGCTTTTTCCATTTTAACCGACAGTGGTATAGAGGCTCAAAATCCTTTAATTCTTCGCCGTCAAATTTCAATCGATGGTAAAAGCAAATGTTTTATTAATGATAATATCGTCAGTTTAAATTTATTAAAAACAATCGGACAAATGTTGGTGGAAGTCCATTCCCAATTTGCCACATATCGTTTACTAGATGCAAAAATTCATCGTAATCTTTTGGATGATTTTGGTCAATATAAAAAAGAACTTTCTCTTGTCAGCGACAAATATCAAGCGTGGAAAAATGCTGAAAAAATATTGCTAGATGCAGAAAACATCATCTCTGATGCCAAAGCTCAAGAAGATTATTTAAAACATTTATGTCAGGAATTAGAGGTTTTAAACCCACAAAAAGGCGAAGAAGAAACATTAACCGCTCGTCGAAGTCAACTTATGAATTGCGAAAAAATTACACAATCCATAAATCGGGCTTATCAGGCTTTGTGTAGCGGTATGGATCAAACAATTACCTCTTCTGTTCATAATTGTATTCGTGAAATTGAAAAGGTTGTTTCATTGGGCGGCATTGAATTCGAACCGGTTTTAGAAACATTACAACGTATTTCATTGGATTTGGATGATGCCGTAGAAGAAATCGAACGTTCTTGCGGAGATATTACAGATCCGACAGCCGAATTGGAAGAAATTGAAGGTCGTCTGTTTGCGTTAAAAGATTTAGCCAGAAAACACCAAACGGAAGTTGATAATTTGCCCGAAATTTTAAAAGATTTTCAAAATAAACTGTCTATGTTGGAACAAGGGCAAGAGGATTTAATCACCCTTAAAAAGAATGCTCAATCTGCAAAAGATGATTATATTAAGGCTTGTTATAACCTATCTTTAAAAAGGAAAGAGACGGCTTCAATTTTGGATAAAAGAATCAATAAAGAACTTCCGGATTTAAAATTAAATAAAGCCTCTTTTAAAACTCAAATTACCGAATCAAGTCCCGAAATTTATGGAACTGATAATGTTGAATTTTTAATTTCAACCAATTCCGCTCAACCCTATGCACCGCTTTCCAAAATTGCTTCCGGCGGTGAATTGGCTCGATTTATGTTGGCATTAAAAGTTAATTTAAAAAATAATGATACCGATTCAACTTTAATTTTTGATGAAATTGATACCGGTATCGGCGGGTCAACCGCCACCGCCGTCGGCGAAAGATTAAAAACCTTATCCAAATCCATGCAGGTTTTTACAATCACTCATTCAGCCCAGATTGCGGCATTGGGGGATCAACATTTAAAAGTGGAAAAATCAGATACGGCCTCGGGGACAATTACAACCGTCAAAATTTTAAATAATATCGAAAGACAAATGGAAATCGCCCGTATCGTTTCCGGAAAGCAAATTACCGATTCGGGGTTAAAAATGGCACAAGAACTTTTGGGGGAGAATAATGACTCTTAAAAAAGTGGCGGATTTAACAGAACAAGAGGCTCAAAAAGAGCTTCGCTATCTTCAAAAAAAACTGGCGGAACTGGATGATGCCTATTATCAAAATGATGCTCCGCTTTTGGCTGATTTTGAATACGACATTCTTAAAAAAAGAAATGAAGAAATCGAACAGAAATTTCCAAATTTAATTTTAAAAAATTCACCATCTCAAAAAGTCGGCGCCAAAGCGGCTACCGGTTTTAAAAAAATATCTCATCTTGTTCCCATGCTTTCTTTGGATAATATTTTTGAAGCGGATGAAATCGATCAGTATATTGAAAAAATCAATCGCTTTTTAGGAAGTAATGACTTTATCACTTGTGTTGCCGAACCCAAAATTGACGGCCTGTCTTTCTCTATTTTATATGAAAAAGGCCAATTAATATCTGCTTCAACCCGAGGGGATGGGACAGTTGGTGAAGATATTACCCAAAATATTTTAACGATTAAACAAATCCCTTTATCCTTATCAGCCCCCTATCCCGATAAAATTGAAATTCGTGGTGAAGTTTATATGGATAAAGATGATTTTTTGGAATTGAACGAAGAAAATCCAAATAAACCTTTCGCTAATCCGCGAAATGCGGCCGCCGGCAGTTTAAGACAACTAAATAGCGAAGTCACAGCTAAACGCAAATTAAAAATTTGGGCATACAGTTATGGATATTGTTCTGAAATTTTATGGAAAACACAAATCGATTTTTTAAACACTTTAAAAAGATGGAATTTCCCAGTAGCAAAAGATATTCGATTATGCCAAAGCATTAATGATCTTAAAAATTATTATGAATATATGATAAATATCCGTTCAACATTAGATTATGATATTGATGGTGTTGTTTATAAAGTCAACGATATTTCCATTCAAGACCGACTCGGATTTTTAGCGCGATCTCCCCGCTGGGCAATTGCACATAAATTTCCGGCTCAAACGGCTTTGACCCACATTAAAGACATTCGAATCAATGTCGGACGAACCGGCGTTTTAACCCCTGTTGCCGATTTGGAACCTGTCGGTGTCGGCGGAGTCATCGTTTCTCATGCGACTTTACATAATTTTGATGAAATAAAACGTTTGGGTATTCAAACAAATGACTTGGTTGTGTTAAAACGAGCCGGAGATGTTATTCCTAAAATTGTAAAAGTCAAAGACCATACCCCAAATTCAAGGGCCTTTATCTTGCCCAATATTTGTCCGTCTTGCGGAACACCCGTTCAGTGTTTGGGGGCAACCTATTTTTGTCCGAATCGGACAACTTGCCCTGCTCAACTTATTGAAAAATTAAAACATTTTGTATCTCGTGATGCAATGAATATCGATGGTTTAGGAAATAAAAAAATCGAATTTTTGTATCAAAAAGGATGGATTAAAAATCCGGTAGATATATTAAATTTAATCGACAATCATTATATTGACTTAATTCATTTAGACGGTTGGGGCAAAAAATCCGTTCAAAACCTAAGACAATCAATTCTTTTCGCCCGTCAAAATACGGCTTTGGATAAATTCATTTTCGCACTGGGTATCAATGGGGTCGGCGAAAATGTTTCTCAAATACTGGCGGATACGTTTCAATCCATCAATCGTTTTTTATCTGCCTCAAAAGAAGAATTAAATGATATTAACGGTTTGGGGAATGTTTTATCCGAAGATATTTTTAACTTCATCCAAAATCCAGAAAATATCAATCTTATCAATGAGTTATCCAAATTAATTCATATTACATATAGTATCAAGAAAGCTATTCAAACACCTTTAAGCGGAAAAACAGTTGTTTTTACGGGAACTTTATCCATATCACGTTCGGAAGCTAAGGAAAAAGCGGAACGAGCCGGTGCTAAAATCATGTCGACAATCAGTTCTAAAACGGATTTCTTAATCATCGGAGAAGATGCCGGAAGCAAGCTTAAAAAAGCCCATGAGCTGGGAATAAATATATTATCTGAAAAAGATTTTCATCAAATGCTTGAAATTGATTTAAAAAATTGATAGAATCGACAACGGGAGAAGAAAATGACTGATGATAAAGAATATATTGGCCCCCCAAAGGCTTACAATTTTTCAAAAATTGAACTACCGTCTCAACAAGCGAAACAGTCGGAACCCAAACCGACCGATTCGATTGAATCGGAAACTTCTGTATCAACATCTGCCCTCTCTGAAACAAAAGTTTCAACGGATAAATCATATTCTTCAAGCGATTCCTCTGATTACTCTTCAAAAAACGCACCTTTGAATCCCGTATATTCCACTCAACATCAAACAAAAACTTTGATGGAACAAATCTTGGAGCATGAAGAAGAAATCGAGGAGAAAAAGAAAATTGATTTAGATTGGAATAAAATCGAATTTCAAGCCAAAACTTTATTTAAAGAAATCCAAAGAAAATTATCCGAGAATTCTTCTATTATTAATTATTTTCGTATTTTTCTTTCTCCGTTTAAAGCCTTGGCTATATTTTTCGGATTATTTTTCTTTTTCTCTTTGGTGTATATCAAAATCAACATTCATCCCATTATTACCACCTTTTTTAAGGATCGTGGCTTCAATCAAATCGCCTTTAACATTGAGAAATTTTCTTTATCTGAAATTTTGTTATCCGATATTACCGATAAAGAATATCCGTTTACGATTAATAAAATTCGCATTCGTTATTCCGTTCCGGATCTAATGAGACGAACAATACCTTTGGTCACATTAGATACATTGAAAATTAATATTTCAAAAGATGCCTATCAGACTTTGGACCTGAACCAAATCAAAGTGTTTTTGGAACGCTTAGGGTTATTAAGCAAACAATCCTTTTTTAAAATTCAAGATATTGCGATATCCAATTCATCTTTAACATTGGAAAATAATAAGTTTGTTTTACCCATTACATTTACGGGAAATATCGATATTCAAAAAAGTAAAAAAATGACCTTCCCGTTTAAAATTGACAATCAACGTTTATCTGGCGTTTTCCAATTGGTTATCCAAAAAAAGGGGAATAAGGTTTCTTGGGAATTATCAATGGAAAACGGACGTTTATCCCTTGGGAAAAAAGCCCTTTATCCAATTACATCAAAAATATCTGCTGATTTGGTTAATAATCCCAAGATTAAAACGGAATTTAATGTCGGAACAGGGGTTAACAAACAAAAGCTAACCTCCACAATCAGTAGCAATTCGGATAATTTATACGATATTAACATCAATTTTGATAATTTCTTTAATTCAAATATCAAAAAGATTTCATTAGACTTAAAGAACGTCGATATTGATAAAAACTTTTCATATATCTCTACATCACACCCGATTGAACTGACAATAAAGGACTTAAATTATCCTCATATAAAAACAAAAGAAATTACGGGGAAAATTTTCGGACGATTTAACTGTTCAAGTGAAACTTGTCAATATGTGTATGATAAGACACCATCCACTTTGACTTTTACCAATCCGACTCTTGAATATAACGAAATCGAATTACCGACTTTTAAAAAGTTGTCGCTTAACTTTGGTAAAAGTTCAGATAAATTAATGCAATTCAAAAACCTGCAATTATTGGTTAATATCCCCTTATCTGCGATAAAAGAGGATAATAAATCAAAAGACGCCATATCAAGCCTATCCATTGAAGATGGGTTAAGTCAAATTGCCGTTAACTTATTACAAGATCGTTGGCAATCAAATTTAACCCTAAATAATGTATCTTATAATGGTGAAGATGTGTCCTTTAATAATTTGGATTTCAAAGCACAATTCGGATCAAATAAAAACGGCGTTTTATTTGATATTCCACAAATAGAGTTTAGAAATAATCCAATTTATACCCAACCGTTCTCCGGAAAAGTTTTGGTGACGGACAGCACTCATGCCACAGCTCAATTATCCGGCAAAGATAATCAGATAAGTGCGAATGTTGTCGGTATTTTTAATAACACCAATAAGGAATCTTATTCGCTCAACATCAAAACCAATCCGATTGTTTTTATCGATGAGGCCAATTTATCAACTTTATTCCCATTTTTATCAGATAAAGTTTTAAATCCCAAAGGAACGGTAAAAATTGACGGCGATTTTAATCATTTAAGTAAATTTGAAATCACCGGACCGATGAACACAACCTTTAAAGATTTTTCGTTTGATTTCAATAATATTAAAGTATCCGATTTATCGGGCAATATTTTATGGGATTCCTTATTACCCTTGGGAACAAATGCCGGCATTCAAAAAGTATCCATTAAAGAAGTATTGGCTATATTACCCTTTAAAAATATCGAAGCCAGCTTTTTCTTTGACAAACTTAAAAAAAGTGTCAACATCACAAAATTAACAGCTTCTTTATTGGGGCAAGACGTTCGCATTGAACCGTTTGGAACAAGTTATCCGATTAAAAATGAAAAAATTTATTTTAAAACTAAAACTTTTGATATGAAGGATATTGCACCCTATTTAAACTTGCCTGATTTAATTTTAACCGGCAAGGCCAGTGCGACCGTCACATTTGAAATTATTGATAATGTCGTTTACTTTTCGGAAGCAACTATTACTTCTGTCGGGGATGGTTTCATATCTTATACAGGACCCAATTTACAAAACGAATTGTTAAAGGAATTGTTATATGAAGATTTAAAAATAACAATAAGTCCGACAGATATCTTATTCGTGACCAGCCGAAAAAATGTAATTTCAAACAAAGATGTATCCGTTCGTCTACGCTTAAAGAAACCTTTATCTCATTATGTCCGTTAAATATAGATACTATTATTTTGACAAGCTTGATTCAACAAATAATACAGCCTTTGATTTTCCGGCCTATTCCGTTATTATTTGTAAAGAACAAACTCATGGTCGGGGGCGGATGGGACACAAATGGATTTCCGGTTTCGGGAATTTAACCGCTTCGATTGTTTTGCCGACAATGAACAAAAATGAACTTTCTTCTTTTATCGTTTCCTTGGCATTATGTTATGCAATCGGACGGCGAAAATGTCATATTAAATGGCCTAACGATATTTTGATAAAAGGAAAAAAAGTGGCCGGAATTTTAATTGAACGTAATAAAGATTGTTTAATTATCGGCGTGGGCGTTAATATAAAATCCCATCCGTCATCGGTTTTATCAACGGCTCTTTTTCAAGAAAATCCGGAAAAATTATTAAAGCGTATTTTAAAATATTTGGATAAATTTATGTTAATTTATCAAAAAAAAGGATTTGAAAAAATCCGAAAAAAATGGCTGAAAAGGTGTCTTTTTTTGAAACAAGAAATCAAAGTCAACTTACCCAAAAAAAATATAAAAGGTATTTTTGATGATGTCAATACCGAAGGATATCTTGTTTTAAGAACCGCTGAAAAGATACACCTTTTCCCTGCCGGAGAAATCGAATGATAAAAAAAATTATAGTCTTTCTGTTTCTGGCGGCTTGTGCACAAACAACATTGGTTATTCCGACAACATATATCGGTTTATCACCCAGCGTTCCACCACCCCAAACTTCCGTTCAAATTACCGAAAAAAAGGAAACCGCTACGCCGACTTCAAAAACACAAGTTAACAAAACACCGACAAAAGCAAATAAAAAGTCTTCTGAAACCGTCAAAGTGCCAAAATCATCCGGACAAATGGCTTGGCCCGTCAAAGGAGATATTGTCAAATCATTTTCTAAAACAAATAATGGTATCAATATCGGGGCTAAATTGGGGACCGAAGTCAAAGCCAGCGAAAACGGTGTTGTCGTTTATGCTGATGATAAATTAAAAGGTTTTGGCAACTTAATATTGATAAAACATTCTGATGATTTTGTGACGGCCTATGGCCATCTGGATGAAATTCATGTCCAAAAGAATCAGACCCTTACCCGAGGGCAAGTTATCGGAACTGTTGGTAAAACCGGAAAAGTTAAATGGCCTCAATTACACTTTGAGATTCGAAAAAAGACAAATCCGGTTGATCCGATTCGTTATTTACCTTGACAACAGGGGAAAAAAACATTATTCTGTTATAAATAACTAGTAGAAAAAAGGAGGCACTATCATGTTAAAAGTTGATTTACCACCCAAATATAAACCTTCTGAAAAAGAGGAATATATGTGTCCAGAACAATTGGAATATTTTCGTCGAAAATTAATTGACTGGAAAGACAGCCTTTTACAAGGGTCCGAAGATACTTTGGAAAATCTTGAAACCGAAGGCGGTTTTCAAGAACCGGATATTACTGATCGTGCTTCATTGGAAACAGATACGGCTTTGGAATTACGGGCAAAAGAACGTGTTAATAAATTAATCAAAAAAATTGATGAAGCATTAAAACGTATCGAAGACGGAACTTTCGGCTTTTGTACCGAAACCGGTGAACCCATCGGGTTAAAAAGATTGGAAGCTCGTCCGGTCACAAAGTTATGTATCGAGGCACAAGAACGTCACGAAAGAATGGAGAATACTCAAATTGGATACATCCCCAAATTCTCCAACTAGATGTCCGATTTGCAACAATCATTCCGTTAAGGAATATATGCCCTTTTGTTCCAAAAGGTGTGCGGATATTGACTTAAACCGTTGGTTAAAAGGTACTTATGCCATTCATACGAATGAAGCACCGGATGACGATGGTATTATTCAGGATTCGGAAAGTTAAACCTTTTCCCTCGTAAAATATCATTTATTTCAGGATAATATGTTCCGTTTTTTTGATGAATAATAATGGGTTTGTTGATTTTTGTTTCCGTTTTTCGTCCCAAAGTTCCCTGTATAACCACACGATTTGCCATTTCGTTTTCTTTGGAATAAATCGGATAGATTTGGATATTTCCCAATTTTTTTTCCATTAAAGGTAATATCTTACCCAAATCTCCGGGCCGTATCATTAAGGTTAATGTCCCCTTGGGTTTGATTTTTTTCATAGAGAATAAAACCCATTTTTCCAAGGGAACAACAATATGATGAGCTCGTTTTTTATATTCAGATTGTCCGTTTGACGATTCGCTGTAAAACGGCGGATTAGAAACGACATGATCAAAAAAACGTCCCTTTAAAACATCTTTTTCGGTGATATCCATTTCAATCAATTCAATATCAAATTGATTAAGTGTTGCATTAACCCTTGCTTCATCCAATGCCGGTCTGAAATTATCAATCCCGCATACTTTTATATTCGGATTTTCGGCCATTAAACACATTGAAATCACACCGGTACCCACACCAATATCCAAAATACTCTGTCCCGTTTTTACGGCAACAAAAGAAGACAATAAAACAGCATCACTGGTCGCTTTATATAATTTTTGTACCAGTTTTATTCGTCCGCCTAAAAATTCGTCACTCATTTTTCCCTCTTTTTTTTTAAAGATAACATAATTATCCTTGAAAAAAAAGATATTTTATGGTAAAAAACATAAAAAAAATAAAGGATAAAAAAATGACAATAACAAATGATATACGAACAAAATTTTTAGACTACTTTAAAAAACAGGATCACACCATCGTTGATCCGTCTCCGCTCATTCCACAGAATGATCCGACTTTGATGTTTACAAACTCTGGAATGGTCCAATTTAAAGATTACTTGGCCGGAACTGTTAAACCGCCTTTTCCACGGGCTGCAACATGTCAAAAATCCGTTCGTGCCGGTGGCAAACATAATGATTTAGACAATGTCGGATATACATTAAGACATCACACTTTTTTTGAAATGCTCGGTAATTTTTCTTTTGGCGACTATTTTAAAGAAAAAGCAATCTACTATGCATGGGATTTTTTAACCAATGAGCTTGGATTGGATAAGTCTAAATTATATATGACCGTATATCATACAGATGATGAAGCCTTTAATTTATGGAAAAAAATTGCCGGTGTTCATGATGACCGCATCATCAGAATCGCAACAAAAGATAATTTTTGGCAAATGGGGGATACCGGTCCTTGCGGTCCTTGTTCCGAAATTTTTTATGACCATGGCGATAAATATTGGGGCGGCAAACCCGGAACACCTGAAGAAGACGGAGATCGTTTTATTGAAATTTGGAACTTGGTTTTTGATCAATTTGAAGATTTACCCGGTGGAGAACGTATCTCTACACCGACCCCCAGTATTGATACAGGCTCAGGTTTGGAACGTTTAAGTGCTATTTTACACGGGTCTAATGATAACTATGCCATTGATGTTATGCGATCCATCATAGAAACAACGGCAGGTCTTGCGAATGTAGATCCGGACGGCGAACATCGAGTATCTTTACGCGTCATTGCCGACCACCTCCGGTCTTCAAGTTTTTTAATCGCAGACGGCGTTTTACCGTCCAACGAAGGACGCGGATATGTTTTACGCCGTATTATGCGTCGGGCGATGAGGCATATTCATATGTTGGGTCAAAAAGATGCTCTGATGTATAAGTTATTACCTGAACTTCAAAAACAAATGGGCGTAGCTTACCCGGAAATTATTCGGGCAAATGCGCTTATCAGCGAAACACTAAAAAATGAAGAAGAACGTTTCCATGTTATGCTTGAAAATGGCTTAAAATTGTTGGATGAAGAAGTTAAAAATCTTTCAGACGGAGAACCTTTATCCGGAGAAGTCGCATTTAAATTACATGATACTTATGGCTTTCCGTTGGATTTGACAATAGATGCTTTACGAAACAAAAATATTACCGTTGATACCGAAGGCTTTAAAGGGTTAATGGAAAAGCAGCGGCAACAATCGGCATGGGCCGGAACCGGGGATAGCGCGAATGAAGCAATTTACAAAGAATTAACCAAAAATATTCCAATGACGCAATTTACCGGCTATGAAGAATATTCTTCAACCGGTAAAATTCTGGCCATCATCTTGGACGATAAATTAACCGCCAAGTTAGATACGACTCAAACCGCATCTGTTATTACAAATAAAACACCGTTTTGGGCAACTTGTGGCGGACAAAGCGGAGATATCGGCTACATCAAAACCGAACACGGTCTTTTTAAGGTTTCCGATACCGTTAAAAAATTAGATTATACTGTTCATATTGGACAACTGGAAAGCGGGTCTGTTTCTGCCGGTGATATGGCTGAACTTAATATCGACATCCCCTATCGTATGAATACTTCCGCCCACCACAGTGCAACTCATTTATTGCAATATGCTCTGCAACAAGTATTGGGTAATCACGTGGCTCAGAAGGGGTCTTTTGTCGGACCGGATGGATTGAGATTTGACTTTTCACACACAAAACCATTATCAGATGAGGAGATTGAAGCGGTTGAAAATATAGTTAATCAAACTATTTTAACATCCAAACCATCAGATATTCAAACCATGTCTTTGGAAAAAGCTATGGAAAGCGGAGCAATGGCTTTGTTTGGCGAAAAATACGGACAAACCGTTCGTGTTGTTCGCTTGGATAAATCCGTTGAATTATGTGGCGGAACTCATGTTGATAATATCGGGAAAATCGGTGTTTTCAAAATTGTATCTCAAACCGGTGTTTCAGCCGGTGTTCGCCGAATTGAAGCCAAAGTCGGATTATCCGCAATTCAATTCATTAAAAATGAAGAAAAATTATTATGGGATGCAATCAACTGCTTAAAAACAAATATCAACGACTTTTCTCAAAAAGTTAAAAACATCGTTGACCAAAATAAAGAATTGGATAAAAAGTTAAAAGAAATGCACAAAAAAGCCGCTTATATCGGAACAAATCCCAATCGGGTTGAAAGTGCTAAAAAAGTCGGTTCTGTTAATTTTGTTTCAAAAATCGTTGATAACTTAAATCCAAAAGAATTAAAATCCATGGTTGATGAAATAAAGAAAAACCTGTCTTTTGGAATTATTACTTTAATTACCCGGTTTGAAAATAAGGCCTCTATCGTTGTCGGCGTGACAAATGATTTGACGGATAAATTTAATGCCATTGAATTAGTCAAAATCGGTGTACAAGAACTTGGCGGTCAAGGGGGCGGAGGCCGTGCTGATATGGCACAAGGCGGTGGTCCAAATATCCAAAATACCGAAAAAGCAATAAATGCAATTGAAAGAGCTATTGAAAAATGAAGAAAGAAACCGTCGGTATATTTTGTTCATCCCAATATACATCTATTAATAAATTACCGCAAGCGGTCAATATTTTTACCTCTCGCTTATCTCAAAAAGGATATCGGGTCATTTTCGGGGGCGGACAAAAAGGACTAATGGGCGAAGTTTATAAAGGCGCAATTCGTTCCAATCCACGCTATTTGGTCGGAATACCGCTATTTTCTTTTTTGGGTGAACTAAAAACAAAGAAACATTTCGACAAATTATATCTTGCCAAAACATTGGGAAAACGTAAAGATTTATTTGTAAAATATTCAGATTATTTTGTTGTTTTGCCTGGTGCTGTCGGAACAATTGACGAATTTTTTCATTGCGCGGTTTTATCGGCTTATGGTGAAATGGACAAGCCAATTATTATTGTTAATATAAATGGCTTTTGGAATGATTTGATTAAACTGATTTTACATCCGGTTCATCATCATCTTTTAAGAAAAGAAAACTTGAAGAATATTTATGTTGTTGACCGATTAAAGGAAGTCATTCCCTGTATCAAGCATCTGAGCAAAAAGGATCGTCTGATTAACCGTTTTAATTACGATCAATTGTAAAACTATCCTTCATGGTATTCTTTTTCGGCGTTTACCGTCCAAACAGATGATTTTTCGGTCTGACCCATAAGAATTTCTGTCGTTTTAAACGCACTTAAAATCGAATGATCCATATTATTATATCGATGTAATCCATTACGTCCGATTGGATAAAAATTTTGAATACTGTCTATATAATTTTGAACAGATTTAAAATCCTTATAAACCCCAAAATATCCCGGATATGCCTTTTCAACACGGCAAGATGTATGATCCAGAACATCTTCTTTATCAATAAAGCCTATTTTGACGGCCTCATCTATTGCCATTTGTTCAAAATCTTTTTCTGGCATTTTCCATAAATCATCTGCTTGATTACAAAAATATTCTAACCCAATCCATACATGATTTTTAAATCCGTTAACCATATACGGACTCCAATTATTAAAAATTTGAATTCGTCCTAATTTGACAAACGGTTCTTGAATATAAATCCAAGTATCCGGAATCAATTCATTTAATGTTTTAATTTTGGTTTTATTTTTAATTTTTAATTTATTAACCAATATACCGACCGTTCTGAAATCCCGATATTCCAAATTAACGGCAACATCACAGATTGATTTTGGGACATTTCCTTTCATCCGTTCGAATAGGTCTTTAATCGGCATTGACGAAATAACATAATCTGGACTTATTTCGCAAACTTCATTATTATTTTTATATTTAACTTTACAAATCTTTCCATCCTTTAATTGCAAATCAACCACTTCCGATTGAAGTAAAATTTTTCCGCCGGCATCTTTTATTTTTTCAGCAATCGTTTCATATAATTGTCCCGGACCAAATTTGGGATAATCAAAAGCATCAATTAAACTGGTTTCGTTCGTTTTAACAAAAAAGCTTTTAATTATTTTTAATACCGAAATTCCTTTTATTCGTTGAGCGCCCCACTCGGCTGAAATTTCCCCACACGATTTTCCCCATAATTTTTCCGTATAATCTTTGAAAAATGTTTGATATAATTCTTTTCCGAAACGATTGATAAAAAAATCCTCCAAAGATTTTTCTTTTTTGGGAAAACAAAGTGCTTTAAGATAAGAAAAACCAATTTTAATAATCCGGTAAAATCCAAGATTTTTAATTGTTGTTAAATTAAACGATATCGGATAATTAAAAAACTTTTTCAAATAGAAAATTCGAGACAATCTGTTCCGATGTAAAAAAACCTCATCCGTCTTTTCAGGGTCCGCAGAACCGTGAGAAAATTCCAGACGATCTAATAAAATATCATCCTTTGCCGGAAAACCTTGACATGGGAATATATCCTTCCAAAAATCAGAAACAACTTTTGATTTAGTAAAAAAGCGATGTCCACCCATATCCATATAATTACCTTTATAGGCAACAGTCGTTGAAATTCCCCCTATAAAATTATTTTTTTCCAAAATAATCGGTTCTATATCCGTTTTTTGAATTAAATCATAAGCCATGGACAGACCGGCCGGACCTGCCCCGATAATAAGAGCCACTTTTTTCTTCATTTATAAATCCGTTAACATATTTTCTAACCAATGAATATCATAAAAACCATCAATAAATGCCGGTTGAGAAATAATTTGCTGATGAAGAGGAATGGTCGTTTCAACCCCTTCTATCACAAATTCCGACAATGATCTTTTTAATCGCATCAGACACTCATTCCGACTGCGACCATAAACAACAAGTTTGGCAATTAAACTGTCATAAATTGGTGGAATTTTATACCCTGAATACATTGCACTGTCCACACGAACCCAAAGTCCGCCTGGCACATGCCAACACCCAATCTGCCCCGGACAAGGAATAAATGTTTTCGAATTTTCGGCATTAATTCGACACTCCATCGCATATCCGTCAAATTGTATGTCTTTTTGTTCATATCCCAAAGGCTCGCCAGAGGCGATTCGAATTTGTTCCCGAACCAAATCAATACCTGTTCTGGCTTCGGTAATCGGATGTTCAACCTGTAATCGGGTATTCATTTCCAAAAAGTAAAATTCACCGTTTTCATATAAAAATTCGATTGTTCCCAAGGATGTATAATTTAATTTTTTCATAGCATCCAGAACAATTTGTCCAATCTTTTCCCGTTGTTCCCGATTAAGAGCCGGTGATGGCGTTTCCTCGACCACTTTTTGATGATTTCGTTGAATAGAACAATCCCGTTCCCCGAAATGAACCACATGACCGAAATGATCTCCCAAGACCTGAACCTCGATATGCCGTGGGTTTTGTAAATATTTTTCTAAATATAATGCTCCGTTTCCAAAGGAAACTTTGGCTTCCCGCTCGGCCATTGAAAATAATTCACTCATTTCGTCCGGATTATTAACGACTTTCATACCTTTTCCGCCACCGCCGTATGCAGCCTTTAACAAAACAGGATAACCGATTTTATCCGCCAAATATAACGCTTCTTCAACCCCATTTAAGACACCTTCGGACCCCGGGATAACCGGTAACCCGATTTCAATTGCCGTTTTTTTAGCCCAAACTTTATCCCCCATACGCCGTATCATATCTGGCTTTGGCCCGATAAAAGTAATTCCATGTTCTTCTATCATTTCGGCGAAATCGGCATTTTCGGATAAGAAACCATATCCCGGATGTATTGCATCTGCCCCAGTTAAAACGGCAGCCGAGATAATAGATGCTCGATTTAAATATGATTCAGACGATGATGCCGGTCCGATACAAACAGCCTCATCAGCCAACCGAACATGCATGGCATCCTTATCCGCCGTGGAGTGAACAGCCACCGTTTTTATCCCCATTTCCTGACAAGCTCGATGTATTCGTAAGGCAATTTCACCACGATTGGCTATCAAAACTTTTTCAAACATTATTCCACCACAAATAAAGGTTGATCAAACTCTATCATATCCCCGGTTTCGACTAAAATCTTTTTAATTTTTCCCGGAATATGAGCTTTTATGGGATTAAATGTCTTCATCGCTTCCACCAAGCACAAAGTCTGCCCGACAGAAACCTCATCCCCGACCTTAACAAAGTTTTCTTTATTCGGATCAGCAGATAAATAAACAACCCCGACCATCGGCGAATTAATTGTTTGTTCTTTAACACCTTGGTTTTCAATCATGACCGGATGAACAACTTCCGGCACGATAACCGTTTGAGGTTCACGTTCCGAAACCGATTGTGGTTTAGATGACACAACCTTTATATAAAATTCCTCTGTTTCATATTCAATTTCAGCCAAATCATTTTCTTTTAATAATTTTGACAAATCATTAACAGCCTTTTGATTTATTTCCTGCATATTTTATCCTTTCTATCACATATACACATATTATATCAGACCGTTTAATAAAAGCAATTGATATTTTCGTGGACAAGAGGCTGTTTCAGTGTTATAAATACAAATTATGACATATTTTTTTGAAGAAGCCGTCAATGCATTTAATCAACGTGATCTTGTTCGTGCCGAAACAATTTTTCGCCGAATTTTACAAGAAACAAACAACCCTGAAAGCCTTTATTATCTTGGGCAAATCGCACTTTTAAGGGGTGCAAATGACGAGGCAATCAACTGCTTTTTAAACGCCCATCTTTCGGATAAAAAACAACCGGATTTTATCTATTTTTTAGCCCTTTCTTTGCAAGAGAGCGGGCGGTACGAGGAGGCTATCAAATATTATAACAAAATAAAACAAAATCCGATGGCATTAAATAACTTGGCTAATATTTACCGTCTGTCCGGAAAAGTTCAAAAAGCCCGTCAAGCCTTTGAAGATGCAATAAAAATTGATCCCGATAATCCTTTTTTATATGTTAACAAGTCCATATTAACAAAGGATTTATCGGACACAGAACAGGCTTTAAAAATAAATCCGGATTTTGCGCCCGCTTGGGCTCAAAAGGCCATTTTACTTCGTGAAATCGATATAAAAAAGGCACTACAATCTCACGAAAAATCCATTTCATTGGATGGCGAAAATTCGTCCTTTTATATTAGTTATGGGATCAGCTTAATACAAGATAAACAATTTGAAAAGGCAATAAAACAGTTTGATTATGCCATATCGATTGATCCCTATAATGCCGATGCATATTATAATCGAGCATTAGCCAAAAATCATTTAAATCAAGATCCGACACTTGATTATGAAACAGCTTTAAAATGTAATCCGAATCATTTGGAAGCTTTAACTAATTTGGGAGCAATATACATTCAGACCAACCGACTTTATGATGCCTTAACCATATATCAGGATTTATTAAGAAAAGATCCGAAAAATATGAAAGCTTGTTTTAATTTAGCCGGACTTTTGGCACAAGTTAACGAACTGGATGAGGCTTTCGGACTGTATATTTATACCTTGTTAAACGGTATTAAAGAATCATCTCCTTGTTTATCCAAAGTCATTTTAAAAATTGACGACAAGAAACTGGCTTATCAATTTTTAAATGCTTGGATAACACAATTTCCGGATGATATTTATGCCAAAAAAACAGCGGATATTTTATCTTTTAAATAATTCAGCCTTTTCTTTGAAAATACGGACCATAGAATTTATTTATTCCATTATGCTTTGCAATAACAAAATCTCGGTAAGTTGATGTATAGAAAATAATTTTATTCTTTATTTCAGGCGGAATTTTTAAAAACTCTCCCCGATAAAGTATCAAACCGACATTAACCGTCTGCCAATTTATTTGATCAATATTTTGCTCATTAACCCCATAAATAACCGGAATAATGTCTTTCAAAAGTTCTAATTTCAAAGGCAAATCAAGGATAGATATATTTTTCTCCAACGGAATAACGCCCGTTTCTTTTTCATTTTCGTCATAAATAACAATCCCCGATTTCATGTTTAAATCGGAATTGTTTTTGATTTTATTAAGAATATCTGAAATTCCACTCATTCACCTTCATCCTTTAACAATAACGGATTTAAACAAGTATTTCTGATGTGCGGAGTTAAATGAGTTGAACATACAAAACATTTTTCCACATCACATTGAGCATGAAAAGAACAATTTTCAAACCTGTTTTGGGCGATTATTTTAGAAATAGCATCTCCACAAAAATAGCGACCTCCTGCTTCTATACCCCATTTTAAAATATCTTCATTATGACACGATGCCAAAACATAATTTTCTTTCAGCTCCGTTAATCCGGTATGAAAATGAACGATAACTTTCCCTTTAAAATTGAAAAAATTTAAATAATCAATCGGAACATCTTGCCAAATATATTTAGATGAAGGGCGACGAGAGAAAAAGTTAATAAAAGAGACTATAATCTTTGATTTTTTTAATGAAATTGTATTCATACTTAAATCTACCCGAGAACGAATTTTTTGAGCAAATTCCAATGTCGGTTCAATATTTAAATATTTCCACAATAAAGTTAAATCATTATAAAAAGAACAAATTTGTCCTGTTTTAATATCCAATATCGGATAACGGCGAACAAGTCCCAATATCATTTCATGATTAGACAACACATCTTTTTGGATTTTAGACATTAACATCCGTTTAAATCTTTTAATTTCATCATCTTTTAATAAGACAGACGGATTTAAGTCTTCATATCCGGACAAAATGTTAAAATCCTTTGGCTGTATCAATGCGATAACGGAACCGTTATGAAGATTAAAAACGGTTTTGAAATCTTGTTTTATTTTTTCATTTTTTTCTTTTGTATCCTTAAAATAAACCACGGCCGAAGAAATGTCCGATTTATTTAAAGCATTTAAGATTTCACTTTCTATCATTTTATTTTTTTTGCGCGTTCTTGGCGGGAGTCGAACCCACGACCTTCGGATTAGGAATCCGATGCTCTATCCAGCTGAGCTACAAGAACCCGCATCATTTTTCCAAGTTCCCAAATTCAGTAAACTGACCATTAAAGAACAAATTTACCGTTCCGGTCGGTCCATGCCGTTGTTTTGCAATAATCGCTTCTGCGACTTTTTCAACTTCTACCTTTTTTTGTTCCCAATCCATCACTCGTTTATTAAACGCCTCCATCGTTTCCTTTGGTCTTAAAATCGGTTTATCCTGAGCCATATAAGGTGCATCCCGATAAACAAACATCACGATATCGGCATCCTGTTCAATAGATCCAGATTCCCGCAAATCCGATAATTGAGGTCTTTTATTTTCCCGCTGTTCCAATTGCCGTGAAAGTTGTGACAGAACCAAAACAGGGACCCCCAATTCTTTTGCCATAATTTTTAAAGAACGAGTTATCGCTGAAACTTCTTGAACACGACTATCGTTCCGTCCGCTGGCCGTAATCAATTGCAAATAGTCAATCACAATCAATCCCAATCCCTTTTCTTTATCCCGTTTAAGCCGTCTGGCCCGATTTTTAATTGTTCCGACCGTAATCCCCGGTGTCTCATCAATCATCAACGGCAAATCAGCCAACATCGTCGTTGCATTGGCAATCGAATCGAATTGTTCCGAAGTTAATTTACCGGTTCTGAATGCGTGTCCTTCTATATGAGTATAAGACGATAAAATACGACCGGCTAATTGTTCGGCCGACATTTCCAAAGAAAAGAATGCGACTGTTCTTTTCGGACCGCCTTTTGCGTTTTCTTTTTGAAAAAATTTGGCAATATTAAAAGCCATACATGTTGCCAAAGAAGTTTTTCCCATGGCCGGACGACCGGCTAGAATAATCAAGTCCGTATCATGAAGTCCCCCCATCATCCGATCCATATCCACCAATCCTGTTGGCAAACCGGATAACCCTTCCGGATCTTTCATGGCTCGTTCTGTGGCTAACAAAGCCGATTTCAACGGTGTTTTAAATGCAACGGGTCCACCATCCAATTCACCGATATTTGCCAATTCATATAATCTGGATTCTGCATCTGCAATCTGTAAGTTCGCATCGGCTTCCAATGAAATTTCAAATGCATTATTGACAATATCGGTTCCGACATCAATCAATTCTCGCCGTAAAAAGCGGTCAAAAATTTGTCTGGCATAATCAACCGCATTAATCAAAGTCGCCGATTCGGAAGCCAATTTTAAAATATATTCTTCGCCCCCCACATCTTTTAATTCATCATTTCCGATAAAAAATTCCTTTACGGTCAGCGGATCGGCTATTCTTCCCCGTTCAATCAGGTTTTGACATGCCTCGAATATCTTTCCATGCACCGGATTTGCAAAATGATTTGCTTTTAAAAAATCGGCCACTTTTTCCATGACCCGATTATTGACCAAAATAGCCCCCAATAAGGCTTGTTCGGCTTCAATACTTTGTGGAGGCATACGTTCAATTATACTCATAATAAAATCCTTTTTTTTAATATAGTATGATTCTTATATAAAAAACAAGTCTTTTTTCTGGAAAAAAGCTTTTCAGCATCCCACATATTAATTGTTTTGAAAGGAGAATAAAAATGAAAGATGACGTTTTTACTTGCGGAAGTGAGGGAATTACATGTCCATCATCATGCCATAAAGAAGAAAAAATAAAATATCATCATGCCTTAAAAAAAGTTTGGGATAAAATCCCCGACTCTTTAAAAGAAGAAATCAAAGCCGATGATGTTCATCGGTTGATTGTTCTGAAAAAGGTATATCAATTTGCAATGGACAATAATTTGGACGAATTATTACAAGCCTGTGTCCGACGAATTAAAAAAATTGAAGACCGAATATTAACAGAATAAAAAACGGGGGACTTCCCCCGTTTTTTATAAAAGTGTAATGCCTTGTTAAAAACTACGCACATATAGACCCCGTCCAACTTCCGCTGGTGCATATGACATTTTTCGATCCGTCACAATTCTTCACCATCGGCATCATAACAGCGGTATCCGGAATCAGCGCTCCAATCATACTCGGCAGAAGTTGCCCCTTTTGGACAACATACATTATTATATCCTGCTGTCTTAACCAAGCTTTCATCATTGGTGCAACAACGTTGATAATAGCCATTAGGCATATCACCGGTTCCATTGGATCATGAAATACAATTACCATCTTCGTCGATCCCTGTATCCGAATTGGAACAACAAGTAAAATCATCCCAATTAGGAACATAAAATCCTTTTTCAGGACAACACCCGTCATCATATCCTTTTGTGCAACATTGCATACTTCCCCATATTCCACCGACAAGAGTTTCTGTTTCCGGATCACAGCATTCATAACTGTTCCATTGATCGAACCCGACTTCGGTTGTTCCGATCGGGCAACAGACATACGTGGAATCCCAGTCATAATAAATCAATTCATACCCTTCAGAACATTGATAATCTGCCGTTCCATTGCAAGTCATATCCGACGGACAAGAATAACATGAACCGTATTCAAAATACTGACTGGTGGAACAACATACCCACCTGCCACTATAATAATTCCCAACTTTACCATCTGAACATTGTGGATTAGCCGTTCCATCACAAGTCATACCCGATGGACAAGAATAACATGAGCCATTTCTAAAATACTGACTGGTCGAACAACAATATGTTTCACCGTTATAAGTATTTAAAACTTTTCCATCGGTACATCCGACAATATTTGTCCCATCACACATCATACCCGACGGGCAAGACAAACACGAACCATTTTTAAAATATTCACTAGTGGAACAACAATATGTTTCACCGTTATAAATATTTTTAACGCCGGGACACAATTCTTCACCATCGGCATCATAACAGCGGTATCCGGAATTAGCTCTCCAATCATACTCAGCAGATGTCGTTCCCTTTGGACAACATACATTATAAGATCCTGCCTTAACCAAGACTTCATCATTGGTGCAACAACGTTGATAATAGCCATTAGGCATATCACCGGTTCCATTAGGACATGAAATACAATTACCCTCTTCGTCGATCCCTGTCTCCGAATTGGAACAACAGACATAATAATCCCCACCATAAACATAAAATGCTTTTTCAGGACAACATCCGTCATCATATCCTTTTGGGCAACATACTTGAAACCCATAATCCCCCCAACGTAATTCTTCCTCCGAAGTACAACAAAAACCGTTGGTATCCACACCATTAGTTCCATCCGGACAGGGGGAACCATCCGAACTATAACAAACACCATCTTGACAAGAACCATTTTCACAGCAGTTGTTTCCACAAACATAATCCTTATAACAACAAACACCATTTATAACTTCATAATTATTCCAACAAGTGACAGGCGGAACGGTTTCAACAACCTCTCCCCCCTCGATTGGTGGGTATGGGAATGTGATATAGACTGCATTGGCATCTTCACATGAATTGGCGGGGTCTTCACCATTATATGGTTGGATATCCGCCATAAAAGCGGTTTTATTGGAAAGCAAGGTTTCACAAACTTCCGGTGTAATACCGTCCACAGCGATATAAAAACCTTCTGATTCTGTATTCC
>JAZSNA010000016.1:0-9622 GCA_045536135.1 Alphaproteobacteria bacterium
ATATTGCTTTAAATGATGATGTATCATTGGTTTTTAATAATCATCAAAATCTTGAAATACATTCAATAAAATTTTCCAAAAAAAGTAAGATATCTTTTAAGGGAGAAGTTGATAATATCGAATTTCATATATTTAATGCACCAGAAGATATGGATTTAAAATTAAAGCAAGGTTCAACATTTGTTGCTGCTTTTTCAGATTTTTCGTTGTCATCTGTTTCCGGATTTGATGAATTGGAAAAATTGGATTTGCGTTCAGTATCTTTGCCGGATAAGGTTGAGATGAATTTGTATAATTTGGAAGAGGTCTATTTGAATCGAATCGATATGTGTTCTTGTTCAAATGTCGTTTTACCTCAATCCGGAAAAAGGGTGTCAATTATTGAAACAAAATTACCGAATGGAACTTTAATAGACCTTTCAAACCCTGCATTATATTATGAAAATTGTGATTTCTCAAACTGTATTATTCATTTGCCGAAAGGTGATTATTTAAGCTTACATAAAGTTAAAATGCCGGAAATAGACTTTTCGGATTCTTCATTCAAAAAAATCAAATGGGTGGAAGCAGATATTTATGTGGGTAAATCTTTCATTTGGTCCGGAGAAAAGGAAGAAATCTTTGCAGAACGGACTTATTTCCCAAAAGGTGGAATTGTCGATTTGTCTGAAACAAAAAAGGTTTGTATCTGTCGTTCAACGATTGATGTCCAAGAATTTAAACTGCCGGACAAGGGGGCCAGTTTAATCGCCAATAAAATAAAGGTCAAAAAACTTGATCTGTCAAATGTTATAGGAGCGAACTTAAACGGATGTGATTTATCAAAAGTTGACGAATTAATTTTACCCAAAGATTGTTCAAATATTCAATTTAGCGAAGTTATTTTTCCGAAAGGAAAAATTTTGGATTTGCGAAATGTGGAAGTCATAGACCTTCGTGATGCGATGATCGGCAATTGTTTGGATATCTTACTTCCGGCTGATTCTTCACGAATAAGATTATCACCGTATACTGTCCCGACCAACTTCAAATTAAGACGCTTAAAAGAAGAACAAAATATAAAATGTTAACTTTTCTGTTGATTTTTGTTTTTAAATCTTTTATAAAGAACGAAGTTGCCGTTGTAACTCAGCTGGTAGAGTAACTGATTCGTAATCAGTAAGTCGGAGGTTCGAATCCTCTCAACGGCACCACGAATTATAAAAGAAAGGAATAAAATGAATCCTAAAAATGAAGATCCGCGTGTCGATTTGTCTTGGAAAAGATTTTTAATGCCTCATATGAATCCGGAAGGGGTAAAGTTTCTTTTGGCTTTTGCCGGTTGTTCTTTCGTTTTATTAATCTTGCCGATTGTTGGGTTTTTGGGATATATCGGTTTAGCGTTAACGATATTTACTTTTTATTTCTTTCGGGATCCGACTCGTGTGACACCGGTTGGTGATCATTTGATTGTCTCTCCTGCGGATGGGATTGTCAGCAATATCAAAGAGGTTGTTCCGCCGCCTGAAATTGATATAGGTACGGAACCGATGACACGTATCAGTATTTTTATGTCTGTTTTTTCAGTTCATGTTAATCGCTCTCCGGCGACGGGAACTGTTCATAAAATCAATTATCGTCCGGGGAAATTTTTAAATGTTGCCGATAAAGATAATGAAGATAATGAAAGACAAGAATATTCGTTGATTATGCCCAGTGGTCATAAAATCGGCTTTATTCAGATTGCCGGGTTGGTTGCTCGCCGTATTGTTTCTTGGACACAAGAAGGCCAACAATTAAAGGCTGGTCAAAGATTCGGAATGATACGTTTCGGTTCAAGATTGGATATTTACTTGCCCAAAGGCGTTTGTCCGAAAGTGTGTTTGGGACAAGTCGCTGTTGCCGGCGAAACGATTTTGGCCGATGTTTCACAAACAAATTCACTTCCAACAATTGGAGAGGAGAGATAACATGAAAAGAGTTTTACAGAAAAAACCGTTGAAAACAATTCACCAAAAAGCGAAAAATATTCCGGTACGTCAAGCTTGTCCCAGCTTGGTGACGATGTCTGCGTTGGCATTTGGTGTATCTTCCATGCATTATGCATATTGGATGAATTGGAAAATGGCCTTGATTTGTATCTTGTTATCCGCTTTTTTTGATGGATTGGATGGTCGTGTGGCTCGTATGCTTAAAACCGAATCCAAATTTGGTGCAGAATTGGATTCTTTGTCTGATTTTGTCAGCTTCGGTGTTGCTCCCGGATTTTTATTATACCAATGGACGATGGAACCGACTTTGAAGAAAATAGCATTTTTACAAGAAGTTAAAGACCCGACGGCAATCGGAATGCCATGGTTTTGTGCTTTATTGTTGGCCATGTGTTGTGCTTTTCGGTTGGCCCGTTTTAATACGATGTTGGATGTTAAACAAAAACCGTATTGGAAACATTTCTTTATGGGATTGCCGGCGCCGGGCGGTGCAGGATTGGCTTTATTCCCCTTAATTCTGTGGTTCGCTTTTGGTTGGGAATTTGTTCGTAACCCGATTTTGGTTTCTGTTTTTGTTGTGGGTTGCGCGTTGTTGATGGCATCCAGAATCCCGACAATTTGCTTAAAGAAAATGCATATTCCTGAAAAATGGCGTTATTTCTCAACGGTTGTTTTTATGATTATTATCGGTTTAATGGTATCTAATTTTTGGATATTTTTAAGTGTTATCGGTTTCTTATATTTAATTTCATTGCCGGTTGGAGTTTATTATTTCTTAAAGTTTAAACGCAATGAAAGTTAAAAAACCTGTTATTATTTTATATCGTCCGCAACTTTCTGAAAATATAGGTATGGTTGCCCGTGCAATGATGAATTGCGGGTTAAAGGAACTTTATTTAATTAAACCTCAGCAAAGTCATTTGTCTCCAAAGGCATTACGGGCTTCTTCCGGTGCCGAAAAGATTTTGAAAAATGCCAAAGTTTTTAATGATTTTATATCCGCAACAGCGGATTTAAAGATGGTGTATGCCACAACGGCTCGTTGTCGTGAAATATCAAAACCTGTTTTTCAAGGGGATAAGATTGTTGAACTTTTGGGGCATAAAAACGGAATTATATTTGGTCCGGAACGAACCGGGTTGACTAATCAAATTATAGCTCGATGTGATGGAATTATTAATATTCCGCTAAATCCGGAACATACATCATTGAATTTGGCACAGGCTGTATTACTTATCGGGTATGAATATTCAAAAATAAAAGGTTTCCCCCTAATGGGAAATAAACATCATCCGGCGGATAAGAAGCATTTTGATGCTTTTTGGATTTATTTAAATAAAACATTGGAAGAATTCGGATATTATCGTTGGCCGGATAAAAAGGAAAGAATGCAGGAAAATTTGTATTCATTATTACTTCGGATGAATCCAAATCCGACAGAGGTAAATACTTTATTCGGTATCATTCGTAAATTAAAACGAGGGAAGTTAAAATGACGAAATGCGGTTTTGTTGCAGTTATGGGTGAAACAAATGTCGGAAAATCAACCCTTGTAAATCAAATTGTTGGTGCAAAGGTTTCAATCGTTTCGCCGAAAGTCCAGACGACTCGTTCTCGGGTTCGTGGTATTTTTGTCAAAGATGATACGGAAATTGTTTTGGTGGATGTGCCGGGTATTTTTAAGCCTCGACGGCGATTTGATCGGGCAATGGTGGCTTGTGCTTGGAATGAAGGGGCTGATGCGGATGTTTGTTTGTTGGTCATTGATGCTAAAAAAGGGATAACAGAACAAACAAAGGGAATGATAGATGAATTTATTGCTTTAAAAACAAAAATTGTTATTGTTTTGAATAAAATTGATTTAATTTCCAAAGAAAAGTTGTTGCCGTTAATTTCCGAATTAAAAGATTTGCCGATTTTAAAAGAACTTTTTTGTATCAGTGCTCAAAATGGCGAAGGTGTGGATGAATTGGTCAGATATTTAATTTCTCAGATGCCGGAAGGGGATTTTATGTTTGATGAAAATTCTGTTTCGGATTTACCAGATAAGTTGTTTGCTTCTGAAATTACCCGTGAAAAAATATATCTGAACTTAGGTGATGAATTACCGTACGCAATCGCAGTAGTGACAGAAAGTTTTGAACGAAAAGAAGATGGATCCATTAAAATTAATCAGACAATTTTTGTGGCCAGAGATTCTCAAAAGTCCATAATTTTGGGCGCAAAGGGCAGTATGTTGAAAAAAATTGGTATGGCATCTCGATACGAATTGTCAAGGATTTTTGAAGTTCCCGTTCATTTGTTTTTATTCGTCAAAGTAAAAGAAAATTGGTCGGAAGATCCGGAACAATTTAACACATGGGGTTTGGATTTCCATGCTTAATATATCTGATACGGGATTAATTTTATCGGCGAAACACTATAAAGAAAAACAATATATTGTCAAGATATTAACCCGTGATAATGGACTTTACAGTGGAATTCTTCGTGGAAAAAATATTCCGCAGATTTTAACTTTGGTTCAATGCCGTTGGAAAACTCGAACAGCGGAACAAATCGGATTTTGGGATATTGATGTTTTAAAAAGTTTTTCGGTTATTTATTTTGATGACGCATTAAGATTAGCGGGGTTGGTGGCTTTAAGCGATACACTATTACAATTGAGTCCGGAACATCAGAATATTTATATCTTTGACGATGTGATGAAATTTTTAAAGAAAATAGACAGCGATAACTGGGTGGCTGAATATGTCCGTCTTGAAATGGCATTGTTGTCAAAAATTGGGTTCGGATTGGATTTGTCAGATCAAGTTTTGGGTGACCTATATTATGTATCACCTAAAACCGGAAAGGCCGTTTCAAAAGAAAAAGGTTGGGAATATCGTGATAAATTATTGAAGATACCCGCATTTTTATGGAAGAATGATATTCCGACAATGGCGGATATATGTCAAGGTTTTAAATTGATTGACTTTTTCTTATCTCCTCATTTAAAGAAAAATACCCCTCGTCAAACTTTTATCCAAAAAATAAAATCTTCTTGACAAGAATGTGTTTATATGCTCTAATGCCCTTCGGATAAGGGCTAAATAAGAATGGATGGAATTGATATTTAGCTTGATTTAATTGGTCAAAAATAGGGGTGGTGAACTTTTTTTAAAAAAAATAAAAAAAGTTCTTGATTTTTTTGGGATTAGTCTGTATAATGACGCGCAAGACCCTGTATGGGGATTCGAGCGGGTTTGGTTAGGGGTGTAGCTCAATTGGTAGAGCACCGGTCTCCAAAACCGGGGGCTACGGGTTCGATTCCTGTCACCCCTGCCAACAAAATGAAAGGAAAAAAATGAAAACAACACCGGCACAATTTGTTCGTCAAGTTCGAACGGAAGTTTCAAAAGTCACTTGGCCGTCTCGAAAAGAATTAATACAGTTGACGATTACGGTTATTATAATGTGCATTTTTTTTGCAATGTTTTTTTTAGTGGTGGATAAAATATCCGCATTTATGATTCAATTGATTTTAGGTTTGGCGAGGTAATTTGACAATGGCAATGCGTTGGTATGTTTTGCATGTATATTCTGGTTCAGAAAAAAAAGTTTCTGAAACAATTCGTGAACAAGCAATTAAAAAAGGTTTAGAGGATCGTTTTGAAGAAGTTATTGTCCCGACAGAAAAAGTTGTTGATATTGTTAAGGGGCAAAAAAAAGAAATCGAAAGGAAATTTTTCCCGGGATATGTTTTGATTAAGATGGATTTGTCTGACGAAACATGGCATTTGGTTAAAAATACGCCTCGTGTTTCCGGATTTTTGGGTGGAAAGAAACCGGTTCCGATGACTGAAGGTGAAGCGAAACGTATTGTTGAACAATTACAAGAAGGTTTTACTTCGCCGAAATCAAATGTGTCTTATGAAACCGGTGAAGAAGTTCGGGTTGTTGATGGACCGTTTGCTTCATTTAACGGGACGGTTGAAGAAGTTGATGAAGAAAAGAATCGGTTAAAAGTTATGGTTATGATTTTTGGACGTTCAACTCCGGTTGAATTGGAATTTACTCAGGTAGAAAAACTCTGATTTCCGGCATAAAGCCATCCGGCTGGGAATTGGGGTCGTGGCAGATGAGCCATCATCAAACGGACCACGAAACTTCGATAAAAGGATGGGGTGTAAAAAAAGAGGTTATAAAATGGCAAAAGAAATTGCTGGTTATATAAAATTGCAAATTCCTGCGGGAAAAGCAAATCCAAGTCCTCCTGTTGGTCCGGCTTTGGGACAACGGGGCTTAAATATTATGGACTTTTGTAAAGCATTTAATGATAAAACATCTCAAATGGAAGCGGGTATGCCGATTCCGGTTGTGATTACGGCCTATGCGGACAGAAGTTTTACATTTACAATGAAGCTTCCGCCGGTCAGTTATTTGATTAAAAAGGCTTTGAATTTACAAAGCGCATCAAAAGAACCGGGTCGGACAAAAGTGGCTAAATTGACAAAGGCTCAATTAAAAGAAATTGCCGAATTCAAGTTGCCGGATTTAAATTGTGTGGATGTTGAAGCTGCAATGAATATTGTTGCGGGTCAAGCAAAATCCATGGGTGTTGATGTGGAGGCTTAATTATGGCAAAATTATCTAAAAAATTAAAAGCAGCTTATGAAAATATCGATCGTACAAAATTGTATGGGTTGACAGAGGCTGTATCTATGGTTAAATCAAACGCAAATGCAAAATTCGATGAAACAATTGATATTGCAGTTTCTTTGGATATTGATACAAAACAAGCTGATCAAATGGTTCGTGGTTCTGTTTCTTTACCGAACGGAACCGGAAAGACATTCCGTGTTGCTGTTTTTGCCAAAGGACCAAAAGCAGAAGAAGCTCAAAAAGCCGGTGCTGATGTTGTCGGTGATGAGGATTTGATGAAAAGAATTCAAGAAGGCTTTATGGATTTTGACCGTGTGATTACAACGCCGGATTTGATGGGTGTTGTCGGACGTTTAGGTAAGATATTGGGACCGAAAGGCTTAATGCCGAATCCGAAATTGGGAACGGTCACAATGGATATTGCCGGAACGGTAAAGGCTGTTAAGGGCGGTCAAGTTCAATACCGTGCCGATGATGCAGGTGTTGTTCATGCCGGTGTTGGTAAAGCCAGTTTTGATGATGCTAAGATTGTTGAAAATATCAAAGCATTTGTTGAAAATTTAAATCGGACAAAACCAAGTGGCGTGAAGGGGGTCTTTATTAAAAAGATTTCCGTCAGTTCAACACAAGGTGTTGGTGTTCGTGTCGATTTGTCAAGCGTTGCTTGATAAAAAATTTTCCTGTCCAAGACGGATTGGTTTAAATCACGGGATTTAACGAAAGGAGAGCACTCCGCCAACCATAGACAAGAAGAAGAGTTGTAAGACGAAGCTTCTGGGCAGGTGAAAAGGGGGACTTTGGAATGGGTCCAAGGTTCTGTTTATTAACCGATTAATCAGTTGATTAATCAAAGAAGTGGAGACAAAAAGTGAAACGGGAAGAAAAAGGACAGCTTATTTCTGCGTTGAACGAAGATTTGAAAGCTTCTGAAATCGTTGTTGTGACATTAAACAAAGGTTTAACTGTTGCAAAAACAACAGAATTGCGTTCATTGATTCGTCAAGGTGGAGCAAGCTATCGTGTGGTTAAAAACCGTCTTTCACGTCTGGCCTTTAAAGATACATCGTTTGAAGGTTTATCAGATTTAATGAAAGGACCGACTGGTTTGGCCTTTTCAGCAGATCCGATTGCCGCTGCAAAAGCAGTTGCTGAATTTGCAAAAAAGAACGATGGTAAATTTGAAATTTTAGGCGGTTGTCTAAATGGAAAAGTGATGAGTGTTGAAGAAGTTAAAGCTTTGGCCTCTTTGCCATCCTTGGACGAACTTCGCGCCAAAATTTTGGGTGTTATCAATGCACCGGCAACCAAAGTCGCTTGTGTTTTACAAGCACCGGCTTCACAGGTTGCTCGTGTTATGGGAGCATATGCTTCCAAGGGTTAAGCGTGGGTTTTAAACCCGCAAAAGTCTCGGAATATTGAAAAATATTCTATGTCTATAAACAAAAGGAGTTATAAAATGGCTGATTTAGCTAAAATTGTAGAAGAATTGTCAACTTTGTCCGTATTAGAAGCGGCTGAATTGTCAAAAATGTTAGAAGAAAAATGGGGCGTTTCTGCTGCTGCTCCGGTCGCTGTTGCGGCTGCTGCTCCGGCTGCTGGTGCTGCTCCGGCTGAAGAAAAAACAGATTTCAACGTTGTTTTGGCCGAAGCTGGTGCTAACAAAATCGCTGTGATTAAAGAAGTTCGTACAATCACAGGATTGGGCTTGAAAGAAGCTAAAGACCTCGTTGAAGGTGCACCTCAAACAGTTAAAGAAAATGTTCCTGCTGCAGAAGCAGAAGCAATGAAAAAAACATTAGAAGCTGCTGGTGCTAAGGTTGAATTGAAATAATTCTTCAATAGAGTTGTTGTTAAGGTCGAATGCGTTTAAACGTCTTCGGCCTTAACGCAAGTTTAAAGTATATCGGTTTCCGTCCCGTTGGCGGAAGAGTTTTTTAGAATAGGAAAAACAAATATGACACAATCTTTGATGGATAAAAAACGGATTAGAAAATCTTTCGGACGAGTAGATGTAATTGCTCAATTGCCGAATTTAATTGAAATTCAAAAAAGTTCTTATGCTGAATTTTTACAAAAAGATGTACCGGCAGAAGAAAGACGGGATTTCGGATTACAAAATGCTTTCAAAGCGATGTTCCCGATTGTTGATTTTTCTGGACGCGGGGATATTGAATTTGTAAAATATGAATTAGATGAACCAAAGTTTGATGTAGATGAATGTTTAAAAAGGGGCTTAACCTATTCGGCTCCTGTTCGTGCGACACTCCGTTTGATTGTGTGGGATATTGACGAAAATACAGGTTCAAAAACAATTCGGGATATTAAGGAACAAGATGTTTTCATGGGTGAATTACCGATGATGACCGAAACCGGAACTTTCGTGGTCAATGGAACGGAACGTGTTGTTGTTTCTCAAATGCATCGGTCTCCCGGTGTTTTCTTTGATCACGATGATGGGGAAAAAACATCAGGTCGTTATTTATACTCAGCTCGGATTATTCCGTATCGTGGGTCTTGGGTTGATTTGGAATTTGATGCAAAAGATTTATTATATGTTCGTATTGACCGTCGTCGTAAAATACCGGTGACAGCATTATTATATGCTTTGGACAGTGCTGAAACGGCCGAAAAACGTAAGCGGGCTTTATCTCGCGGTAAAGAGTTGGATTTGGCTGATGTTCAAGGGATGTCAAAAGAGGAAATTTTATCTTCTTTCTATGAAAAAGTTCACTTTGAAAAGGATGGAAAGGTTTGGCGGACTGCGTTTGTTCCCGAAAACTTAAAAGGACGCAAGTTGGAATATGACTTGGTTGATGCCGAAACTAAAAAAGTTATTATTCCGAAAGGTGAAAAGATTTTATTGCCGAAGGCTAAAAAATTAGCCAAAGAAGGTGTTAAATTTATCATTAATAGTAATGAAGATATTTTGGGACGCTTTATTGCATGTGATATTATTGATGATACAACCGGTGAAATTATAATTGAAGCCGGGAATGGAATTACAACGGAAA
>JAZSNA010000006.1:0-48688 GCA_045536135.1 Alphaproteobacteria bacterium
GATTTTATACTCCTCTTTACCCTGTTCCTGGCAATCTTTAAAAGGTCCGGGCGGTACTGTCGTTATCGGCGGTGGTACTGTCGTTATCGGCGGATTTAGACTAACACAAACCCCATTCTCGCAAGTTTCATCTTCTTTACAACAAGTTCCGATTTTCGGATTATCAACGCTGGGACAGAAAGTTTCCGCCGGATTGCGATCGGCACAACTGAATAAACCGTTTTCATCACATCCCCAATCCTTGCACCGACAATCCAAGACTTCTTCGGCATACGAAGATAGAGATATCATAAAACTTAACAATACCCAAATCCGACGCATATAACTTCCTCCATGATGTTTTTTAATACCTCACATTATAAATGGTTATATTTATTTCGCAAGTCTTTTTTTCACTATTTAGATATTTTTTCTTTTATTTCAAAAACATTATAGGATATCATCTAAATAAAAAAAATACCTATTAGACGATAAATTTTCTTTTATCAATCCTTCCTGTTTAAATACCAATAATCAGAATAATAATTCTCACTAATTTAAAAAATCAATTTTAAAGGAAAATAATATTCTCTTTCAACTTTAACCCCAAGGATATGAAACCTTTCCTTACGCATTAACTCTTTATTAAGTTTATTCTTGCCAAAATAATTCGAATGATAAAAAAAAGAATTCCGATGGGAATAGTAATAGCAAAAGCCCCTAATACAACCTTTACCCCAACGGGTATAAGTAAGTGAAGAATAAATAAGGGAGAAAACATAATAAGCCCAGCCAAACACAACTGGCGAAGAAAAAAGAAAACACGAAGATGAGAAAAGGCCCAATAACGGATAAAACTTTCAACATCCTGTTGTTCTTCCGAGTTTAACTCCCGTTGTTCTTCCGAATTTTTAAATATTTTTATTCCCTTTATCAGGTATTTTTCTTTTAAAAGTATAATAGTGGTTGTATGAACTGGTGGGTGATCGGGGACTCGAACCCCGGGCCCGCTGATTAAGAGTCAGCTGCTCTACCAACTGAGCTAATCACCCTTTTCTCTTATATCATCTTATACTAAATTTTTTTTATAATTGCAAGAACTTTTTTTCATCAATATATATGATAACGTTTTTTTCCGTTAGATCTTTTTATTGCTTTATCATTATGATGACAAACTTTTTTAGGAGATTTCTTGGGATTTTGAACCTCAAAGCATAAAACAATCCGTTTTTTCCAATCACCTTTAAAATCTTTTATAAATTCATATTCACCATCCAAAGAAATTCTATTTTGAAAAATATCGTCATGAGCATATCGTTGACCGGCTTTTAAAAGACTAACACCAATATCCCGTCCGATTAAAGCCCGCTCATCTGCCTTTCCATTATAATAACCATATGAAAATAAAGTAGCAAAACTTTCATGACCTCGAACATGGCAAAACTGAACAGACAAATTTGGATTTTCTTTAAATATTTTACAAATTTCACTTAAAACTTCAGCCTGAATTGTTTTTTTTATTCGATAAGGTTTATATAACATCCGATGTATTAAGACTAAGGCATCCTTTGAATCGGTATAAAGATAACCCTTTTCCTTATAATCCTTAGGTATCTGAGAAAGTGCAAAGTGGATAGCCAAAAGTTCCCCAGTCTGTGAAGAACCATCCTTAACATAACGATGAGTATATTTAACAAACTCATCCAATTCTTTATCGGGAGAAAAAGAACTGTCAATAGTTTGAGTAAATGGAGATACAAAAACACACCCTATTCCAGCTGTTTGTGTCCGATCGTCAATTGATGTATCTGTATAAATTTCCATCCGTCCGTTTTCCCCTTTAAAACAGACCGCTATTATACCTTATTTTCAACAAAAAATCAATACTTATGTTGATACTGACAACATCATTTTTTTATATTCATCGCCCCACTTTAAAAAAGCTTCAATAATTGGGCGTAATCTTTCCCCCAAATCAGTTAAACGATATTCAACCCGAGGCGGAATTTGTGCATAAACCTTTCGAATAACAATCCCCTTTTTTTCCAATAAGCGTAAATTTGATGTTAACACTTTTTGTGTAATATCCCCCAAAGAAGCCTTTAACTCGCCAAACCGTTTTGTGCCCTCAGCCAAGGCATTTATAATCTCGATTCGGCGACGTTCCCCGAATAAGTCCGTTGCCAAATCAATCATTGAAATTTTTTTTATCATTTTCAACCTCCTGTCAAAAGGGCAAAAAAGCAAAATAGTTTCCGCAAGGATACTATCGCACTTTAAAGTGCCTACTTTTCAAAGTTAGCACAAATTGTTATCATGTGCAAGCAAAAAAGAAAGGATTTTTTATGAAAAAATTAAATACACTTTATACAGGCCTTTTTGTTTTGGCATCCGTCGCCTCTGTTCAAGCCGGTGGATACCAATTAAATGAATATTCTGCTACTGGTTTAGGACGAGCTTTCGCCGGTGCGGGTATTGTTGGGGACGATTATTCCGCTATCGCTTTTAATCCGGCCGGAATGACTTTAAAAGGTACCGGTGGTCAAGTTGGAATGACAACCGTTCAATTACATGGAAATATTACCGGACATTTGGTCAAAAACAGCGACAGTTCCGTTATCAACGGACCGGAAGCAAAAATGAATTTATTTAAAACCTTACCGTCATTCTTTGCTCAACACAAAATTAACGAAAAATGGTTTGCCGGTTTTGGTGTTTATACACCATTTGGATTAGCCACAAAATACGATTATAAATGGTTTGGAGCCACACATGGAACAACAACCGAATTGGAAGTTCTTGATTTAGCTCCAGCAGTTGCCTATCGCCCGATTAAACAATTAAGTATTGGTGCTTCTTTGATTTTCAGATATGTTCACGGTAATTTAATCAACGAATTACCAATGAACTATATTTTAACCGGAATGCACGGTTCCTCCAATCAAATGGATTTGGATGGATGGGATACAGCATATAATTTCGGCATCATGTATGAACCGACCCAAACAACTCGTTTTGGTGTATCATACAGACGCAGTTGGCCACATACGGTTAAAGGCAAAAACAGAATTAAAGGGGCAATCGGCCCATTGTCAGTATTAAACAATTCATGGGAAGCCAGATCTCGGATGCAATTACCGGATCAACTCACCCTTTCGGCTTTCCACAAATTAAATGACAAAGTCGGTTTGTCTGCAACAGCCAAATGGACACGGTGGAGTGTTTTTGACGATTTCATCTTATACTCTGACGTGAATGGCGGAACAACAAGCGTTATTCCTGAAAAATGGGAAAATGTTTGGTCATATTCTCTTGGTTTAGATTACTACTTTAATAAAAATTGGACGTTCCGTGTCGGAACATCCTATGACCCGACACCGGTTTCAACAGCGAAATACAGAACGGCACGTATTCCGGACAATGATCGCTTTTGGCTGACGGCGGGTGCGTCTTATACATTGGACAAAATAACGGTAGATGTCGGTTATTCTCACTTGTTCATGAAAACAGGAATGATTGATAATAATGACGGATACACCACACTTAAAGGAAAAGTCAAAAGCTATTCCAATATGTTTGGATTACAAGTTCAATATGATTTCTAATCTTACTCTGAAAAAATATAAATCCCCTGCTTTTTGCAGGGGATTTTTTAATTAAAATAAAAAAAATTAAACATAATCTTCCAAAAAATTTTTTACACTTTCCATTTCCTTGACAAACTTTTCCAATCCCTCATCTTTTGGAACAGACACCATCTTTGAAGAGCCTTCTTTCAAAACCTTTTTAACCCCCTCAATCGTATAACGTTGGGAATATAAATAATAGTGAATTGTCTTTAATAATTCGACATCCTCCACACGATATTGACGACGTCCGCCAATTGACTTAATCGGATGAAGTTGCGGAAACTGAGTTTCCCAATACCGAAGAGCAGACGGTTGAACATCCAATAAAGATGCAACCTCTGCAATGGTTTGGTAAACTTTATCACTCATCGATCAATTTCCTCTTTCAAATGATTTGACGGGACAAATGAAATAACACGTCGAGGTTCAATCGCATGAAGAGTTCCGGTTTTGGGATTACGACCGACACGAGCATCTTTTGTATAAATCACAAAGGAGGCAAAATCTTTTATTTTAACCCGTTCTTCTTCTTTCATCGCTTCGACAATTTCTTCAAATACACAATCCACCAATCGAGCAGCCTCGGCATAAGAAATCCCAATCCGACGATAAACGGCTTCCACTAAATCAGCTTTTGTAGTTGTTGACATCTTTCCTTCCTTTCTTTTTCTGTGTTATTTTAGTAAGTTATATCATATCTGATTTTTAATGTAAAGATATTTTTATATTTTTTTTTACAAAGTTTTAAATTTTACTTGACAGAGTAAAAAAAATAGGATACAAGTCAATACTGTTATGGCGGATGTAGCTCAGTTGGTTAGAGCGTCGGTTTGTGGTACCGAATGTCGAGAGTTCAAGTCCCTTCATCCGCCCCATTAAAAAAAGCTCCCGTTAAAGGGAGCTTTCTTTGTATTTTATTCCCTTTATTGACCAATCGCTGACGGATTTCCGGCGAAACGACCAAAATTCCCAATTAATTCATCAATAATACCCAAATCTTTTCCTTTGGCTTGCGTTTCAGCATCATCAAAATCGATTGAAACAGCATCTGATAAAGTATATCTCTTTATACCGCTCACCTGTTCTCCATCAAAAGAAATAACCAATATATCCCGACTGATTTCTTTTTGCGATAAAAATGCCCGTGTCTGATATTGAGATTGCATATATATCCAAGATTCTTTTTCAAACAAAGTCTTTCCGGCCGGAGAACCCAAAAGTTCATATACTTCATTCTTATTCATTCTTTTCTTGATCAACGCAATTGACGAATCAGAAGGCATATCACCGACATTACGAACCGGCAAAGAACAAGCTGTCAATAAAAACAATAAAAATAAAATCTTTTTCATTTCGCTAAATATTTTTTAACGGTTTCCAAAAAATACGGAACGGAAATCGGCTTTGAAATATATGCATTACAACCCTTTTCCAACATCATTTTTTCATCCCCTTTCATTGCAAAAGCTGTTATCGCAATAATGGGAATAGATGATATAATCGGATTTTGACGAATCTTTTCAGTAATTTCAAGACCGGATATTACCGGCAATTGAATATCCATTAAAATCAAATCCGGACGAATATCCATAACCATATCAAAGGCCTTTATACCCTCGAAACATTGAAAAACTTCATAATTTTGAGCCTGTAATAAATCAACAAACAGACGCATATTCATCGGGTTATCTTCAACAATTAAAATTTTTGACATCATAAACCTTTCTTGGATTTATATAAATATAATATACTTATATCTATTTTCAAGCTTGATTATATTTTTTTTAAAAATCATGTCAAGAATTATTTAAAACTTGATAAAAAATTTTTTTTTATTTATAATACGAACACGAAAGGAAAAAGTATGCCTGTTTTGATACAAAATAATTTACCGGTTATTGAAAAACTTCAAAATGAAGGGCTTTTTGTTATGAAAAATTCACGAGCTCACCGTCAAAAAATACGCCCTTTGCAAATTATATTGGTTAATTTAATGCCATCAAAAGAGGCAACGGAGCTTCAATTTTTACGCCTGTTATCCAATAGTCCGCTTCAAATAGAAATATCACTGTTACGAATGGATACACATCATTCCAAAACAACAGACGAAAACTATCTTAAAAAATTTTATACAACTTTAAAGAAAATCAAAAACAGACGTTTTGACGGAATGATTATTACCGGAGCTCCGGTTGAAACATTAAAATTTGAAGATGTGGATTATTGGAATGAGCTCTGTGAATTAATGGAATATTCCAAAAATAATGTTTTTTCGACAATGTATATTTGTTGGGGAGCTCAAGCCGGATTATATTATCATCACCACATCAACAAATACACCTTACCACATAAAAAATTCGGTCTTTTTGTCAACACAATTTCACAAAAAAATAATTTGTTATTCAAAGGTATGAATAATCAGGTTTTTGTACCACATTCCAGACATACCTCTTGGCGAGTTAAAGAAATTATGGCAAATCCCGAATTAAAAATCGGTCTTTTTTCAAAAGAAGCCGGTCCGTCTGTTATTACGGCATACAATAATCGTCAAATTTTTATATCAGGACATTTTGAATATGATATTGATACATTAGCCGGAGAATATTTCCGTGATTTAAAAAAGGGTTTGGATATTTCAATCCCAAAACATTATTTTAAAGATAATAATCCGCAAAAAGAAGTTATTTTTAATTGGTCTTCTGATGCTAATCTGTTATTCACGAACTGGTTAAATTATGTTATATATCAAGATACACCATATGACTTAAACAAATTAACCTCCATAGAAAGGGATAAAAATGACAAATAAAATTATGAACGGCAAAAAAGGATTAATTATGGGATTGGCTAATGACCATTCCATTGCATGGGGAATCGCCAAAACGTTATCAGATGCGGGTGCTGAACTTGCTTTCACCTATCAGGGCGAAGCATTAAAGAAACGTGTTGAACCTTTAGCTCAATCCTTAAACAGCCCGATTATTACAGAATGTAATGTTCTTGATACGTTGTCGATGGATACCCTTTTTGAAAAGGTAAAAGAAAAATGGGGTAAGTTGGATTTTATCGTTCACGCCATTGCCTTTTCGGATAAAAATGAACTCAAAGGTCGTTATATCGACACAACGTCAACCAATTTTTCCAATACAATGTTGATCTCGTGTTTTTCTTTTACCGACATTTGTAAACGAGCCAGCGAACTGATGACAAACGGAGGCAGTTGCCTGACCTTATCTTATATGGGGTCCGAAAAATATATTCCAAACTATAATGTTATGGGAGTTGCCAAGGCGGCCTTGGAATCTTCCGTCCGTTATATTGCTCATGATTTAGGCGAAAAAAATATTCGGGTCAATGCTATATCTTCCGGTCCAATTCGCACATTAGCCGCGTCCGGAATCGGAGACTTTAAATCAATACTTGAACATGTTGAAAAAACTTCACCGCTACGCCGCAATGTTTCTTTGGAAGATGTCGGTAAAAGTGCTTTATACCTTTTATCAGATTTATCATCCGGAGTCAGTGGTGAAATTTTACATGTTGACTGTGGAGTAAATACCATTGGCGTATCCATATAAAAAAGACTTGACAACCTAATGGTTTAAATGATATAATTCAGATATTAGGTATTCTCCTGCTTTATTTCATTTAATTTAAAGGGTAAAAAATATGAACTTGAACGATTTACAAAAGAAATCGCCGACAGAACTTTTAGATATGGCGAAAGAATTAAACATTGACACTTCCTCAAATCCATCTCAACAAGACATCATGTTTGCTATTTTAAAAGAAATGGCGGAACAAGGGAATGTCCTTTGCGGTGAAGGTGTTTTGGAAGTTTTGCCGGATGGTTTTGGTTTTTTAAGATCCGAAAAATTTAATTATTTAGCCGGTCATGATGATATATATCTGTCTCCGGAACAAATCAAAAAAAATAATCTAAGAACCGGAGATACGGTAGCTGGAACAATTCGAGCTCCGAAAGATAATGAACGATATTTTTCAATGGATAATATCAACACAATTAACGGAGCCAATCCCGAAGATTTAAAATATCGGGTCAATTTTGACAGTTTAACTCCCCTATATCCTCAAGAAAAATTAAAAATGGAATATGACATTCCGCAAGCCGATAAAAACAAAGATTTAACGGCTCGGATTATTGATTTAATTTGTCCGCAGGGGAAAGGACAACGTGGTTTGGTCGTTGCCCCTCCTCGTACCGGTAAAACCGTCATGCTTCAAAATATAGCACATGCGATTACGGCTAATCACCCTGAGGTTCATTTAATTGTTCTGTTAATTGATGAACGCCCCGAAGAAGTTACCGATATGCAACGTTCTGTCAAAGGAGAGGTTATCTCATCTACTTTTGACGAACCAGCCACACGACATGTCCAAGTCGCGGAAATGGTCATTGAAAAAGCGAAACGTCTGGTTGAACAAAAGAAAGATGTCGTTATTTTATTAGATTCCATTACCCGCTTGGCTCGTGCATATAATACCGTCATCCCCTCTTCCGGAAAGGTTTTAACCGGTGGTGTGGATGCCAATGCATTACAAAAACCCAAACGGTTCTTTGGTGCGGCCCGCAATATTGAAGAAGGCGGATCTTTAACGATTATTGCCACAGCATTAATTGATACAGGTTCCCGAATGGATGAAGTTATCTTTGAAGAATTTAAAGGAACGGGCAACAGTGAAATCATTTTGGATCGCAAAGTATCTGATAAACGAATATTCCCAGCGATTGATATTACAAAATCCGGCACACGAAAAGAAGAACTTTTGGTTGATAAAAACGAATTACCCAAAATGTGGGTCTTGCGTCGTGTTTTAATGCCAATGCAAGTGACGGAAGCTATGGAATTTTTGATTGATAAATTAAAAGTTTCTAAAAATAACCATGATTTTTTTGAAAGTATGAATTCATAAGATGAAAGGTGAAGCTCTTTGGATTGCCGGTATCGGATATTCGGTTGTCACAACATTTTTTCTGCTTGAAAAATGGTGGTCCTATTTTATATTTGGCGGCGTATTTGCCTTCTCGCTATGGATATACAAAATCTGTCCACGAGAATTAAAGATCGTTTACTATATGTTCTTTACTCTGTTTTATATGATTATTTATTATTTAATCAAACCGAATGAAAGTGGGTTATTGTTCTGATGTCGAAATATAAAGATACAATTTTTGCACTTGCGACACCGCCTGGATACAGCGGAGTTGCAATCATCCGAATCTCCGGAGAAAATGCCTTACCCATTATTCAAAAGCTAACCGGACGACAAGAATTTAAGGCAAGATATGCTTATTTTGAAAAAATCAAATCCGATAAAGAAATACTGGATGAAGCTTTAGTTTTATATTTTAAAGCCCCCTATTCTTTTACCGGTGAAGATGTCGTAGAAATTCAATGTCATGGCTCTCGGGCTGTCATCAAGGATATTATGGAAATTTTATCCAATGAAAAAGCTCGTTTAGCCGAGGCCGGAGAATTTACACGGCGGGCAGTTTATAATAATAAACTGGATTTAACACAAGCCGAAGGTTTATTGGATTTAATTCATGCAGATACAACAGAGCAAAGAAAAAATGCCATTCGCCAAATGGGTGGTGTTTTACAAGAACTGTACAATAGCTGGCGAAATGTTTTGATGAAGAATTTAGCACATATAGAGGCTTATATTGACTTTCCGGAAGAAGAAATTCCAGAGAGTATTTTGAACCAAATATCCCAAAATATTAAAAATATAACAGATGAAATTCAAAACCATTTACAAACATTCAATCAAGCCTGTATTTTAAAAGATGGTTTCCATATTTCCATTATCGGTCAACCGAATGTCGGAAAGTCCAGTATTTTAAATGCGTTAGTCAAAAAAGACATGGCTATTGTTTCTGATATTGCCGGCACAACTCGTGATATCGTTCAAGCCACTTGTGATATGGGTGGATACAGTGTCATCTTTTCTGATACGGCCGGATTACGAGAAGGGATTGAACATATTGAAAAAGAAGGAATTCGCCGTGCCGTTGATAATGCTCAAATTTCAGATTTAATTATTGCTGTTGAAGACTTTAAAAATTATCCGAATCTAAACCAAGAAACATTAAAAACAATTACCGGTAAAGAAAATGTTCTCATTGTCTGGAATAAAAACGATAATCGCCAAATGTGTGAAGATTTTTCAATATCTGTCAAAAATGATTTTAATATTGAAAATTTAAGAAAAAAAATAAAAAATATTATTATCGAGAAAACAAAATCAAATGCACCATTATTAACACAAATTCGTTATAAAAAAGCATTAGAAAATACTTTAACAAATTTAAATAATTCATTGTTAAATAAGGATATTGAATTAAAAGCAGAAGAATTGAGATGTGCAACAAAAACTCTGGGAGAAATTACCGGAATTGTCAAAATAACAGATCTTTTTGACATTATCTTTTCTCAATTTTGCATTGGGAAATAAACCGCTATTTTTTACCAATTTCACGCAAAGCCGTTGATATCAATTTATCCAAAGATATTTGATTATCCTGTCCATAAATTGTTCCGACACAAAGAGCAACTTCACTTTTGGAATATCCTAAATTACAAAGCGCCGAAATCGCCTCATCCATAACCGTATTTTCCAATGATATATGAGAAATCGATATTGATGTATTGACAATGGGTGATTTCCCTTTTAATTCAGACACAATCCGAGAGGCCAGTTTTGGACCGACACCGGCAGCCCGTGTCAAGCTTTTACTATCCCCGCAAGCTAACGCAAGAGATATTTCTTCACATGATAAAACAGATAATATCGCTAATCCAACCTTTGCGCCAACTCCTTGAACCGATGTTAAAGTATTAAACCATTCTTTTTCATCGGCAGATATAAAACCAAACAGATGAATATGGTCTTCACGAACCTGTGTTTCTATCCATAAAGAAGCACCCTGTCCCACCGACAATGAATAAAGCGTCTTTTCAGAACAAAAAACCCGATACCCAACACCATGAACATCTAATACAAGATATCCATCAGCAATATAGTCAATAACTCCATTTAATTTTGCAATCATGATACATTCATTTTATATATTTTTTTTTATCTTTACAATAAAAAAATTGCATTTTATTTTATTTTTGTTATACTTTAAAAATAAAAGGAGTTTGATATGACAAAAAAAATTGCTTTAATCGGTGCCGGCGTTTGGGGAACTGCTTTATCATTAGCGGCTTCCCGTAGCGGATGTGAAGTTTTGGTATGGGCTCGTGAAGGGGATGTTGTCAACGATATTAATGAAAAACATTGTAATACCCGTTTTTTACCCAATAAAATATTACCCGACACAATAAAAGCAACTTCACAAATTCAAGATTTATTTGAATTTTCTGATGATATTTTATTAACGGTATCCGCACAATATACCCGATCCGTTTTACAATCCGTCAAACCATTTATCAAACCCTGTACAACGATTATTCTTTGTGCAAAAGGAATTGAAAATCCAACCGGTAAAATGTTATCTGAGATTTTAAAAGAAGAATTGCCTGATACAAAATTTGCTGTCCTTTCTGGTCCGGGTTTTGCGATTGAAGTAGCTGATGAAAAACCGACTGCGACAACAATTGCCGCCGAAAATATTACACTCGCCCACCGGTTGTCCGAAAAATTATTTTCTAAACATTTTCGTCCCTATGCAACGGATGATATTATTTCTCCACAAATCGGCGGAAGCGTCAAAAATGTCTTGGCCATTGCATCTGGTATCGTTGAAGGCTGTCAATTGGGCGATAATGCTCGGGCAGCTCTATTAACCCGAGGCATCAATGAAATGATTCGGTTAGCTCGAGCTTTGGGCGGACATTCTAGAGTTATGATGGGTATGTGTGGTTTGGGTGATTTGGTTTTAACGGCCAGCTGTCATCAAAGCCGGAACTTCTCTTTTGGATATGAATTAGGACAAACCAAAAATGCATCCAAAATGTTAGAAGAAAACAATAAAACGGTTGAAGGAATTTTCACATCAGCCGCCGTCATTGAACGTGCAAAAAGTGTTGGCCTTGAATTGCCGATTTGCGAAACAATTTACGATGTCTTATACAACAACATCGGAATTGATGAGGCAATGGAGCTGTTATTGACTCGCCCCTTAAAAGACGAAGGTTTTTAATCCTTTTTAATTGTAAACACAGTAATTTCTGACGGTGTCCACAAGCGAATCGGAAAACCGCCCCATAAGCCCGTACCACTAGATACATAAAGAAAAGACGAATTATCTTTGTATAACCCTCTGACATATCCTGCATTGCTTCGAGCGACAATTTGACGAAAAAGTGGCATTTGTCCACCGTGTGTATGTCCGGATAATTGTAAATCTATTTTACCGATTGCATTTTTAAAATCCGCCGGATAATGAGAAAGATAAATCTTAAAATCAGAATACGGAATATCATTTAAGCGATTGGTTATCGTATATGTATTTTCTTTATTTTTTAAAACGACGGCTTTATTATTGATAATCTTGATAGAAGTTGTTTTAAAAAAGTTACTCCAATCATCAGACCAAAAATACATCTCATGATTACCAAAAATCATATAAACGCCCTGCTTTGCCATTAATTTTTTTATTGGCAGAATATCATTCTGACTTCTTTGATACCCTCTATCAATAACATCCCCCGTTATCACAATAATATCCGGATTTAATCGGTTTGTTTTTTCAACAACTTTTTCCAACCACTCTTTTTTAAAACCGGAACCGATATGAAGATCGGATAATTGAACCACCCTTAATTCCGTCCAATTATCAGGCAGAAAACGGCTTTTTATTTCAACCCATTTCACATTCGGTATCTTGATTGCATTATAAACACCCCATCCGGATAAAATACAACTGATAATCATGGAAATCGGTATGATATACGAAATAAAAATACCCGATAAAGCCATTAAATCAATTACAATCAGGAATAAAAACCAAATTAAGACAACCCCTTGCAAGAAACCGAATATAATCATAATCCATTCTCCGCTTAAATCGAACAAAAACCCTATTATCATTTGAAAAGACCCTAATAGAATAGGTATTTCTAAAAGAATTTTCCACTTCAATCGAACATTGAGTCTATATACACCACGAACGGATAAATAAAGAGCTATTGACGACCATAAAAAAAGCATCATAATAAAAAACATTTTTTTTCCTTTTTTTATTTACTTTATTTTATAATTATGGTATAACTTTTTCCATTAAAAGTAAAGGAGTTTATTATGTCAGCACAAAGTATGGAAGAAATTGTCGCTTTTTGTAAACGACGTGGTTTTGTTTTTCAAGATTCTGAAATTTACGGAGGTTTAAAGGGAACTTATGATTTTGGTCCTCTTGGCATTGAGTTAAAAAAGAATATCCGAAATGCCTGGTGGCGTGCAATGGTATATGAACGAGATGATATTGAAGGACTTGAATGTTCTCATCTTTCTCATCCGCTGGTATGGAAATATTCCGGCCATGAATCCACTTTTTCAGATCCCTTGTGTGATTGTAAAAAATGTAAAAGTCGAATCCGTGCCGATCATATTGTTGATGGGAAATGTCCGGAATGCGGATCAACGGATTTAACAGAACCAAGACCATTTATGTTAATGATGAAAACCAATATTGGTCCAGTTGATGACGGCTCTTCATTTGCTTATTTAAGACCGGAAACGGCACAAGGCAGTTATTTAAACTTTAAAAATGTTCTGGATTCAACCGCACGCAAAATACCGTTTGGTATTTGTCAAGACGGTAAATCTTTCCGGAATGAAATTACGCCTCGTAATTTCCTTTTCAGACAAAGAGAATTTGAACAAGCCGAAATGCAATACTTTGTTAAACCCGGCACAGATATTGAATGGTGGAACCAATGGAAAGAAATCAGACGCCAATGGTGGATTGAACAAGGCATTCCAGAGGAAAAATTACGTTATAAATTGCATGAGCAATTAGCACACTATGCAAAAGCAGCCGTTGATATTGAATACTTATTCCCTTGGGGATTTGATGAAATTGAAGGCATTCATGATCGTCAAGATTTTGATTTAGGTTCTCATACCAAAAATCAATCCAAATTTGATATCTCGGCTAAGGTCATGGAAAATAAAGATTCAAATACGGAAATGTCTTATCTAGATGTATTTGATAACAACAAAACTTTCATACCTTATGTCGTTGAAACAGCCATGGGAGTTGATCGGGCTTTCACAGTCATTTTAATTGAAGCCTATACTGTGGAAAACTTGGATAACGGAACTCAACGAATTGTTTTAAAATTAAAAAAACATTTAGCTCCGGTTAAAGTTGCTGTTATTCCTCTCAAAAGAAATAACGAACAAATTATGAATATGGCTAGACAAATCAAAAATGATTTATTAAAAACCGGTATTGGTCGCATTATGTTGGAGGACAGCGGAAATGTCGGCAAGGGTTATCGCCGACATGATGAAATCGGCACACCCTATTGTATTACAGTTGACTTTGAAAGTATTGAAAAACAACCGTCAACCGTCACTATCCGGAATCGTGATACGATGGAACAAATACGTATGCCTGTTTCAGAATTGGCTCAATTCTTTAAAGGTGAATTTTTATAATGAAAAGGGTTGTTTATTTGGATATGGACGGTGTTTTAACCGATTACTGCCAACAAACAGAAAACTTTTATAACAAATCAGTCCGGCATTTAATGGGTCGGACTGATTTAAACCATGAAGAAACAAAAGAATTAAAAGAAGTTTTTGATAAATGTGATTTTGATAAAAAGTTTTGGTTAACTATGCCCAAAATGCCATTTGCGGACAATTTGTATAAACTTTGTAAAGAAAAATTTGATGATGTTTATATTTTAAGTGCATTTGTTGCACCCAAAGATTTTCCGCAACAATTTCAAATGGTTCAAAAAGCTAAAAAAGAATGGATAAAACAAAATATTGATTCCAATATTCCGGATGATCATATTATTATCACCGATCAAAAAAAATCATCATTTATCAAACCCGATGAAAAGTCATACTTAATTGATGATTATCCTAAAAATTTAAATTATTGGCATCAAGACGGAGGCATTGATTTAATTTATCTGGATTACATCAGCTTTTTAGAAAAAAACATCGTCCCTCGTCCAACAGTCAAGGGGTATGAAACGTTAAAAAATTTATATGGAAATCAGCGTTAATCTTATCGCCCTTTTAAATTAAAGTATTCGTTCAATTTTATTTTATAAATATATGATAATTCTATATTATTTAGTTTCTTTTCATTTTCTTCATTCGGTCGATTAACATCGTGAGAAAAATTATTTTTATTTCCAACTTCAAAAACTGTTTCCGGTCTTAAAATAATATAAGCCTCTTGCCCGGGACATTCAACCTTATTTTTATATCTTATTCCGTCATAGCCATTTTTTTCCAAAGCCCGTATCATTCTTTGCCTTACTAAATATGCTATTAAAAAATCATGATAGGTATCAAAAGTATTATGAGTATTGTTTAAAGACTTTGATTCTTTCATTTTTTCATATATTTTTTCCAGTCGATTACCAGAATATAATGTTTCCATATTTAATTCTTTTAAAATCCTGTCTTCCGATAAGGAGTATGGATTTTGAAAAATAAAATCAAAGTAATCATCATTATAAACATTTTTTTCAGACCCATAATAAATCTTTCCTTTAAGTTTTTCACGCCATTCATCAAAATCATTATGGTTTTGAAAATCTGATAAAATAAGCGGTTTTTTAAAACATAAATAAACTTCTTGTAAATTTATTTTTGGAATATCTCTTTTTAAAATTCGTCTGAAATCAATATCCAAAATATCTTTTCTCTTTAATTCATAGTCAATCTTTTGACGTTCGATTAAAGAACAATCCCTCAGATAAGGCAAATAGCGACTTTTCATTCGAACCAACGCCATTTCCTTTGAGCAACCGAAATGAGAAAGAGGTAAAAAATCCATTTTATCTGGATAAAAACCGGCATTATACACCTTTAAAGGCCTCCCTTCTTCATCTCTTAAAACGGTATCATTCAAATCAATAATCATTTTTTCCCCCGTTAATCATGACGTAAAGCAACAATCGGATCCAGTTTCATCGCCTTCATTGCTGGGAATATACCGGATACGACACCAACGACGACGGCAACAGAAACAGATATAATAACACTCCACAAAGAAATGGGAACATCTTTATTAAAAATATATCCGCCCAATTGAGACAATCCGACACCCATAACAAGTCCCATCATTGACCCGATAAACGAAATTAAAATGCTTTCCATTAAAAATTGAATCATAATCCATTTATTCGGAGCTCCCAAAGCCTTTCTGGTACCGATTTCCTTTGTCCTTTCGGTCACGGAAACCAGCATCATATTCATAATACCGATTGAGCCGACCAATAAAGATATTGACGCAATGGAAGCCAATAATACCGATAAATAAAAACCGATTTTTTTAACCTGAGCGACTAACTCAGCCATATTCCGAATGGTAAAATCATCTTCCTGCATCTCTTTTAAGTGATGTCTGGCACGCAACAAATAACTAACTCTTTGCAAAACAGTTTCCAATTTTTCTTCTGAGACCACCTTGACAAAACCGATATTAATCATTTGAGGTTGTCTGGCGCCCCGTATTTTTTGACGAAGGGTTGTAAAAGGCATTAAAATAATATTATCCTGATCATCTCCGGTTAATCCCGGCCCCTTGGCCTTCAAGGTTCCGACAACCATAAACGGAATATTTTTAATCCGAATATTTTTACCGATTGGATTTTCAAGTCCGAACAACTCCTCCACCACGGTTTGCCCCAAAATAACATAAGACAACGCAGATTTCATATCTTTTTCATTAAACGCCACACCTTTATCAATTTCCCAATTTCCGACATTCATATAATCCGGCGTAGTCCCGACAACATTAACGGACCAATTATTTTTACCATAAACCGTTTGGACACCAGCCATCGAAGCATAAGAAGTCGTTTCGACATCTTGAATTTGTTTAATAGCATCCATATCATCCCTTGAAACAGTAAATCGTCCCCCTGCCGTCCGGATGCCATTTGAACTTGATGCTCCGGGAAGAACAATCAACAAATTTCCCCCCATAGAGGCAAAACTTTCATCTATCATATTTTGAACGGTTTGACCGGCAGCCACCATTAAAACAACGGCAGCCACACCAATCATAATTCCCAAAGTCGTTAAGAATGTCCGCATTTTATAAGATGCGATTGAAATCCAAGATTCAGATAATATTAAGCGTATCATAATCCCCCCGCAATATATGTTCGAACATCTCCGTCATACTCAATCTGACCATCACTGATTCGAATTAAACGTTTTGCATACGATGCCACATCAATTTCATGTGTCACCAAAACAATGGTAATTCCCTGTTCATTTAAACGGGTAAATATATTCATAATTTCATCTGAAGTCTGACTATCCAAATTACCGGTAGGTTCATCCGCCAACAAAATTTGTGGATTATTAATTAAAGATCTGGCAATAGCAACCCTTTGTTGCATACCGCCGGAAAGTTGATTTGGCAATCGATCGGCATATCCTTTTAACCCGACCTGTTCCAACATTTGACAAGCCTTTTCATAACAAACGGATTTAGACACATTTTGATATAGTAAGGGTAAAGCAATATTATCGGCTATTGTTCTTTTCATTAAAAGGTTAAAATTCTGAAAAACAAATCCCAAAGTTTTTCCACGAATTAAAGCCAATTGATTATCCGATAATTTAGAAATATTTTCACCGGACAAAATATACTTTCCGCTGGTTGCCCGATCCAAACATCCCAAGATATTCATCAGTGTTGATTTACCGGATCCCGAATGTCCCATAATCGCAACAAATTCACCTTTTTTTATCGAAAAGTTAATTCCTTTCAATACATTTTGAGACAACCCGCCAGACATAAAATATGTCTTTTTCAAATCTGTAATTTCCAAAACAACATCCGTTTTCATATCAAGCCTCAATTACGGACTATCCTTTGTTTTTTGGGGGTTGGAAATATATTCCGAAATAATTTTATCACCCTCTTTTAAACCGGTCTTAACTTCACTATACATAACATCCGTTAATCCCAATTCAATCACTTTCGGGAAAATATACCCCCCTTGAAACAGGTAAACAACGGCTTGATTTGGTTTCAAAGAATCCGGACCTGTCCCTTTTATCTTTTGCCGCAGAAAAGCTGACGGTTTAAATTGAATTGATGTATTCGGAACTCTTAATACATTATCCTTTTCATCGGAAACAATCGTCACAAAAGATGTCATCCCGGGTAATAATTTTTTATCTTCATTTGGCACATCAATAATAACCGTATACATTACAACATTTTGTTCTTCAACCGGATTAAGACGAACTTGACGAACAGTCCCTTTAAAGACATCATTCGGATACGCATCAACGGTAAATTCGGCCTCCATTGTCGGAGTTATTTTTCCGATATCAGCCTCGGACACCGAAGCCTCAATCTGCATCAACTTTAAATCTTCGGCAATCTTAAATAAAGTCGGCGTTGAAAAAGATGACGCAACAGTTTGTCCCTCCTCCACTTCTTTTGAAATAATTGTGCCAGATATTGGAGAAGTAATTAAAGTATAATCTATATTTTGTTTGGCTTTTTTATAATTAGCTTCGGCCGTTTCCAAATTGGCCTCCGCCGAAATTAATTCAATTTCGGCTTGTTCCATTTCACTTTTGGATATTAGTTTTTTATTAAACAAATCATCAAACCGATTATAATTTATTTGAGCTATTTTTAATTTACTTTTCATCAGATTTAAATTAGCCAAAGCTTCATTTAAAGTTTCTTGCAAAAGGAACTTATCAATTTCGGCCAATAATTGCCCTTCCGTCACTTCATCATTATAGTCAACCAATACTTTTTCTATAATACCCGAAACCTGAGTTCCGACAGACACAACATTAATCGGTTGCAATGTGCCGGTGGCGGTCACTTTTTGAGAAACACCGCCTTTTTTAATTTGAGCAAATTCAAAATTATTTTCACTTAAAACATCCGTTTTTTTGAAAAAATAAAATCCGCCGACAACAATTAACAAAATAATAACTAAAACAATTAAAACTTTTTTCATGATTTTTTTCCCATTTTTCCCAAAGCTCGCATCATATTTGATTTTGAAATTAAAAAATTATAAAAACTGCTGATATATTCAACTCGCGCAGATGCTAACGAGCTTTGAGCATCTAACAATGTTAAAATATCAACATGACCGACTTCATACGAAGCTAAGGCAACCCTTTCCGATTCCTTGGCACTTTTTAATAAAGTCTTGCTGATTTGATGAGTTTGATATGATGTATTATAATCTAAAACAGCAGTCCAAACATCATTTTCAATATCCGATTTTATCTTTTCCAGCTCTTTTTGAGCTTTTTCATAATTATACTGAGCCCCGGATATTTGATAGGTATTTTTAAAGCCGGTAAAAATCGGAACGGAAACCCCCAACCCGATATTTCCAGAATAAAAAGCACGACCCTGACCATTTATTTCATCTGTTGCGGAAACGCCTAAACTGGCCTTTAAAGTCGGTTTTCCAGAGCTTTTAATAATATCAATATCCTGCTTTAATGCATCCATTTGTTTTTGATAAGACAAATAATCCGGACGATTTTCCAACGCTTCCGCTATCAGTTCATCGAACTTTTTTAAAGACTCTTTCATCAAGTTCGGATCAGTCTTTTTTAATTTAAATTGAGTATTTTGCGCAACATTTAAAATCTTTGCCAATTGACCGCTTTTCAACGAAACATTTTTCTGTGCCAAAGTCAAATTTAAATCCGCTTGTGCCATTGAAGTTTCTGCTTGTAATTTATCCGATAACTTAACCAACCCCAAATCATACCGTCTGGAAGCCACTTCATACGATTTTTTATATGAATCCAAAGTCACCTTTAAAGCATCGGCATTTTCATTAGCGGAAAGAAGCTGATAATACCCTTCAGCAACAGTATATAACATATCCTGAAATTCCGTATCATATTGATATTGAGAAGATGATAGTAAGGCTTGAAATTTATTTACACTTGCACGACGTCCGCCAAAATCTAATAACAAATAATCCAAAGAAATATTGGCAGACACATCAGTTGAATTGTCAGACAATCCACCGTCTTCATGACGATATCCTTGATCTAATCCGGCATTTAACGAAACAGACGGCAGATAAGACGATAAACTTTGTCCATATTCGGATGCCGAAATCATCGACGACAAATATTTTGCCCGTAATGACGGATTATTACAAATGGCGATTTCATAAGCATCAGATAAAGATATTGTCTTTGATATATCCTTTTGAGTACACTCGATACCTTGATTTTGATATACAGACAAAGGGTCAGACGCCTGTACAAGCGAAGAAAATAAAAATAAAAATAAAAATAATAATCTTTTTTTCATAATGGTTGCTACAATCTTCCGAATCTATTATATAAGTATTATATTAACGAAAGGTAAAGAATATGTCAAAAATAAATTGGAAAACTGGCACTTTATTATCTCCGGTTCCACCCGTCATGGTTTCTTGCGGTACTTTGGAAAAACCCAATATCATCACAATCGCATGGACAGGCATCATCAATTCCGAGCCACCGATGACTTATATCTCTGTTCGTCCAGAAAGATATTCCTATAAGTTATTAAAAGAAACAAAAGAATTTACAATCAATCTACCAACATTTAAATTGGTAAACGCCGTTGATTTTTGCGGCGTACGTTCCGGAAAAGATGTTGATAAATTCAAACAAACCGGGTTAACGCCTTTACCCTGTCAACATATTTCCGCCCCTCAAATTGCTCAAAGCCCGGTTTCTTTAGAATGTCGAGTCACCGAAATTAAAAAATTCGCCTCTCACGACATGTTCTTGGCAGAAATTTTATCCGTCAATGTCGAAGAAGCTCTCTTGGATAAAAACGGTCGTCTTTGTCTTGAAAAAGCCGGTTTAATATGTTATTCTCACGGACAATACTTTACGACCGGCCGCCTTTTAGGCAAGTTTGGTTTTTCTGTTGAGAAAAAATCAACAATCCGAAAAAGAAAGAAAAGAGTGACACCCAAATCTTGATTTTTCCTCAAAAAAAATTATATCTAAACTCAAAAGGAGATTATTATGATTGAAATTCAACACCTACCATATAAAACCAGTGCATTGGAACCTTTTATGTCACAAAGAACCCTTGAATTTCACTATGGGAAACACTATACCGGATACATTGAAAAAACCAACCAACTGATAAAAGACACAATATTTGAAAATCTTTCATTACCCGAGATTATAATCCAAACCTCCCTATCGGCGGCCCAATACCGCCCAATATACAATCAAGCGGCTCAAGCTTGGAATCATGAATTTTTCTTTCGAGGATTACAAATGGAAGAAACAAAACCTTATGGCGACTTAAAAGAACAAATTCAAAAAGATTTTGGATCAATAAACAATTTTAAAGAAGAAATTAAAAATGCATCTCTTTCCTTATTCGGTTCAGGTTGGGTATGGGTTGTTTGGAAAAACGACAAAATTGAAATTTTAAAACTCTCTAATGCGGAAAATCCATTACCAAAAGCTCATCCACTTTGGGTTATTGATGTTTGGGAACATGCCTATTATCTGGATGTTCAAAACAAACGAATAGATTATATAGACAATATTTTAAATCACTTAATCAATTGGGAATTTATTTCTGAAAACTTTGATTTGAAATAAACTTTTTCTTAACTTTTATAATATATCATAGAGCTTTATGATTAAGGAGAAGTCTATGTTTAATTCTTTGATAGAGCAAATGAAAGAATTCGGCAATGTCTTAACTGCTCCGGCTTATACCGGCGATACTTTTTCTGACATTCCCGAAGATTATATTGATTTTTTACACACAACAAATGGTATATATTGGGCTGGTATTGAATTTTTTGGTACAAAGCAAACCGAAGAAAAAACAACCGGATACGCAATTACGGATATTAAAACACAAAACGAATTATATCAAGCCTTAAATCCGCAAAGCACTTGCGTTTTTGTCGGTCGAAGCGATGATGATAACTTTGTGTATAATTCCGAAACAAAGGAATATGAAATAAAAGACGAATTTTCGGGTGAAATTTTCAAATCATTCAAAACCTTTGAAGAATTATTTGATTACATTGTTAAAGAACAAATTGAACTCATTCAAAATTATGTCGCTTTTGATGACAGCGAAAATCTTATATCCGAAGAAGACGACGACTAAATGAGAGTTGATTTATTTAATTTTGAATTACCGGAAGATTTAATTGCAAACGAACCGGTATTTCCCAGAGAAAACGGTCGAGTACTTCATATCAACGGAAATACATTTTCAGACAAACATGTGTTTGATTTGCCGAACCTTTTGAATTCGGATGACATCTTGGTCTTTAATGATACAAAAGTACTGCCGGCCCGAATCTATGGTTTTCGCGGAATGGCTAAAATTGAAGCAACTTTAATGAAGCAGGTTGACTTATCCACTTGGAAATGCCTAATCAAAAATTCAAGACGATTAAAGATTGATGATATTATTCATTTTGACGAAAACTTAAATGCAACCGTTATTCGAAAAGATGAATATATCACAACGCTTCAATTCAATAAATCCGGAAGCGAACTTTTTTCAAAATTATACCAGATTGGCATTATGCCCTTACCCCCTTATATCAAACGCGGAGAAAAAGGGGAAGAAACAGATAAATCTAATTATCAAACCATTTTTGCAAAAAATGAAGGTGCCGTTGCAGCGCCAACTGCAGGATTACACTTTACAAAAGAGTTATTTAAAAAATTGGATGAAAAAGGAATACAAAAGGAATTTTTAACCTTACACGTCGGCGGCGGAACTTTTTTACCTGTTAAAGTTGAAGATACGGATAACCATATTATGCACAGCGAATTTGGCAACATCACAAAAGAAGTCGCTGACAGATTAAATCAATATAAAAAGCAAGGCCGACGCATCATCGCTGTCGGAACAACCGCTTTAAGATTATTGGAAAGTGCATCCGACGATGCGGGTATATTGCATGAATTTAACAAAGAAACCGATATTTTCATTACCCCCGGTTATCGTTTTAAATTCACGGATGCCCTATGGACGAACTTTCATCTGCCCTGTTCTACTTTATTTATGTTGGTATGTGCCTTTGCGGGCATAGATACAATGAAACAAGCTTATCAACACGCCATCCAAGAAAAATACCGTTTTTTCTCTTATGGCGATGCGTGCTTTATAGAGCATTCCGACAATTAACGTCCCCGATATTGTCCGATATTTAAAACGATTTTTGTGCTATTATCATCATCCCTTTTAATCATCATAATTTTAACAGGTCTTTCTTCGAACCAAGGGTGTCTCTTATTTTCATCTATTAAACCTTTAGCCATCATTAATCGAACTTCGGGAATTTTAACACAAAACCGAATAAATTCGTCCATTTCTGGGGATGAGATATAATTACCTTGACGAAAAGACCAAACCAACGATTTTTCAACTTTTTTATTTTTAAATGAGGCTTTTAAAAGTGCTGTCATCGGATTTTTCGGATTATATTGAAGAACATAATCCAAGGCATCATTCAACACATCAACAATCTCTTTTTCATTGGAATCAGTCGGATTTTTATCCATTAAAAATAAACTTTTAATAACCAAATGATATGCCCTTGCGTAATCTTTTTGTTCAAGAGGCATCTTTTTTCCGGTAATTAATCCTTCAATAACTTTATTTTTTAAATCATCATCAAACATCTTTTCTCCTTTTGTCAGGTAAAAATTATATCATAAAAATCATTTTTTGTCAATTTAAGCAAATTCACTCACTTTTTTTTCGTTTTTTCTTGACATTATCCGGAATTGTTAATATAAAGTTGACATCTGAAAGAAAGGAAGAAAAATGTCAGAACAAAAAATGAAAATGATGGATGGGAACGAGGCTGCGGCTCTTGTTGCTCATAAATTAAACGAAGTTTCAATTATTTATCCGATTACACCCTCTTCTCCGATGGGGGAATGGGCTGATGCTTGGAGTGCCCAAGGTGTAAAAAACATTTGGGGAAAAGTTCCGCAAGTTGTTGAAATGCAATCCGAAGCCGGTGCCATCGGTGCCGTTCACGGTTCTTTACAAGCCGGTTCTTTAACCACAACATATACCGCTTCACAAGGTTTATTATTGATGATACCCAATATGTATAAAATTGCGGGTGAATTAACACCGTTTGTTATGCATGTTGCCGCTCGGACATTGGCGTCTCACGCATTATCTATTTTTGGCGATCATTCCGATGTTATGGCTTGTCGTCAAACCGGTTTTGCAATGTTAGCATCAAACTCCGTTCAAGAATCCGGAGATATGTCTGCCATTGCTCAATTATCAACCCTACAATCCCGTGTTCCGTTCTTACACTTCTTTGATGGTTTCAGAACTTCACACGAAATCAACAAAGCCATTGTTCTTTCTGATGAAGAATTAAAATCTTTGATGGATGGTGTTGATACAAATATTGTGGCTAAAAACGCCTTAACACCAGATCATCCGGTCATTCGTGGTACAGCACAAAATCCGGACGTATTCTTCCAAACACGTGAAGCTTCCAATCCATATTACGATGCTGTTCCTCAAATTGTTGAAAATGCAATGCGTAAATTTGAAGAAATCACAGGCCGTGCATATCACTTAATTGATTATGTCGGTGCTCCTGATGCCACAAAAGTTATCGTTATTATGGGTTCGGGTGCCGAAACAGTTGAAGAAACCGTTAAATATTTAAATTCAAAGGGTGAAAAATTGGGCGTCTTAAAAGTTCATTTGTACCGTCCTTTCCCTGCAAAGGCATTCTTATCCGCCTTACCTGAAACAGCTCAAACGGTTTATGTACTTGACAGAACAAAAGAATCCGGTTCAACCGGCGAACCTTTGTATTTGGATGTTGTAGCCACATTATCCGAAGCTGGTTTAAACAAAACTGTCTTGGGTGGTCGTTACGGACTTTCTTCAAAAGAATTTACCCCTGCAATGGTCAAAGCTGTTTTTGAAAACGAATCCAAAAATCACTTCACAGTCGGTATTAACGATGATGTGACACATACTTCTTTGGAATACGACAAAACATTTGATATTGCCGAAGAAGGTACAACTAGCTGTATTTTCTTTGGTTTAGGAGCTGATGGAACAGTTGGAGCCAATAAAAACTCAATTAAAATCATTGCAGATGGTTCTGATTTCTATGGTCAAGCATACTTTGTATATGACTCCAAAAAATCAGGTGCAATGACAACATCTCACTTACGTTTTTCAAAGAAACCGATTAAAGCGCCATACTTGATTACAAAGGCTAGTTTTGTCGCTGTTCACCATATGCCTTTTATGGAAAAAATCGATATGACTTCCTGTTTGGCTGACGGAGGTGTATTACTTTTAAATACCAACATCCCTGCCGACAAAGTTTGGGATAGTTTGCCAATAGAAGTCCAACAAGACTTAATTAACAAAAAAGCACGTCTTTACGCAATTGATGGTGTTGATGTGGCAAAGAAAACCGGTATGGGTCGTCGCATTAATACAATCATGCAAACATGTTTCTTTGCAATATCTGGCGTATTACCAAAGGATGAAGCTATTGAAAAAATTAAAAAATATGCTGAAAAAACTTACGCCAAAAAAGGTCCGGAAATTGTTGCAGCCAATATCAAGGCTATTGATGGTTCGTTGGAACATTTACATGAAATTACCGTTCCACAATCTGTATCATCAAGTCATTCCAGACAAAAAGGCGTACCGTCTGATGCTCCGGAATTTTTACAAAAAATCACTGCTCCGATTATTGAGGGTAAAGGTGATGATATGCCGGTTTCCGCATTCAAAGAAGTTGTAGATGGTACTTGGCCAACCGGTACAACTCAATACGAAAAACGCCGGACCGCAACGGAAATCCCATGTTGGAATTCAGAAATGTGTATCCAATGCGGTAAATGTGCTATGGTTTGTCCACATGCAGCCATTCGCTTAAAAGTCGCTAAACCGGAAGCATTAAAAGATGCACCAGACGGCTTTAAATCCGCAGATTATAAAACAAAAGAATTTGCCGGAGATAAATTTATCGTCCAATGTGCGCCGGAAGATTGTACGGGATGCGGATTATGTGCCAGTGTTTGTCCGTCAAAATCTCGTGAAAATCCTGAAATTAAAGCTTTAATGATGGAACCAATTGAAAAGCATTTGGATGCCGAAATTAAAAACTTTGATTTCTTTAAAACTTTACCGGAAGTTGATCGAACAAAAATTGAACCGAAATTGGTTAAAAATGTTCAACTTTTACAACCATTGTTTGAATTTTCGGGAGCTTGTGCCGGTTGCGGTGAAACACCATATGTCAAATTAATGAGTCAATTGTTCGGTGATCGTTTGATGGTTGCAAATGCCACGGGATGTTCGTCTATTTACGGCGGAAACTTACCGACAACACCTTATGCTAAAAACAGCGACGGTCGCGGTCCGGCTTGGTCAAACAGCTTATTTGAAGACAATGCCGAATTTGGCCTTGGAATGCGTTATTCTGTTGACAGTAAAAAAGATTTTGCCGAAGAATTATTGAAAGATTTGGCAAATCAAATCGGTGAAGAGCTCGTCAATGGCATTTTAACGGCTTCTCAAAAAACAGAACCGGAAATTCAAGCACAACGTGAACGTGTTGAAGTATTAAAAGCCAAATTAAAAGACATGACTGACGAAAAGGCTAAATTGTTATTACCACTTGCTGATTATTTGGTAAAGAAATCCGTCTGGATTTTGGGTGGTGACGGTTGGGCTTATGATATTGGATACGGCGGATTGGATCATGTTTTACATTCCGGACGTAATGTCAATATCTTGGTCATGGATACCGGTGTTTATTCCAATACAGGCGGACAAAAATCCAAAGCAACCCCCATTGGGGCATCTGCAAAATTTGCAGTCGCCGGAAATGATTTACCGACAAAAGACTTGGGAATGATTGCAATGTCTTCTGAAAATGTCTATGTCGCCAAAGTCGCTTTGGGTGCCAATGATGCTCAAACTATCAAAGCTTTTGTGGAAGCCGAAAGTTTTGACGGTCCATCCATCATTATTGCTTACGCTCATTGTATTGCTCATGGATACGATATCGGCAAAGACGGTTTATCACACCAAAAAATGGCTGTTGAATCCGGATTATGGCCACTCTATCGTTTTGATCCGAGATTGCTTGCCGAAGGCAAAGTTCCACTTCAATTGGACAGCCGTTCAAGTAAGGATATTTCGGAATTTATGGCCAGCGAAACTCGTTTCAAAATTGTTGAACGGGCGGATGCCGAAAGATATCAACGTTTAGTCAAAATGGCACAAGATCGAGTTCAAAATCGTTTAAAACTTTACAGCCACTTAGCTAAACCAGAAGAAGTTTAACTTCTTTAATCCGATAAAAACGCTCTGATAATTTCAGAGCGTTTTTATTTTTTTATTGATTTTTTTACATTTTTTATATATTATTTCAATCATAAAAATAAAAGGATATAAAAATGATTACAAATTTACCAACTTTTAAAAAATTAAAAAAGCATTACGAAGAAACTCAACATATTCACATGCGTGATTTATTCAAGGACAATCCTAAAAGATTTAATCAAATGTCTTTTAAATTCACGGATATTCTTTTTGACTATTCCAAAAACAGATTAACCAATGAAACATTACCCTTGTTAATAGATTTGGCAAATGAAGCTCACTTATCCACCAAAATCAAGGCAATGTTTGACGGCGAAAAAATAAACACAACAGAAAATCGAGCTGTTTTACACACGGCTCTCCGCAATCGGGATAATCATCCGATTTATGTTGACGGTATTGATATTATGCCTCAAATTAACGAGGTTTTGGAAAAAATGCATATTTTTTCAGATAAAATCAGAAATGAAGGCAAAATCAAAACAGTCGTTAATATCGGTATCGGTGGTTCGGATTTGGGACCAATGATGGTTGTAGAAGCTTTAAAAAAATATAAAATTCCAACCATTGATTTTCACTTTGTCTCTAATGTAGACGGCACACAAATAGCCGAAGTATTAAAACAATGCGACCCTGAAACAACCCTATTTTTAGTTGCTAGCAAAACTTTTACAACCTTAGAGACACTTTTAAATGCCAATACGGCAAAAAACTGGTTAACCCAAAAATTGGGCTTCGATGCGGTTAAAGATCATTTTGTCGCATTATCAACAAATGAAGAAGAAGTCAAAAAGTTCGGAATAAATCCGGAAAATATGTTCCCGTTTTGGAATTTCATCGGAGGCAGATATTCCGTTTGGTCAGCCATCGGTTTATCCGTTATGATTGCCATCGGATACGACAATTTTTGTGAATTTTTATCCGGAGCATACGATATTGACGAGCATTTCAGAACCGCTCCCTTTAATCAAAATATTCCCGTCATTATGGGTTTAATTGGACTTTGGTATACCGTATTTTATGGTGCAGAAAGTTATGCGGTTTTACCCTATGACCAATATATGTATCGTTTACCGGCATACTTACAACAATTGGATATGGAAAGCAACGGAAAGCCCGTGACAATTGATGGAGAACCACTTAACACGCCGACCGGTCCGATTATTTTTGGAGAACCTGGAACAAATGGGCAACATTCATTCTATCAACTGATTCATCAAGGGACACATCTTATCCCATGTGATTTTATCTATCCAGCATTATCATTAAATCCGATTGGAGAACACCACCGAATTTTATTAGCAAATGCAATCGCCCAAAGCGAAGCTTTAATGCTTGGGAAAACAGCCGACGAATTGCGAGCGGAAGGATGTCCGGAAAACCTTATTCCATTCAAAACTTTTTCCGGAAATAGACCATCAACATCAATTGTTATGACACAATTAACACCACGAAATTTAGGTCGGATTATTGCAATTTATGAACACAAAGTATTCACAATGGGTGCGATTTTAAACATTGACAGCTTTGATCAATGGGGCGTTGAATTGGGTAAAATTTTGGCCAAAAAAATCATTCCAGAACTGTGTAATGATGATTTTACCAATACTCATGATTGTTCAACAAATACTTTAATAAACTATCTTAAAACATTCAAATGACAATAAAAATTTTATCACAAAACATCATTAATCAGATTGCAGCCGGCGAAGTTATTGAGCGTCCAGCTTCGGTTTTGAAAGAGTTAGTTGAAAATGCAATTGATGCTGGCAGTGATAAAATAGATATCCGCATTGAAAATGGCGGAAAGTCATATCTATCTGTTTCAGATAACGGATGTGGGATGGATAAAGAAACTTTATCTTTATGCATTTTGCGTCATGCGACCAGTAAACTGCCGGACGATGATTTATTTAACATCCATTCATTCGGCTTTCGTGGAGAAGCTTTACCCTCCATTGGCTCAGTCGCACGATTAAAAATCACATCAACCCAAAACGAAGAAAGTTGGTCTATTGCCGTAGAAGGCGGGGAAGCAAAATCTCTTAAACCATCGGTTCACCCCAAAGGAACAAAAATAGAAATGAGGGATCTTTTTTTTGCGACCCCTGCCCGATTAAAATTTTTAAAGTCAGATTCATCAGAGTTATTGGCAATTAAAGAAACTTTATATAAAATTGCCATGGTTCATCCCCATATTTCTTTTACATTATCAGATGAAAAGAAAAAATTAATCCATTTACCTTCAACGAATTTGGAAGATCGAGTTTGTCAAATTATTGCCTCCGGCTTCAAAGAAAATAAAATCAATATTTCTTATGAAAAAGATGGGTTAAAAATTACCGGATATATCAGTTTACCGACATTTACAAAATCAACCACATCATCTCAACATTTTTTTGTTAATAATCGTTGGATTTCGGACCGGATGTTTTTTGGTTGTGTAAAAGCCGGATATCAAGGCTTTTCCGGATTAGGATTGGACGGATATCCAATTGTTGTTTTATTCCTTGAATTACCAACATCAGATGTTGATGTAAATGTCCACCCGAACAAAACACAGGTACGATTTAAAGACTTATCATCTGTTAAAAGTTTGATTATTCATGCAATTTCAGACGCTTTATCCCAAAATTCAAATCGGTCTAGCTCTGTTTTATCAAAGGAAATTTTGAAACCGTTTCCTTTAAATATTCAACATTCTTTTATTGCACAGTCTCAAATATCCCCCACCCTCTTTTTAAAAGAAAATATCCAGTCATTCAAACCCGCAGCACATGAATCGGCCTCCGTTGAAACTTTTAATACATATCCGTTGGGAATGGCCAGGATTCAGCTTTATGATACCTATATTTTATCCCAAAAAGACGATGCTTTTTTCTTGATTGACATGCATGCAGCCCATGAACGATTGATGTATGAAAAAATTTCAAAAAACATAAAGTTGGAAGAACAACTATTGCTCTCACCGGAAATTATTGAAATAGATGAAGAAAAAATCAATTTGTTGGATTTAAATATTTTAAAAAAATTTGCTTTTGATGTCGAACGTTTCGGACACGGAGCTTTAATTATTCGCTCTGTTCCGACATTATTAAAAGATTGTGATATTCATAAAATCTGTCAAGACTTTATTGACAGTTTTATTGAGAACGCCAACACATCTTTCATGGATGAAAAAATAAAAAATATTTGTGCCAGAATAGCTTGTCATTCATCTGTTCGTTCGGGTCGCAAATTGACAACAGACGAAATGAATAGCCTTTTACGACAAATGGAGGCTTCATCTACATCCGGACAATGTATTCATGGAAGACCAACATATATTGAAATTAAATTAACGGATTTAGAAAGGTTATTTGGCAGATGAAAAAAATTATAAAATTTTTAATTTTATTATTATTCATTACCTATGTGTGTTTATGTGGGTTTGTTTACTTTTTCCCACAAAAAGTTTTTTACAAACCTTTTAAACACCCATCAAACCTGTCATTAGCCCGAAAGGAACTTCCTTGCTTAAACGAAGTTAAGTTATCATTACCGGATAATCAAAAAACTCTTGCATGGTATTGTATGCCAACCACAAAAAACGAATTTGTCGTTTTTTACCATGGAAATTCTTATAATATATCTTACTTTTTATCCCGAATAAAACCTTTCATCAACGCCGGATACGGCGTTATTATACCCGAATATATCGGTTTTGGCGGTGTCTCCGGTAAAATTTCACAAAAGAATAACGAAGAAGTTTCTTTGGCAACGGTTTATTTTTTAAACTCCATTGGCTTTGATAATAAGAATATTATCCTATACGGATATTCTTTGGGGACATTTATGGCAACAAATACCGCCTATATCCATAAAAGTAATCCGTTTGATGCCGTTATTTTAGAGGCTCCATTTACCTCTCTTTTAGAAACAGCACTTGAAACGGTTTATCATCTTATTCCCTTATCTTTTTTAATGAACGACACTTATCCGTCCATAGATAAAATTAATCAAATCAATACTCGCCTTTTTATCGGACACGGGCAACAAGATCCGACTGTTCCGTATAAATTAGGTCAAAAATTATTTTTAACTGCGAAACAACCTAAAACCTTTTTTTCGGTCAAAGAGGCCAATCATAAAAACTTACCGGAAAACGGTTTTTTTGAAAATGTATAAAAATGGCTAGGAAATTAACTTTAAATTAAACTTTTATTTTTATAATTTATATTATTTATAGGGGGAATTTTATGTTTAAAAAAGCGCTTTTATTTTCTTTATTTTGTGTCGGAAGTGTTTATGCGGATTCCAAAACATTTACTTATATGGATCGGATTGTTCAATCCGGAAATATACGTAAATTGGAAACAACATTACAATACGGCTATTCATTGGAAGAAACAAATGATAATGGCGACACTGTTTTATGTAAAGCCGTTTGGCGAAAGGATCATCGTGGATACGAACTTTTAAAATTAGCCGGTGCTAACTTAAAACCGAAATGTTTAGAAAAAGATAAAGATGCCTATAATGCTTTTATGAAAGAACAACCCAAAGATGGTACATATTATCAAGTTATAGAAAAAGAAACCGCCAAAGCAGCCCCTATTGTTGTTGCTAATACATACCCCAATAAATGGCTTTGGTTTAATGTTCTTTTAGCTGGTGGAGTCGGAGCAGCCGTTATCGGTTCGGGCGGTGGCGGTGGTAGTGGCGGTTCTTCTCCGAACATAACCCCATCAGATCCTAGATACCCCGGAATTCCGGTGGATGGATACGAGAACAAAAATATGTTTATTCCGGATTCTCCAATTACACCATCTGCTAACGATGTTAAAAGTATTGTCGATTGCTCGACAAACCCTAAATTTTGTGGAATTGGGGGTGGATTCACATCTGAATACGGAAATGGTGCACTTGCCCAAATTAATGCCCAGTATGCCTATGCACGTGGATACAACGGGTTAACCGTTGAACGGTATGATGAAAATAACGAATATGCGCCTGTCACCCCCACAACGACACCATCCAGTAAAATCACTGTTGCGGTCGTTGATACCGGTATTGCACCTGTCACCGGATTGAATCTGACAACTGGTGGAATTAACATGGATTATGGTCCATATATCAAAGGAACAAACACAAAAGGTTATTATTTTTCAAACGGACATATTTATTTAACAAATTCGGATACGCCTATTGTTGATGCAAATAATGCACCTTTAACAATTTCTCCGGACGATTCAAGTACCTTACAATATATCGGACCGTCGACACAAGCAGAATGGGAAGCTTATACAGCCCGATATGCTGTCGGCTATGTTTGGAACGTAAATAATACAACCCCTTACGGATATACAACCAGTGGGGAACAGGGAAACCATGGAACTCATGTCGCCGGAATTATCGGTGCAGATATCGATCCACAAGACAATGTTTCGTATGGAACTCAATTAAATTATGCCATGCAAGGTGTTAATCCTAACGCCATTTTATATCCGGTTCGCTATGATCCGTGGCGAAACTTTACCAAAGAAGAAATCCACAGCATTTTGGAAGCCGGAGCCAAAGTTGTTAACTATTCAATCAATATGGAGGGCTATTTTGCCAACGAATATCCGGAATACTTAACAAGTGCATTAAGCCAAGGAAATGGTATTGAAGCATTACAAAATGCTTTCTTAAATAATTTGATTGTTGTTATCTCTGCGGGAAATACTGGAACAGCTCAATCTAACCTGCTTTCAGCCATTCCTTTATCGGATTTATATAACGGTTCAAACGAATCAATCGTTCATATCACTACCGACGATTTGGGTCATACAGTTGTTTCAACCGATACCGCCCTTCCAACAGCCACGGTTGATTCAACGGGATTATTTGTTAATGTTGTATCGGTTGATAAAAACGCATATAACGAAGGGGATAACTATGTTTTATCATCATTTTCAAATGCTTGTGGCGTCACGGCGAATTACTGTATTGCAGCCCCAGGCGGAAATGGTGATGATTATATGATATCCACAGGTGCATTGGGAAGCTTTATCGGAATGCAAGGAACATCCATGGCAACACCCGTTGTTTCTGGTGCGATATCCCTATTAATGGCCGCCTTCCCCTATATGGAACCTCAAGAAATTGTTTCTATTCTTTTCGAAACAGCGACTGATTTAGGCATTCCGGGAGTTGATACGACTTATGGTCATGGCCTTTTGAATTTGGAAGCAGCAACCCGTCCGACCGGTTCACCGAATTTGGTCACGGAACTGGGAACGCTTTTATCTGTTTCCAATACCTCCGCCAGCTTACCGACTTCATTTAACCTTCGGGCATTCAACCAAGTCGCAACAATGCTTGATTCACATCAACGTGCTTTTGACATCAACTTAACATCTTTTGTCAAAAATTCGGGCCGTTCGAAACAGGCGTTTGCCGACGAATTACGCACGATGACATTGGGTAATAAGCAGTATAAATTACCGGTTAACGAAAAGTTCTCAATGGCTTTTTCGGCCCCCAATGCCAATCTGGCATATAAAGACGGATATTTACAAGCCGGAACAATGGATATGGATTTAAATGCCGATAAATTATCCTTTGGCTTTAAATATTCACAAGATACAATTTTATCTCGTGGGGACGAAATTGATCAAAACCTTGCCAATCCGTTTTCGAAATTACGCAATGCATACGAGGTTAATTTAGGATATAAAATCTTTGACAAATTATCCTTTAATTCTCGTATATCCGTCGGAGAAAACGGCTTCTATGACGGGTATGATAAATCATATTATATTGAAAAAGATGCATCCACAGTTGAATTAGGATTAAATTATGCACCGGTTGATACATTAAATTTAGGTTTCAATATCGGTCAATTATCGGAACAAGGGGCGCTTTTAGGCTTTACAGGTTCGGAAATCTTTAATACAAAAGATTATGATACCACCTATTACAGTGCTTATATTTCATTAAATCCGACAAAAAAATGGAATATTCGTGCTTCTTATCATTACGGATTGTCAAACAGTTCCGGTAATTTAAACGGCCTTATGGGCTTAACCGATTTGACATCGGACAGTTTTGCAATTGATACAAATTATCAAATAACAGACAATCACTTAATGGGATTATCGTTATCTTCTCCGATACGGATTAAATCCGGTAATGCGAACTTCAATTTACCCGTAGCTCTTGCTGGAACAAACCAAATTTATTATCAAAGAACATCCGCTTCATTAACACCGGAAGCTCGGGAAATGGATTTAGATTTTTATTTTCATCGGACGACAGATAAAACGACAACCAAATTCTTGATTGGGCCTCGTTTCAATCCGGATCACAACAATGCTCAAACGGATTGGCGTGTCATGATGAGTTTTGGTATAAATTATTAAAAATGTCTTGAATTCAAAATAAAAATAGATAGAATATAGGCGAAGGAGTTTAAAAATGGGAGATAAAACCGAAATTTTAACACAATATGACATCATTCAAAACAGTGATAATGAATTAATGTTTGCACTTAACGCCAAAAATGGGGCGATTTCAAACCCAAGCATTATTTATGCCGGCGGAAATGAAATTTTATTTTCAAGAAGTCAAAATCAAAATATTTTATTGATTGATGTTCCGACATCTGTTCATGAATTGTTAAAAACATTAAAGAAAGTTCTTTTCATCGAAGTTCAAGATGATTCAATTGTCAATGAATATTTGGCTTCAGTCATTATTGCTCCCAAATTACCCAAATGAAAAAACTTTTCTTATTTTTGTTTTTAACTTTTTTTATAACAGCATGCGGACGAATGAATAGCCCGATTAATCCCCCTGACAGTGTTTATCCTCGGACCTATTTATGAAAAAAATTCTGTTTTTCTTTTTACTCACCTCGATTTTATCAGCTCAAAGTCTTGAAGTTGAAAAGAATTGTGAAATTCTTTTTCCGTTAGCCGAAAAACAAAATTTACCATGGGTTTATGAATATTGCGGTATCAAAGATGAAACAAAAACATTAAATAGACTTGCACCGTTATTTTCTCAAAAGAATTATAAAAAAGCTCTTTATGCCATAGCTCTTCATCACAAAGATACCGATAAAGCCGTCGTTTATTTAAAAAAATCGGCGGAATTGAACTATCCGCCGGCATTATTGCAACTGGCTTTGTCTGAAAAAGAATCGGGACATATCGAAAATTATAAAAATTTACTTTTAAAAATCATTCGAACAAATCCACTGGATTCAAGTCCGATAAAAACACCAGAACAAACAATTGTCATGCAATCCTATCGCTTATTGGGTTTGGAATTGATAAAAGAAAAAAATTATACCGACGCCGTTTCACTGTTATCAGTTTCTGCCGACTATGGCGATGCGATATCCATGAATGCTCTGGCGGTTATTTATTATTGGGTAAAAGAAATTCAAGATACATCACTTTCAAACAAATATTTATGGGCTGCCATTTTGTCTAACTGTCCGGCAGCCGAAGATAATTGGGGCATATTAAATCTTTGGGAAGAAAAGAAGATAACATCGATTGAGGCATATAAAGCCATGATTTCCAGAATAAATTCTTGTCAAAATCTCGGCGACTTTTCATTTTCAAAGGAATGTAATTGTGCATCCATATCCGCTTTATTAAAAAGCCAATCAAACAAACCCTATAAATTGAAAAAAATTGAAGATGAGACAGCTTATTTAATTGATAAAAATGGTTCTCTTGAAACAATTAAAAAGCACCAAACAACAAAAGCCGGATATTTTGTGGATGAAATTAAAAGTACAGCCGTCATTTTAATTAAGAATAATATGCGTTATATTATTTTATTGGAAGCCAATACCAATCCAAAATGTATTCAATACTGTCAAAATAAAGGCACTTATACGGCCGACTTAATTCAAGATACAACAGTTTATCAATTAAATTTTTCGGAAAGCGAGTGTCAAAATTTAGCCGAACATATTCAGGATCTGCCCTATCCTGACCACAATATTCGGGGATTTAATGAATGTTTATTAAATGATTGGGAAACTTGGGGGAAACAGGCATTAGACAATAACGCCAATAAACATCTTTACTTATTGGAAAATTATCAAAAATCAGCATATCTTCCCGCCTATATAAAAGAAGTCGAAAATTTATTTAAATCCCAAAATCAAATGACAAAAGAAAAAGGAATGATGATTTTATCCTATGCTCTGGAACAAATTCCAACAGACCTTTTGTCTTATAATGCCTTGGAAAGAGCATATTGTATGGCGGGATATCTTTATTTAACCATTCCAAACGAAAATATTGCCAAAGCTTTTGAGGTTAATTTAAAAGGTGCTGAAATGGGATATCCTTATTCAATGAATATGCTGGGTGTTTTATATGCCTTGGGATACAACGGCCCGAATGATCAATTATCTAATCCCGATGAATTTAAAGAAAAAGCAAAATATTGGTTTAAAAAGGCAAATGAAGAAAGTCCGTATCCATACATGGACGCATTGGAAAATTTAAAAACTTTATTCGAAGGAAATACAAATTTTCAATTTGGATATTGTAACGAAATTGACACAAATAATAACACCGAACCATATAATTTAATAAATTTTCTTGATTTTATTAAATAAATCTGTATAATCGTTCGTAAACAAAGGATAGAATATGAAAAAAATACTCTTATTACTCGGAATGCTCTTTCCATTTAATTTATTGGCCAATCCGGCTTGTGTTGTTTGCACGGTTGCCATTGGGGCATCTCTATCAATTGCCCGCAAATTGGGTGTCGATGATTGTATTGTTGGACTTTGGGCCGGTGCAATGTTGTTAATGATTGGGTATTGGACAATCCGTTTTTGTGATAAAAAAGGTTGGCAATTCCCTTTTTATAAACCGATTTTAATAGCTCTATCATTATCAATGATCGGATTTATCTATGTTTCTCAACTTCAATATAACCCGATTATTATCGGTATTTTCTATATGGATTCATTTTTATTTTCTGCACTTTGCGGTGCTTTGGTTTTTGATTTAGCGTTACGCTTTTATTTTTGGATGAAAGCCAAAAACGGCGGCCATGCTCACTTTCCTTTTGAAAAGGTGGTTGTTCCGATTTTATCTTTAATTATTTTAAGTGGAATTTTTCACCACTATCCAATTTGTAATTGTGCATTTAATAATACATCATCTACATTAGAACCAGACTTTGAATAACCAGGAGAAATATTATGAAAAAAGCAACATCTGTTAAAGAATTTGTTGAAAGGGTTGATGCCAGCAAAAAAGTAAATCCAAAAGATTTGTCATCAGATCAAGATTTAACCATTGCCATCATGAATCTCATTTCGATTGAAGAACATTTAATGTTCTCTGGTGCAAAAACCGGCAAAACTTCCTTTTATGATATGATTGCCGAAATTCGCCAAATGCGTAAAGATTTAATGCTTCAAGTCATTCCGGATTACGAGGGTGAAGTTTGGTGTATTTCAAAACACTTATTAGCCAGTGCAATGCGTTTATTTGAAGTCGGCACCAAACAACAAAGTATGGGACGCACCGAAAAAGCTTATGATTTATTCAATAAATCTTACGATTTATACTGTCTGTTCTGGGCTTTAAATATGAATTTGATTGACACAAAAGATGTTAAGTGGCTTGATGATGATGAAAAAAAGACAGAAGAAATCGTCAAAAAAATAAACTCAATTTCGTCAAACAAACCTCAAGTTAAAAGCCAAGAAAAAGAAACATCATTCTTTTCAAAATTTAAAAGTGTCGTTAAAAAGGCTGTGGATTGTTGTATTGAATAAAAAATGACAAAAGATATTATCCAACGACGTCGCACATTTGCAATTATTGCACATCCGGACGCCGGTAAAACGACATTAACTGAAAAATTATTGCTCTTTGGCGGAGCAATCGCCATGGCCGGCGAAGTCAAATCACGCAAAGCTAACCGAGCTGCCAGATCCGACTGGATGAAAGTCGAACAAGAACGGGGAATTTCCGTATCCAGCTCTGTAATGACATTTGAATATCGTGGATGTACCTTTAATCTGTTGGACACCCCCGGCCACGAAGACTTTTCAGAGGACACTTATCGGGTTTTAACCGCCGTTGACAGTGCCGTTATGGTCATTGATAATGCCAAAGGAATCGAGGAACAAACCCGTAAACTTTTTGAGGTTTGTCGTCTTCGAGATATACCGATTATCACATTCATCAACAAAATGGATCGGGACGGACAAGATCCTTTTGCATTATTACAAGAAATAGAAGAAACATTGGCCTTGGATACAACTCCGGCTACATGGCCTATCGGAATGGGTCGTGATTTTAAAGGCTGTTATGATATCTTACATAATCAGTTAAATTTAATTGAAAAAAAATCAACCGAACCGACTATATCTTTTTCGGATATTCATGATTCTCATTTAAAAGATTTTTTACCGAATCAATCCGAAAAATTAATTGAAGATGTGGACATGGTGCGTGAACTTTGCCCTCAATTTAATCAAAATTCATATTTGGACGGAACTTTAACACCGGTTTTTTTTGGTTCGGCAGTCAACAACTTTGGTGTTAAAGAACTTTTAGATGCCTTGGTGGATATTGCGCCCTCCCCCCGTCCGCAACAAGCGGATATTCGTTCCGTTGATCCGACCGAAAATCAAGTTTCCGGTTTTATTTTTAAAATACAAGCCAACATGGATCCCAAACACCGAGATCGAATTGCCTTTATGCGTCTGTGTTCCGGACATTTTAAAGCCGGCATGAAATTAAAACATTTAAGAACGGATAAACAACTGATTATTCATAATCCGATTCTATTTATGGCTCAATCCCGTGAAATTGCACAAGATGCTTATGCGGGCGATATTATCGGAATTCAAAACCACGGGAATTTAGTCCTTGGAGATACTTTAACGGAAAAAGAAAATATCCGGTTTAAAGGTATTCCATCCTTTGCGCCTGAATTATTACAAAAAGTCCGTTCAAAAGATCCTTTAAAAAGCAAGCATTTATCCGAAGCTCTCCTTCAAATTGCCCAAGAAGGCGGTGCTTCCGTTTTTAAACCACTCATCGGAAATGAATATATCGTCGGTGTGGTTGGTGCGTTGCAATTCCAGATTTTAGCCGATCGCATCCGAACAGAATATAATATTGAAGCCATTTTTGAAAGTACATCTTTTTATACTGCTCGTTGGATTGAAGGCGAATATAAAGACATTGAAAATTTTATTACCTTAAACCGAACAAATATTGCGTATGACTATAATGAAAATCCGGTTTTTTTAACCAGAAATGCGTGGCATTTAAATAAAACAAGCGAAGATTTTCCGAAAATCAAATTTCAAAAAACAAAAGAATATAATTAGGAAATTGTGTCTTTAAATATAGAAATAATTTTATCCTTTAAAAACTCCGGCACAATAGGGATATCGGTCAATTCATCAAGCGTAAATTCTTGGACTTCATAATAATTATCTTCTGATGGATTTTGCCATTCCTCGCCCATTGGCGTTTGGCGACTTTTTTCCTTGGCTAAATAAACATCCAATTCATTTCCGTCAAAAGGATTAAATTCTGTGAATAAAAAGACCGGTTCTTCAATTAAAGCAGACCCGACTTCTTCAAATATTTCACGCACAATCGCATCCTGACTGGTTTCACCGTCTTCAATACATCCACCGGGTAAGACATAATATAAAACCCCAGGTTTTTTCCGTTTAATCAAAACAAGCCGATTTTCCGGTGTAATCAAAATAGCACGAGCCCGACGAACTTCCATTTTTATCAATCTTTTAATTTAAAAACACACAAGAAAACAAGATGGCAAAAAAGTGCATCATGGAACCAAGTAAAACAAATCCATGCCACACCGCATGCATATATGCCTTACTTTTCCACACATAAAAAGCAACACCTAAGGTATAAAAAAGACCACCGAGCACCAAAAAGACTAATCCAACGGTCGGCATAATATCAAACAAGCGTTTTCCGGAAAAAACGACCATCCATCCCATAGCCAAATAAAGACCTATCGACCAAATTTTTGTCCCATTTGCCGGCAAATACAGCTTCAAGAAAGTTCCGATTAAGGTTAATCCCCAAACAATCCCAAACATTGTCCAACCAAAGGAATTATTCATTAAAACCAACAAAAACGGTGTATATGTTCCGGCAATCAGATAATAAATTGCAATATGATCAATTTTTTTTAAAACTTTTTTTGCATTTGGAAAAGGAATTGCATGATATATTGTTGATGCTGAATACATCAAAATCATAGATGCCCCAAATATGGCACAAGAAACAATAGACCATACATTTCCGAAAACAGAGGCCAAAACGACCAGAATCGCTAAAGAAGCAACGCCAAAAACGGCTCCAAATCCGTGAATGGCGCTACTCCAAATTTCTTCCTTAATCGAATAAGAAAGTTTTTTTTTCATACTTATTCATTACCCTTTTCTTCCAAAACAGCATTGATAATTTCTAATTCTGATTGGAAACGTTCTACTCTTTCTTGCATTTCAGGTTTTTCAGATGCAGAAAGTCTTTCAAGCATCTTTTCCAACTTCTCTTGACGTTGAACTAATTGTTCCACAGACATTCTTTGATATCTTCTGGTTAAACGTTCAGCTTGAACTGTTGGATCGACTTGAGGCCGTCCGTCAACCATATCTGGCGTTTGAGCAGAAATAGCAACGGCAAAAATTGCAAAAGCACATGTTAAAACTAATTTCATAATTTCCTCCTTTAACGAATCTCATGCTATCACATAATCAAAAAAAATCAAGAAATAAATAATTTGACAGAAAAAAAATAAAATGTTAAATTTTTCTTATGTTAAACAAACGTTTCCAAAAACCTACTTTTTTAATTTTACATTGTTATGCTCTGACCACTTCCGAAATGTTGAAGTTATTGTCAGACGAAAATTTGTCCGTTCATTATTTAATTGATGAAGACGGAACAATTATCCATCATACAAACGAAGATTTAATTGCTTATCATGCCGGCAAAAGTTTTTGGGGCGGAATAGAAAATTTAAATCCATACAGTATCGGTATTGAAATTTATAATAAATCTTTGGGGCAAACACCATACAGTGAAAAACAAATTCAATCCTTGATTCGATTATCCGAAAAAATTATAAAAAAATATCCGGATATAACCGTCTTGGGACATTCAGACATTGCCCCTAACCGCAAGCCGGATCCGGGCATTTTCTTCCCTTGGGAACAATTAGCCCAAAACGGCATCGGTCGGTGGTATAACCCACAGGTTTTATCCCCAATCAAAGGTATTAAAACAATTCTAACCGATATTGGATATGATACTCGAACAAATGAAGTTTACCTTGATTCAATTTGTGCCTTTTGTCGCCACTTCTATCCGCAAGCAGTCCCGACAAAAGACGATATTTTAAAGCTTTTGGAAAAGCCAAATACATTAAACATAATTCCGGAAGATGATAATTTTTTAAGAATTTTGCGTTCCGTTCACGCCTCTTTTTGCCCATCGAAATTCTAAAATAGCATAAATTTGTGTCGGATTATCAGCATTAACAAGTTGATGCAGCGTTTTAAGACGATGACGATAAACTTTAATTAAAACCCTTTCCCCAAGCAAGGCTGACTTTTTATATAATATATTTAATTCCTTAATTGTATATTTTTCATAAAATTCCAAAGGTAATCCATCAATGGCCCAATCGACATAAAAAGCGTTATTCATATGACGATTAACATCAATATCCCCTAAACAAACTTCTTTTTCTTTTTGATAAGTCACTTTTTCAATCGGTTCTATTTTTTTCATATTAATCACAGAACCGACATGATTAAAAATATCATTATTCGGAAAACTGTCCCGAATACGCAAAGGACGAAGAGTTTTTAAATCCAATAATGCCCAATATGAAGTTGCCGTAATAAATGTTTCCTTTCCATCTGATGATTTTAAAGAAAAACATCTGGAAGTCTTTGCCGTCATCACATCGGAAATCCATGTCGTCAAAAGAGTTTTTTCATCCGGAGACGGTAATTTTTTAATCTTGACATGATATCCGATCGCCACCCAAGTCATTTGCCTGGAAGAACAATAATCATACCCGATATTTAATTGATTAGCATGATTAGAGGCAATATCCTGAAACATATTTAAAGCAGATGAAACCTTTAATTTCATGTGATAACTGCATTCATGAAACCGAATTAAATGTTCTTGTTTAAACTTTTTCATTTTCTCGCCCCCTATTCAATAACATTTTTAATTCAAATTTGCGTGTTTGAGATAAAACATCTTTATCAAAAATATCATCCAAATAATTTTGATCTATTTCAATAATATTCGGATGTAATCCGATTTCTATTCTTTTAAAACCGTTAATCGGTCTTAATGCCTTTACCCGTTCATAAAAGATACAACCGGTATATAAAATTGAATAAAAATAAGTATCCGTCTTATAATGATTATAAAAAGCAAAAGACTTTAAAACAATATATTTAATAATATTTAAGTTAAATAAAAAACGAATATCCTTATTCCAAATCATTGTTTTAAATATATTTTCATTCATTACTCGAATTCTTTTTATTTGATACTTATCCGCCATTTTTTTAACAACCTTGAAAACAGACGGTATCATATGCGAATAACGATGAGAAGCAATATGTTCAATAGGAATATTTTTATTTTTTAAATATAAAATTTGAGCCTCAACCTCACGTTCAACCTGCCGTTTAAATGAAATCGGATGAAGTAAAGAGGTTATAAACAACGATAAAAAACCATGCCTAAACCGACCATCTTTATTAACCAGAAGAGGTATATCATTCGGATTTGAAAGCGGTTTTTCATTGGTTAAATTCAAGTGTAATCCAATCTTCATTCCTTTTAATTTCGGCAATAATTTAAGCGCATCCGATGTATACTTTAAATTAACCATCAGACTGGTTGAATTTAAGCACCCCTGTGTAAAGGCCTTTAAAATCGCCTGATTTGTCCCTTTTGATATTCCAAAGTCATCAGAATTGTAAATTATTTCCATTTCTTATCTCGTAAAAATAATTATACTTTTTTTTCTTGCCAAAATAGTTTTTAACTTCAACTTCCGCCTTTATCGGATTTTCCATTTTATTTGCCGAATCATCAATTATAATTATCGGATAATCGACTTTATATTTATCGGATAAAATCGGAATTGGTTGATTCGGATGATACAGAGATATTATGGAAGTATACCAAATATATCCGCCCACATATTTTATCTTTAAATTCGGATATTTTTCATCCCAACGATTTTGTATTTCTTCTACAAAAGTTTCAATCGGAAAATGAAATCGAACACTTCGAGTATTTAAAATCTTAAACACAGATAAAACTACACTAATCCCCATAATTGAATAAAGAATCACATAAGCCAATTTTTCTGACTTAATTTTAAAAGGGAAATAAAGGAACAAGATAATCCCTGCCATATAAATCATTGGATATCCCCACATACTTTTTACAGCATTTCCACTTAACAGAGCAATCAGCGGGAAAACAAATATCGGAAAAAACATTGACCAAACAAACTTTTTATCATCCTTTGAAATAATTCGCTTTTCTTTTTTTCCTTTTAACCAAAGAATGGCAAACCCGAATAAAAGCAAACAAGATGATAACATTTGTGCAATTAAAAATTTAATCGGATAGATAAAATGTCCCATGAGGTTAAAATCCGTCTTTGAAGTTCTGTCCCCAATATAATTTAAAGTAATAAAATCATTTTCATACAACCAAAATAAATGAGGACAAATAATCAACAAAGCAACCAATCCAGAAAAATAAAGACGCCAATTTTTGAATTGATTCAAATTAAATAATAAATATAACAACATTCCAATCAACCATAATCCGGCAGTATATTTATTTAAAATATTTAATCCGACAACAACTCCAAGTATAAACCAATACTTTAACTTATTATATTTAACTGATTGATATAAATAAAAAGAACACATTGGCCACAAAGCCAAAGAAATCACATTCACATTAAATTCCGTAGATTGAAAAGTATAATAAATCACTCCTTCCATCAACAAAGCGGAAAACAGCGATTTTTCTTCCGATAAAAATAATCGGGCAATTTTATAGATATAGATTAAACCGATAATAACAAAAATTTGAGACAAGAAGTAAATTGAAAAATCACTTTGTCCCAAACAACTAAAAAAGACATTAGCAACCCAACCCGAAAAAGGCGGATGTTTCGGATTACCCCAAAACTCACTCTGTCCCCAAATAATGGCTTCCAAGCTATCCATCGGCATACTACCCCGAAGCAACGGAATAGCTGTCCAAATAAATAAGTGGGCCATTAAAAAAATGTAAAATTTATGTATATTTTTTTTCATGACCCACAATATATCAACTCTATTTTTAAAATCAAGTTTTTTTATACTATAACTAGTTATTTATCCATAGATGGCATTTGAGCTTCAACAGAAACAGTTTTCACAAAATCATCCAACGACATTGTTTCCTGTTTTTCAACCCCTAAACGACGAATAGTCACCGTCTTGTTTTCTGCTTCTTTAGCTCCGACAATTACAATCAATGGAATTTTTTCCACAGAATGCTGTCTGATTTTATAACTGATTTTTTCGGCACTTTGATCAGCCACGGCAGTCAAACCGGCCTTTCGTAATTGAGAAACAATTTCATCAGCGTATCCGTTAAATTCCGACACAACCGGACAAACCACAACTTGTTGCGGAGACAACCACAGCGGTAATTTACCGGCACAATTTTCAATCAAGATACCCATAAAACGTTCAATAGAACCAAATAATGCCCGATGAAGCATGACGGGACGATGTTTTTGTCCATCCTCTCCGATATAGGAAATATCGAACCGTTCCGGCAAATTCATATCCATTTGAATTGTTCCGCATTGCCAATCCCGTCCGATTGCATCCTTCAACACGAATTCCAATTTGGGTCCGTAAAAAGCACCTTCCCCCGGATTTAATTCGTATGCATATCCGTTGTGTTCCAAGGCATTTGCCAACGCTTTTTCCGAAATATCCCAAATCTCATCACTACCGATACGATACACACTATCCGGTCTGGTCGAAAGTTTAATGCGAACATTTTCAAACCCAAAATCTTTATAAATATCAAAGATTAAACGAGTTGCTTTCATACACTCGTCTTCCATTTGTTCTGTGGTACAGAAAATATGTGCATCGTCTTGAGTAAATTCACGAACCCGCATAATCCCCATCAAAGAGCCGGAAGCCTCATAACGATGAACCTTACCAAATTCAGCCATCCGAAGCGGTAAATCGCGATAGGATTTTATTCCTTGTTTATACACAAGCAATCCGCCGGGGCAATTCATCGGTTTAATACAAAACATTTTATCATCTTCGGTTTTTCCGGAATAGTTATGAGCGCCGTATTTATCCCAATGTCCGGAAGTTTCCCATAAACATCTGTCCATAACAGCCGGTGTAATAACTTCTTCATATCCGTTATTTTCCTGTCTGCGTCGCATATATTCAATCATTTTACGATAGATACGAGCACCTTTATCATGCCAAAAAACGGATCCCGGAGCATATTCCGGCTCAAAATGAAACAAATCCATTGCAGCCCCGATTTTACGATGATCCCGTTTAGCGGCTTCTTCCAACATATTCAAATAATCACTTAATTCCTGCTTGGACGGGAAAGCCGTTCCATACACACGGGTTAACATTTTATTTTTAGAATCCCCATGCCAATAAGCGCCCGCCACTTTTAATAACTTAAACGCTTTAATATCAGACACATATCCGACATGTGGTCCTCGGCATAAATCAACGAATTGATCACCAGTCCAATAAACAGTCACATTTTCGCCTCGTTTTTCAATTTCATCAAGCCATTCTTGTTTATAGGGATTATCTTTGAATAATTGACGAGCTTCATCAACTGAAAGTTCTTCTTTTTTAAGCGGAACCCGAGTTTCAATAATCCGTTTCATTTCTGCTTCAATTTTAGGCAAATCATCAATAGATAAAACCACGCCTTCCGGAAAATCAAAATCACCATAAAACCCATCTTCTGTCGCCGGTCCCATCGCCATTTTAACACCGGGGAATAAATTACAAATGGCCTGAGCCATTATATGTTGACAAGAATGCCGTAGTTCACTGATATCATAGTTTTGCATTATAAATCCTTTGTTGATAATTAAGAGTTAAATTAAAATTTTGATTTTTTGAAATAAGAAATGAAGAACTATACCCCCCAAGGGGTTGTTGTCGTTGTCTGCAAAAAAGTTTTATTGTTAAAAAACATAATTAACTCCACTTTTTATGTTATATAATAAATTATTTTCTTTGTCAACGACATTCTTAAAAAAACTTGATTTTCGAAAGAAACGATTTATAATCCGAGCAATATAAAGAAAGCAAGCCAATATCGGTATATCTATGGGCATTACGGGAACCGAAGTTGCAAAAGATTCGTCTGACATTGTTTTAACGGATGATAATTTCACTACAATTGAAAAAGCGATTGAACACGGTCGAGGCATTTTTGATAACCTGATTAAATTTATATTATGGACACTTCCGACATCCTTTGCCGAAGCATTTATCGTTATGATTGCCATCTTATTAGGTCTTCAACTTCCGATACTTCCGGTACAGATTTTATGGATAAACATGGTCACCACAATATTTCTGGGGATGATGTTTTCCTTTGAACCGATTGAAAAGGATATTATGAGCCGAAAACCGCGTTCCGCAAGTATTCCGATTATTACTCGACCAATTCTATTAAGAATGATTAATATGACCTTAATTATAACTTTTATTTGCTTTATCGGATTTTATCAATCACTGAATATATCCTACAACCTTGAACAATCCAGAACATTTATTGTTAATTTAATCGTTTTTATCGGAATTTTATTTATGTTTTCCTGCCGTTCTTGGGAGACTTCTATTTTCAAGACAAGCCTTACCCAAAATAAACCGATGTTATGGGGGACTATTGGAATGATTGTACTTCAAATAATTTTCACTTACACCTCTTTATTCCAGCTTTTGTTTAAAACATCTGCACTGACTATATGTCATTGGGGATATATCTTGATTCTGTCACTTATTGTTTTAAGCATAATTGAAATAGAAAAATTAATTATTCGCCATAAAAACAGATAACTATTTGACAAAAAAATTATTTTATGACATAATCTGCACTATGAATTCATTTGGCGTATTTTATATTATAACATATGTTTCAATGCAGTTAATTTCAAACATTACCAGTACAAAGGTCGGTTTTGTTGGAAATTTTGCCGTTGATATGGGTGTTTTTTTATATCCACTCACTTTTACATTGCGAGATTTGGTTCATCGGGAAACCGGTAAAAAGATTACAACAAAATGCATTTGGTTTTCGGCGTTAATGAATTTATTTATGGCATTTTACCTTTATTTCGTATCTTTTTTCCCCGGCGACCCTCAATCACCAGCCTCCGCATCCTTTGATACGGCATTAAGTCCTGTATGGCGTATTGTTTTTGCATCTATTATTGCCCAAATTGTCAGCGAATTGATTGATACGGAAGTTTATCATCTGTATGTCAAACGCTTTAAGTCAAGACACAAATGGGGACGTGTTTTAATCAGTAATACATTCAGCACCCCCATAGACAATATCATTTTCTGCTTAATTGCATTTGCATACAGTTATCCTTGGAGTACGATTTTACAAATCTTCACTTTTGGATTTATTGTTAAATATTTATTTTCTTTAATTAGTATTCCGCTGATATATATCGGCAAAAACGATAAAAGCTAGGGTTTTAATAATTTAAAGTTTTCCCGTTCCCATGGAAATAATATCCAATTTAACGAAGGCGTTTGACGAAACCCGAATACAGGAATTTGATTATCTATTATCGGTCCGTTTTTTTGATAGTCCCGATCAACAATCAAAGAAAATACAGCCAATACATTTTTTCCTTGTCCTTTTAGGATTTCAACGATTTTATTCGCCGTATTTCCACGATATAAAACATCTTCCAACAGAATAAAGTCATCAAAATCCGCCCGAATAGATGAAAGTAAAACCCGCACATCTCCATAATCATACGGCTTATCTGAATTGGTCATTTGAAGTTGAACTACCGATATATCCCGAATCCCTGTTTGATGAGAAATTGCCGTCAGCAAAGGCAACGCCCCCCGAGCAGCCCCAATTAAACAAACACGTCGTCCGCCGGCAATAATTTTTTTTATTTCCGTTCCGAACAAATCACACGCTTCATCAAAATCATTCCATGAAAAAATGGAATAGCCATTTTCAATCGGTAAATCTGTTTTATTATAAATACGCATATCCTTTTCCCCTCGGTTAACAAAAAACTCTACTTAGGATTTTAATCCATTTTTTTCAAGATAGCAAGAAAGATATTTATAAAAATAAAAAAAGAAAGGGGAGAGACGCCTCCCCTTTCCAAGCCCTTGTATACAATT